>JBNMHN010000068.1:0-6889 GCA_050872805.1 Clostridia bacterium
ACTTTGGCTGCGGCTTCATTATTACTGTGCTAAAGTTGGGCGTTGTGCTTGTTTCGATAGATGAGATAATCATTTTTTGCTTTGCGACTTTAGAGACTATGTTTGTGAGTTTGCTTTTGAAAAGGTTTTCATTTTTTATGAGCATATTTATTATTACGTTTTTATCTTTTTCATATAGCAAAATTTCGCGACACAAAACGCCCTCATAGGTAAGTTCTTCTTGAATATTTTTTTCAAGTTGTGAGTCGAGACGAATTTGGTTGTCGACATTGTTGGCAAGTTCCTGCAAAATTGTGCTGACACCGCCGAGACTTTTTGCAACGACTCTACGCGAGGTGTCCGCTTTTGTGATGCTATTTTGATATTTGTTAAATTCCTCTACCATTGCATTTAGTTGTGTGAGCAAGGTGTTTATTCTAATACATTTACTAGAAAGCCTGCTTTCAACATCGACGAGCGTTAGTTTGCCTTTTTGAAGTGCTATAAAAGCGAGGTCGTGTAAAAGTTCCATTGTTTCATTGCTAGTCAAACGCAAGCAGCGGTTTTTGTCTTTGCAATCTTGACAAGATTTTTGCACGAGTTCTTGCGTAATTGTGCTGACAACTTCTTCTTGCGTCATTTGTCCGCGCGACATTGATGCAAACAAGTTTTCTAATTCGGTAAAAATTTCGGCAGTTTCCAAAATTTTTCGGTTCAACTTTTTTGCTTGCGAGTTTACTACATTTTCAACGAGCGTTCCTTTTTCGCTACTTGCGATTAGATAGATTAGTCTTTCTTTGCAATTTTTTGGCAAAAAAACATACGCTGCGCACCCCAAAAATGTTGCGATTAATGATTGAAAATGATAGACTGGAAATACTTGTATGTATAATCCCACAAAGAGGTCACAAAGCAATGCGGAAAAAATCAGCAAAAGCGGATTTTTGTCACTAAACACGCAAATTATGACGGCTATCCCGCAAAAAAAATATAGGTAACCTGCAAAAAATGTATTTAGGCTTGCGCCTAACCCCATTGTTATTGCTGCCAAAAACATTGTTGTTTTACTGACGTTTTTCAGCAATATCAACAAAAAAATTGCAAAGATTTGCACGAGTGCAATATGGAAAGGTTCAAAGTTAGAAAGTCCTAGTGAAAATACTGCTAAAAAGAGCCCTGCGCACACGCATTCTTCAAGGTTGAAATTGCAAAACTTTTTTTTAACGACTGCTTGAAAAAATGATAATGTTGCTAGCAAAAATATCAAACCGACGGTCACATATGCTAGGCTCAAATAGAGTCCGTCGACGCTAGTCACTGTGTAGTATAAAAAGCCAACTTGGCACAAAAAACCGTACACTAATATGAGCCAAATATTGAGCGGTTTTTTGAATTTATAGTGCAAAAAATAAAAGAACAAAAACAAAACAATTGTTGTGATTGAGCATACGAGTACTTGTTCCGTCAGTCCAAAAACTATACAAGAAAGAAAGTATATGATTGACACCAAAAATATGTTTTGATTGCACCAAATGAGTGCAAAGAACATTGCAAAACCAAAGGGTTGTAGATTGCCGTTGAGCGTTGCGGAATTGAGGACTATCATCATCATTAGGTATATGGCGTATTTTGCCACTTTCAGTGCTACTGCTTTTTTTCTTGCTATTTCCATAAAAAAATACTATCACAAATTATGTGTAGTATTTTGAAAATTTTAATCATTTATTGTAAATTATTGCAAAAAACCTATTCGACGTGGATGCTCAAAAAGCGGTCGATATCAAATTCGCTGAATGGGTATTCTTCTTTGGGTGGCATTACGATAAAGTTCATTCTTTCTTTTGTTGTTGGATGTTCAAACTTTAGGTTATATGCCCAAAGTGCGAGGTTGTTTTTCACTTGCCCTGCGCCGTATTTTTGGTCGCCAAAAACTGGACAATTAATTGCGTTCATTTGCACGCGAATTTGGTGTCCGCGCCCCGTATACAATAAGATTGTTGCGAGGGCGAGATTGTCTTTCGTGTCCAAAATTTCATAATCTAATTCCGCACGCTTTGCACCGGTTGTCAAACTTGGTACGATGCTAACGATGTTATTATATTCATCTTTTTTCAAGTGGTGTACGAGTTTCCCGCGCTTTTCTTTTGGTACGCCGTTTAAGACTGCGACGTAGCGCTTTTCAAAGCCTCCTTCTTTCATTTGCTCAGAGAGTCTGCTTGCTGCTTTGCTGGTTTTTGCAAAGACCATAACGCCTCCAGTTGGGCGGTCTAGGCGGTGAACAAGCCCGAGATATACGTTGTTTGGCTTATTGTCGCGCACTTTGATGTAGTTTTTTAGCATTGTGAGCATATCTTCGTCGCCGCTAGAATCCTCTTGGGTTGGTATGTTTTGCGGTTTCACGACAACCATAATGTGGTTGTCCTCATATATAATCAAATCTTTTGTTTCCATTTTCTTCCCTTATATCATAGTCTTATAAATAATTATCAGTATAAATCCAAAATTTTATTCATATCAACGACGTCGCCGACGGTTATTATACCGAGCGGTTTATCAAGATTATTGCCGTTTTGCGTAATGAGAATGACGAGCAATTTGCGGTTTGTGTTAAATAATTCCATAATTTGTTCGATTGTAACTTTGGAATTTGTGATGACATAGTAGTTTTCGTCTACTGTTTGCATTAGTATGTCGCCGATTGATGTTTCATCTACAAACTCCTGCAAGTTTTCGCACGCAAGTAGTGCTGAGCCAAGTGTTTCGGCGAGCTTGCCAGCGTTCGCGACGCCGATGAGCATATCATCTTCGTATATTGGAATATTTTTATATCCCCGTTTTGACATCGTTTTCAAGACTTCACGCACGGGCGTGTTCGCCTGCAATGTAATTACGTCGCGCGTTGCAATTGTTGAAATCGCTTTTGGTGGCGTGCTGAGCAGTGCAGCGATTTTCTCAAACTCTTCAAGCACATCAATATGCGGTTCAGCAATGACGACATCTTCATAACTTGAATGCACGATTGCGTTGCGCAACCTGCCATAATCGATGAGTTTGTCTTCATACTTCCTCACAACATAGTTTAGGTTTGATGCGCGCCTAATCATATCGGCGTATGTCATATTACGCTTAAAGTTATAAATTGAGCGCAAGGCGTTGTCGATTGTGTTGTAGGCTGTTATAAAACGCATTGCGTTACTATTTTCGCCTTCATTGCTTTTGGTCATATACATATTGTTTCCTCTAATGTATTTTACCATAAAATGCTCATTTTATCAAACATTTTGCAGTACTTGCGCGGATTTTCAAGTAATTTATGCAAAAGAACCGCCAAATTCAGTTTGGGCGGTTCCTCCATTTATTTGCGGTCAATGTGGATTCTTTTTAGTCTTCTGCTTTGAGCATTTCGCGCAAATCATTGATTTGGTCTTGGTTCAAGGTTTCCAATTTACTAATTGCCTCAGTATATGCAAGCTTCACTTCTTCGGGATAGTCCCCAAATTGTGCGTTCTTGTTCATAATTTGAGCAATTTTCATAATGTCGTTGTAATCTTTATCTTCACATTTTAAAATTATTGATTCCAAAACTTTGAAACTCAATTCAATTACTTTTGGGTCATTTGCGTCCATTTTTCTCTCCTTTTGGTTTTATAAATCATTACTAGTCATTTTTTGATGCTTGAAGCATTTTTACTCTACGCAATTCATCCGCTTTTTGTCTAATTACAAGCGGTTTTTTCATTCCACGAACACCTTTCCCGATGTAACCATTATTGGTTCTCATTTCTTCTACATCGCTGAAAGTATCACGGAATTGCTCATCATATTCAGTATTTTCCAGTAAATCATCATTATCTGAATAAACCGTTATAGTTTCCAATTTTGGATCAGCATTTGCTTGTGGAACTATCTTGCGAATAGTGTAAGCGTTAAGCCCTGAAGTATTACTCTTTTCATCCTTTTCGATGAATGTCGTTGAATCATACATTCTATACTTTTTACCATCATGCGTAAGAGTTGCATCGGCAGCAACTGATGCATCCATTTTACGGCAAACAGTTTTTACTTGTTTTTTTAGATCGTTGCCATATTTAGCTTCTGCTCCTACAATATTTTTATAATAATAGTTCATAAAACTTGCAGGCGTTTTGCAGGCGCCCCATTCTGGGTACTTAGCCTTATTATCTTCATATGTCTTAAGCACTTTATCGACTTCTGTAGCAGTAAATTTGTCAAGTTCTTTAAGCGTTGCCGCTTCAATCACTTCAGCATTGTTCCCAAAACGGCTTGCTTTGTCAATAACTTCTATAGCTTGCTTAGATGTATTACCGGTGTGAGCATTGTTGTACAATGTTGTCACAGCGTTTTGGCTTGCTGATACTGCTTGCGCTCTTTCAGCCGAGATTGGACTTGCATTCTCTTTTTCGACAGCACGCTTTTTATCGCTCAAACTTTTTTCATTAAGCGCTTTTGCGGTCAACCCAGCCATGTACTTAGAAATGCTTTTTCTAACAGAATCAGAAGTTCTCTCTCCAAATGTCTTCTTTGAAATAGTAAATTGAGGATCTACGGAAGCAGGCTTTTCTATCTCTCCATTTTTTGATTTTACTATTCCTTTGCCAACATTTATTTTTTTATTGTTGGCTTCTTCAACCTCATTTTCTTTGTCTTTTGGCAATTCTTCTTTCGCTACAACATTTTGTGCCTTATTAGCATCACTCTCACTTTCGTTGCCGCCATTCACTAAATCATTAAAAAATCTTACGCTATCTGCTACTTCTTGTTCAGACGCTTTAGCAGGTCTGCTATCAATTTTATCCGAAATTCCATTGAAATAATTCAATGATGTTTCAAGTTCCTCACTTGAGACCGCTCTTGGCTTTGAGGTTACCCTGTCTGCAACATTTTGGAAATATTGCACACTTTCCGCTACTCTTTTGTCCGTATTAACAAATTCATCGGCACTTTTATTATAATAATTCATTGAATCTTCAAGTTCCTCACTTGAGACTGTTCTCGGTCTTGAAGTTGTTCTGTCTGCAACATTTTGGAAATATTGCATACTTTCTGCCACTTTTTTATCTGGATCAGTAATTTCATCGACGCTTTCGTTATAATAATTAATAGCATCTTCAAGCTCTTGACTTGAAACCGTTCTTGGCTTTGAGGTTACCCTATCCATAACATTTTGGAAATATTGCACACTTTCCGGTATTTCTTTTCCAAAATCTTTAAATGTTTTACTATCATCACTATGAGCAGTATTCATATCGGTGTCTGTTGGCTGCTCTTTCTCGGCATCAGGATTATGGAGCGTTGTTTGTTCCTTATCTGCATCAGGATTATGGAGCGTTGTTTGTTCTTTCTTTGCATCAGGATTTGGGAATGAAGAGAACTTAAAGTCCCCAGCTTCAGGCACTTCATATTCACCAAAGATTGCTGTTTCTCTATTGCCATCTTTGAAGATGTTTTTGTATCCGCATACTTTGCAGTTCGCTTCCATAATTTGGTTTGCAGAGAACTCAAAATTAGCATTGTAGCGTGAAACCGAATTTGTAACTGTTGTGGAAATAAACTTCATTACATACGGGTCGTTCAAATATTTACCAAGCTCGTTCATTCTTTGCATTGCAGATGTCAAATACGATTCGCTCATTGCAAGCCTTTCTTCTGCAGTTTTATTTGGCAACATTTTGCTCATTTCGCTTGCGATTAAGTCGGTGCAAATGTTGTGAAGCTTGTATTTGATTAGGTCATAGTTCTTTCTATAATCATTAATTTGTGCAGCTTTGTCCTTTCCGTCCTTGCTTAAAAAATCTCGATCGTTTTGTACGACATTTAAGAAAGTCTCTATATTCGTATTAAATGATCTCATTGCGCAGGCAGAAACATAATTCGTCACAATGTCTGTTCCACTCATTTCGCTAATGTTCATATAGAGTCTACCTGATTGCGGAACAAACTTCTTTGACTTCCATCTATTTAATGTAAGTACGGATAGCAACCCTTTTGCCTTACTAGACACTTTACCTAATTTTGACGGCATAAACACATTAGAGCTATTGTTTGGTGCAAGTGTAACGCCAGTAAATGCTGCCATCTTTTCGCAAATTTCAAGCGCCGATTTTACATTTTCATCAACACCATCTTTTGGGTTGGTACTTGGCGATTCGAGTTTGTCGACTACATTTTGGCTAACTTTATTGTTTGCATAAAATTTCAAACGCTTGCCATTCTTTTCCCTAGAGCGTCGTGTAACACTAAGTTCGTAATACTTGTTATTGTTTTCATCATAGAACGGCTTAGCATATGGCGCTAACTCTAGCCCCATTTCTTGAAGTTTATCCTCAGGAATCATTACATTTTGCCCTGAGAGGTTACGAATTGTCATAACTGTTTTGATAAACGATTCAGCGGTCATTCTTTGTTTTTCGACAGCTTTAGATGTATCCACTTTCCCATCAAGTGTTGTGAAAGTGATGTCAGTTGCGTCGTTGCGCTCACTTGTCGTTTTCAATATGTTTATAGGAGTTTTTCCGTAAACAATCTCTTTCATAATGCTGATTTCTTTCTTTCTGCGCACATCAAAATCACTATTTGCAACATCTTGGAATTTTGTTGCGCTATTGTTTGGATTCATCATGGCACTTTGGGAATTTTGTGCGTTTTTGCTGTTTTGCACATTATTTGTATTGGCTTTCATTTCTTCAGTTGTCATACTCATCTCCTTCAATTTACAATAGTTTACCACATTTTCAAAAAAAATGCAATACTATAAGCAAAAAAAATGTACAATCGCCCATAATTATTAGCAAGTAAATTTGTAAAAGTTTTGGCAATTGCTTGCAAAAAAGAAAAATATGTGCTATAATTCATTTGCTGTGCTAGACGGGGAGCTAGCGGTGCCCTCAAC
>JBNMHN010000069.1:0-6682 GCA_050872805.1 Clostridia bacterium
TATAATGCAAGCAAAACGCAAGTTAAAAAAGTATCCTGAACTAATAAAAATTGGTATTACAGGTAGTTTTGGTAAAACCAGCACAAAATTTATTTTGAGTACAATTCTATCGGAAAAATATTCAGTATGCGCAAGCCCACTCAGTTACAACACGCCTATGGGCATAACAAAGGCAATCATTCAATATCTAGATTTCTCACATCAAGTATTGATTGCTGAAATGGGTGCACGATACGAGGGAGACATAAAAGAACTTTGTGAATTAGTGCAGCCTCAATACGGAATACTAACAAGCGTTGGCGAACAGCATTTGCAGTCATTTGGCAATCTTGAGAAAATCATACAAACAAAGTATGAATTGGTAGAAAGTTTGCCTGAAAACGGAGTAATTGTTTTTAACGGGCAAAACGACATTTGCCAAAAATTGTATAACAAAACAAACAATGTTTCAAAAATTATTTGCGGTTTTGATAAAAATTTTGATGTCTACGCTGACTCAATAATGGCAAACAAAAACGGAACGCATTTTGCTTTGCACATTGGCGATGAAAAAATTGAATGCACAACAATGCTACTTGGCGAACACAATATTGAAAACATCCTTTGTGCCTCGGCGCTGGCTAACAAACTTGGTATGACAATTGATGAAATTCGCAACGGTATTTCAAAATTACAGCCTGTGGAGCACCGCTTACAGTTGATTAATCTACAAAATGGTTCTACGATTTTGGATGATTCATACAACGGAAGCATAGACGGCGCTAAACGCGCGTTGCAAGTTTTGCAAATGTTTGACGGGGAAAAAGTTGTTGTTACCCCTGGGCTTGTCGAACTCGGTGCAAAAGAAAAACAGGCAAACATTGATTTTGGGGAACAAATTGCGGAAGTTGCGGATAAAGTTATCATAGTCAACCTTTCAAATGCCGAATATCTAAAGCAGGGGCTTGAGAACAAAAGTTTTGAATCTTCTAACATATATCAAACTGATACACTTGAAAATGCGAAAGTGCTTTTGAAGAAAATCGCACCAAATCAATCGGTAATATTGTTTTACAATGATTTGCCCGACAATTATTTGTAAGTAAATGCTTGACAAAGTTTTGTTTTTGTGGTAATATCTAAGTACCTTTTGCAAAGTTAGTCGAATCTCCGACGCTATTCTTTGCTTTGGGCGTATTTAATAGGAGGAGAAAATGGATAAGAAAGAAATTATTCAAAAGTTTGGTAGAGACGAAAAAGACACTGGTTCAACAGAAGTTCAAATCGCTTTGCTTACTGAAAGAATTAATCATTTGAATGAACATTTGAAAGTTCACCCAAAAGATAACCACACACGTCGTGGCTTGTTGAAGCTCGTCGGTCAAAGAAAGGGTCTTTTGGCATATCTTAAGAAGACTGATATTGAAAAATTCAGAACTCTTTCACAAGAATTGGGACTTAGATAATGGTCAAAGCCTAAAACTTATGCGAATGCTGTGGTTTTGGGCTTTTTGTTTTAAAACTATGCTTGTTTGTATTGCAGGGCAAACAAAAATGTAATATATATAGAAAAAGTTGTAAATACTATATATGGTGTATTCTATTAATATAATACACCATATATAGTGTATTATATGGGAGTGAGTATGGAAGAAAGAATATTTGAAACTACTATCGGCGGAAAGAAAGTTGAGGTCAATGTCGGCAAATATGCAATGCAGGCGGACGGCTCCTGTCTTGTAAAATGTGGCGACACAATTGTTATGGTAAATGCCACTGTTGCGGAAAAACCGCGCGACGGCGTCGACTTTTTACCTTTGTCGGTTGATTATGAAGAAAAACTGTATGCAGTTGGTAAAATCCCCGGGGGATATAAAAAGCGTGAGGGGAAACCAACGGACAAGGCTATTTTGGTATCTAGACTAATTGATAGACCGTTGAGGCCACTTTTCCCAAAAGGTTTTCACAATGATATTTCAATCGTCGCAACACCATTATCTATTGACCCTGATGTATATCCTGAGCCACTGGCAATGCTTGGGTCAAGCATCGCGCTCAGCATATCTTCAGCACCTTTTGAAGGCCCAACGGGCGCGGTCAATGTTGGACTTGTGGACGGAAAGTTTATTATCAATCCAACACAAAAAGAGCGTGAAGATAGTAGATTAAACTTGACTGTTGCGGGTACGCACGACGCCGTTTTAATGGTTGAAGCGGGCGCAAAGTTTGTAGACGAAGAAACAATGCTCAAAGCAATAATGTTTGCGCACGACGAAATCAAAAAGCAAGTTGAATTCCAACTTGAAATTATGAAGCAATTTTCTAAAGAGAAGAAGTCAGTCATTGCGGAAGATGAAAGCGTGGTAAAACTAGAAAACGAAATTGAAAATTATGTAAAGCCATTGCTTGAAAACGTGCTTGATACTTTTATTCGTGAAGAAAGACAACGTCGCAACAAAGAAATGAAAGAACAAGTATTAGAGCATTTTTCAGCATTATATCCCGACAATGAAAATATATCCGCTTTGATTGAGCAAAAAGTTTATTTAATAACAAAGCAAAAAGTCCGCGAAAACATTGTCAAAAAAGGCATTCGTTTGGACGGAAGAAAACTTGACGAAATTAGACCTATTTGGTGTGAGGCGGGAATACTGCCGCGCGTTCACGGTTCGGGCGTTTTCACACGCGGGCAAACTCAGGTTTTGACCACTTGCACACTTGGTATGCTCAGCGAAATGCAGCACATTGAAGGACTTGAAGACGTTGAAGAAGAAAAACGCTATATGCACCACTACAATATGCCACCATACAGCACAGGCGAAGCAAAGATGCTTCGCAGCCCCGGGCGTCGTGAAATCGGGCACGGGGCACTTGCTGAACGCGCACTTGAGCCTGTTTTGCCAACGGAAGAAGAATTTCCGTATGCTATTCGCACGGTGTCGGAAGTCCTCAGTTCAAATGGTTCTACTTCTCAAGCAAGTGTGTGTGGTTCTACGCTAGCGCTAATGGATGCAGGAGTTCCTATTTCTTCGCCAGTTGCGGGAATTGCTATGGGGCTTATCAAAGAAGGTGGCGAAACATTTATCTTGACCGATATTCAAGGCGAAGAAGATTTTTATGGCGATATGGACTTTAAGGTTGCAGGCACTGAAAGAGGTATTACAGCGATTCAAATGGACATCAAAATCAAGGGCATTGACGAAAACATTTTGAAAAATGCGCTTGAAAGGGCAAGGATTGGGCGCTTGTTTATTATGAATAAGATGCTAGAAGTAATTTCTGAGCCGCGCAAAACACTTTCAAAATACGCACCAAAAATTGTTTCATTTAACATTGACCCTGACAAGATTCGTGAAGTCATTGGCACGGGTGGCAAAAACATCAATAAAATTATTGATGCTACAAATGTCAAAATCGACATCGAGGACAACGGCTTTGTCACAATCGCTAGTTGTGACGGTGATATGATTGAAAAAGCAAAACGTATGATTCAAAACATTGTGCTTGACATTGACGCTGGAATGATACTTGACGGGACAGTTGTCAAAATTAGTGATTTTGGCGCTTTTGTTTCATTGACACCGACAAAAGACGGACTCATTCACATTTCAAAACTTTCGGACAAACGCGTCGAAAAGGTTGAAGATGTTGTTAAAGTCGGTGACATTGTTAAAGTTGAAGTTTTAAAAGTAGACAATCGTGGCAGAATTGATTTAAAATTAATGCAAAAATTGTAATTTGAAAAAGATAGGCAAGTCGTCTATCTTTTTTGCATATACATAGATAGCGGAGATATGGATACTATGAAATATAGATTGTTCTCGAATTTATGTATTTTTGGAATGTTACTAACACTTTTTTGCATTACATATGATGGTGGCATTAAGAGCGTTTTCAATCCACAAGAAATTGAGCCGTACTATTGTGGCGATGCGAGTCAAAACAATATTTCGCTAATGATTAATGTTTATTGGGGAAATGAATACATTGAGCCGATGCTAAAAACTTTGAAAGATAATGATATCAAAACAACTTTCTTTGTCGGTGGTTCTTGGGCAAACAAGGAGACTGAATTGTTGCAAAAAATCGTGGCGGACGGGCACGAAATCGGCAATCACGGCTACAATCACAAAGCGCATTCAAAACTTACTTACGAACAAAATTACAACGAGATAAACAAGTGCCACGAAATTGTTTTGGCGCACACTGGAAAGGTTATGAACCTGTTTGCGCCACCTAGCGGAGACTTTAACAAAACAACATTGAAGGTCGCAGATGCGTTAAAATATAAAACGATAATGTGGTCAAAAGACACAATCGACTGGCGAGACCATAATACTGATTTGATAGTGAAAAGGGCGACAAAAAACTTGAAAAACGGCGACTTGATTTTGATGCATCCAACCGAAAACACAATGCAAGCGCTGCCGCGAATAATTGAATACTGCAAGCAAAATGATTTCAATATTACCACTGTTACGAATTGCTTAAATTTAAAAGTTTGAGAAAATTCAAATTTATACAAAAAATCTTAAAAAAAATACAAATTTCAGTTTGATTAGGGGTATTAATCCTTGTTTTATAAAGCAAAATATGGTATAATCAATTGCTTTATTTAAAGGAGATAATATGAATCGTAAAATCCTGTCCAAAGAAAATACTGCGCCCTTAATTGTTTTATTTGCTTCAGTGCTATTATTGATTTGTATGATGTTTTCAATTCTAGAGTTGGTCAACCACATAATTCTAGGGCTGTTTGGTGCTACCTCATATATCATATTGCTTTCTTTAATCTCTCTAAGTGTTTCTAAAATTCTCGGGGTAAAGAATAATTTGTCAAAAAGTTTTATCGTATGTTTGTCCGTCATTGCGCTGTCAATGCTGTTCATTACGCACGTGTCTATGACAAACAGTTCTTACGCAATGTCGTTCAAAGATTGTCTGGAATATCCGTTTGCAAATGTGACCCCAGCTGGCGTCGTGTTTTCATTGATTTTGTATCCCTTTAGACTTATTTTGCCGCTTGAAGCAGTAATTTGCTTGTTCATTATTTTAATCATTGTGTTTTTGTGCATTGCAGTTGATAAACAATTTCACAATAAGCATATCAAAATATCAAACAAAGCAATTTTAGCGGCGAAAGAAGAAAAAGTAGAAAAGGCAAAGGGGGCAGGAAAGGCGCAAACTATGAAAGTTCCTAATGTCACAATGGAAAAGAACAAGTCAATGCCAACATTCATTTCGATGCCGCTCACGCTAAATGCGCAAATGGAAAAAGAACGCAATGATAGGTTGGATGATTTGTTGACCCCGACTCAGCCGCGAAGAATAAATATTAAAAATCAAGAACGCGTGCAACCGATAAAAATCGATGCGTCAATTTATTCGGGGATTATCAATGCTGACGAATTGTCTAATGCGACCAAACAAACGCCTATTGAAGATGACGTTATAGCGCCTTTGAAGCCGCAAAAAATATTCCACACCGACACGACTGATAGCGCAATTATGGGCAAACCGCGCACCATTTTGCAAGAGAAAAATGTAAACGAATTTACACCAAACTTGAATGTTGACGCGAAAGACATATCGAATATTGAAGTCAGCGAAACGATTGATGACGATATAGATGATATTTTTGGCGCGCCCAAAACGGATGCTGTTTCAAAACTAGGACTTGACAAAAAAGAGGATAATGGAATTGTCGATTTGGATAAATTCTTGCAGCGCGAAAGTTCGGCTACTTCTCCTAAAACAAGCGAAAATGCAACTACACCTGCAGCAACCAATGCTGGCATTGGTTCAAATATGGCAGCAAGCACAGTGCCGCCAAGCAACTTGCCTGCCAAAGAGCCAAAAGTTGAGAAACCAAAGCCAAAGAAGCCTATGAAATATGTTTATCCGCCACTTGAGTTGTTGACGACGCAAAGCACAATTCCAAATCTTGCAGACAATGCATTTGAAGAAAAAGCACATACAATAGAGGAAAAACTTGAGGAGTTTAAAATTTCCGCAAAATGTATCGGCGTTACGCGCGGTCCCGCTATTACGCGATATGAGTTTGAAATGCCAAAAGGCGTTCCTGTAAACAAGGTTTTGCAGTATTCAAACGATATTTCAATGGTTCTTGAAAGTCGAAAGGCGATAAGAATTGAAGCGCCTATCCCCGGTAAAAACGCATTCGGTATTGAAGTGCCAAATGATAAGGTAGACACAATCGGCTTGCGCGACTTGATTGATTGCAAGGAATTTAAGAGCGAGAAGTCGCCGCTAACTTTTGCGCTCGGAAAAGACATTACAAATAAATCAATTATGGGTGACGTTGGCAAACTTGTGCATACGCTTGTAGCAGGTTCGACGGGTAGTGGTAAATCTGTTTGTATGAACGCAATCATTATTTCACTGCTTTATAAAGCGTCACCTGCCGATGTGCGAATTATTCTAATTGACCCTAAATTTGTAGAGTTTGCAATCTACGAAAATATGCCACACTTGCTACTGCCTAAGATAGTAACTGAGCCCGCACAAGCGGTTAATGCGCTGAACTGGGCTTGCGAGGAAATGGAAAGACGCAACCGCATATTTGGTAAATTCTATGTCCGCAGCATTGATGAATATAATGAAATGCCTGAAGTTTTGAACGGAACGGAAGAAAAGATGTACAAAATCGTCATTATGGTTGACGAACTTAACGACTTGATGA
>JBNMHN010000070.1:0-6554 GCA_050872805.1 Clostridia bacterium
CATCATCAGCGCGCGTGTGCAAAGAAAAGTTTCCAACGCGCCAGTACGACGACCTAGTGCTTGAAAGCGGGTTTTACGACGCGCTTATATTAAATCTCGGCACAGGGGAAGGCAACAATTGGTGGTGCGTCGTCTACCCGCCAATGTGTTTTGTGGGTGGGGCGGACGACGGCAGCAATAATGTTCGCTACAAATCAAAACTCGTGGAAATCATCAACAACTTTTTCGGCAAATGAACAGCCTATGCCACAGTATCTGAAGTAATAATTATTTTGCCGTCAAGCCAAGAATCAATCAACGCGCGCAAAGGCATCTTGCTCGCGTTTTCAAACGCAAGAATGAAAGTGTCGCGCGTCGCAAACTTCATAGCATTGTCGCGATAAAAATCTTTGAGCGCCGCCATAAACTTATTGTCGCCAACCACATTGCGAATGTTGTCAAGCATCAGCACCGACTTTACATACGCCATATATGTATACTCAGGCTCAGTCTTGTAGTCCGTCAGCGCGCGCGTCATCGACGTGTCAAAGTTTTCAAACAAATCGCCGTAAACCTCAACAAATAAAACATACGACTTGAGGTCGCTCGAAATAATCTTGTCGCGCGACTGCTCGTAATCAGGATTGTTTTCATAGAAAAGAATGCAAGAATATTCCGCCAGCCCCTCATCTATCCAGCCGTCAACGTTTTGATTGTCACCAACCACGCCGTACCACCACTGATGCGCAATTTCGTGAACAATCACATTCGTGTACTCCTCATAACTTGATAAGTCGTCGGAAATATACACAATGTTAGGGAATTCCATTCCGCCGTGCACAAAACCCGTCTCAACCACCGCAAGCGTCTTGTACGGATACTCACCGAATAGCTTATTAAAGGTATTGACAGATTTTATCGACGTCTCAAGCGATTTTTCCGCGTTCTCATCCTTGTATGAGTAATAATTAACAGTCGTCTTGCCAGCTTTGCCCGTCAAAACTTTGAACTCGCGGGACAAAACCATCGCAAAATCGCGCACCGCAAGGGCAGTGAACACGTGTTCCACCTTGCCGTCCTTTGTCGCACTCGACTTCGCCTCGCCCGTGCTCGCTACAACAAAGTCGTCCGCGCACGTGAGAGTTACCTTGTAGTTTGAAACATCCGAGTAAAAAGGATCGCCATTATAACTATACGGACTCGTGTCAAACGCGCCGTTTTCGTAAACGCACGCAATCGGGTAGAAGTTGCCAAGATTGACCGCCTTGTCAGTGTAGCCAAACCTGTGGCGAATGTTTGGCAAATTGACATCAAATTCAAACGAAATAGTCGCGCGCGAGTTAGGGAACAACTGTGTTGCAATCGGCACAATCAAAATGTCCTTGTCCTTGCCGCCAATCTCAAAAGTCGTCTCCTTGTTGTTGACCTTGACGTTTTTGACCGTTATGCCGCCAAAACTTTCGCCATTCGGGTACGCATCCTCGCTTGTCAGCGCGCCCACAGGCTTAAATTGCGCGCCGTCGCGAAAAGCGTTCGGGTACAAGTGAAAACTAACACTGTTCAATGTGTCCGCACTCGTGTTTTTGTAGTCCACGCTCTGCGTCGCAAACAAACTTTTCGTGTCATCATTATAAATCGCATTAATCGTGTAGTTGTTTGCCTCTTTGCTAGCGCGCAAAACAACCGAGTTTGCCTTGCACGGCGAAAATGCAAACACGCAAATGAGCGCAATCACAACCAGTGCCACCGCGCTCCAAATCGTCAATCGTATTTTTTTAGACATAGACATAGATTTCTCCTTATCTATTAAATATGATTGCACCCCAAATTTTAGACTAATTGCAACTAAAAAAAGACGCTATTTTCTCAGCAACACCAAAATAGCATCTTTTTCTTTTTGCGTAATATTCTTGAAATCTTTTATTAATTCCATATCTTGTTTGTAACTTGAAATGTCGTGATAAAAAAATTCTTCTTCCGTCAATTCGCATACTTCAATGATTCGGAGCAATACTTCCAAACTCGGCAAAAAATTCTTTTTGCTTTCCAACCTATTGATATAGCCGTCATTCATACCAATTCGTTGAGACAGTGCGCGCGCGGACAAATTTGCCTTGTTCCTAGCATAGCCAATCCGCTGTATAATGTCATATTTATCCATATGTGCCTCCTTGAATAATTTTAAATTATAAAAGGTGCAAACTATGCACAATCTTATTGTCAATATTGTATTTTTTGCTATATTTTATCGCATACTATACCATATCATTTGACAATTGTCGCAAATAGTGTTATAATTTTGCAAGATATAGTGAGGAAAAATTATGCTAATCAAACAAAAAATAAACTATTTTAAATCACAAAATATCCAACACAAAAGTCATAAAGTGCAAAACCTGATATTCATTTTTGCAACCACACTATTGTTGTGCTTTTCTGCATTGACGTTATTACAAATAACAGAGAAAAGGGGAATGAAGAATGCTGTGGCGGCAAGTTGGAATGCGTATTATGTTGCTATAGTGTTTGATAAGGAAGTTAGTAGTTTTCTGAGTGAGTGGGTGAGTTATACTACTATGGAGGCGGATTTGATTTCGAAATCGAGTTGGCTCACTACTAGCGTTGAGGAGAGAGTTAGAACTAAGTATCAGTATGCGTGGTTTTATTGCATAGATAGAAATACTTTGACGGAAAGCCTGAATCGTGATTGCAATATTGATTTGAGTGAAATAAATGGCTTATTGACGGATGGTAGCAAGATTGAGTCGTTGTCTGCACTAAATACTAATAAAGCCGCTTACACAGTTACTGGGACAGCGACAATTATTCCAAGTAAATTTGATAAATGTGAAATGTTTGCTACGGACAGTGATGGTTTTGGTAGTATATATTGTTATGCATACCCTTTGTATGTCGGGTGGGGGGAGACTGGTAGCACGGAGACTGCAATTAAAATCAATTACTATGACCAAAATTCTGCGGAATTTAACGGCGCGCTTACAAGCGGTTATGCCACAAAACATATAAATGGAACAAAAACGTCGCTTGACACTCCGACGCGAGAAGGGTACAAATTTGACGGTTGGTATTTGAACGACCAGTCTTGCACAAACGAAAGTGCGAGAGTCACAGAACTTAGTGCTGATAAAACATACGAAACTATTAACCTATATGCAAAATGGACTGCGATAATAACACTCACGCTTACGTGTAGCAATTTTGACAGTCAGCGGTATATGATTTATATCTATAGCGGGGAAACCCTGAAAATGCAAATCTTGCCAACAAAGAAAACCGAAACAGTTATATTGACGGCGGTGGACGACTACACTGTAACGCCTTACAAAGTGTGCTTTGTATTCGGGTATTTGGGGAACATAACATTTGAGTCACTGACAAATGCCACATACAGCGGACGCAACACCACAATTACAACATTTGCAAATGCTGCAATCACGTATACAATCGCAACCCCGCAAATCAACTCCAGTATTATGATTTAATTGAGTGCTAAACAATGGAATACCTTTGAAAGGTATTCTTTTAATTTTTTGATAATCAACAACTTTTCACAAAGTGTGCTAGAGTATTTGACAAAAACGTCGTAATGTTGTAAAATATTGACAAGTTACACCCGTGCGCCAAATCGCGGGTGCATTGTATTTATTTTGGTGCAATCAAAGCCGCATTATAAGTCGCAATTTTTCACAAAGTATAACACTAATTATTTTTGATTTGCGAGTTGCGATTCGATTTGTGCTTTGTGCCACGCAAACAAAAAAGTTTGCCACTATGCGCTTTGCGCCAAAGTATAGAGTATTAGGAGAGAAAAGAAAAATGAAATACACTGCAAAACAAATTTTGGATACGTTTATCAACTTTTTTACTGAAAACGGACACACACGAATAAAAAACTCAAGTATCGTGCCTGAAAATGACCCAACGCTACTATTTATCAATGCGGGTATGGCGCCAATCAAAAAGTGCTTTACGGGCGAGGAACAACCAGTCAGCAAACGTATGTGCAACGTGCAAACCTGCATCCGCACAAACGACATCGAGTCAGTCGGTGACCGACACCACTTGACAAGTTTCAATATGCTTGGCAGTTGGTCAATCGGTGACTACTTCAAAGAGGGCGCAATTAGTTATGCGTTCAAGTTGTTGACCGAGGGCTTCAAAATCCCAAAGGAAAAACTTTATGCAACAGTCTTTAGCGGGGATGAAGCGCTAGGACTCCCAGCGGACGAAGAAAGCGCGGGCATTTGGGAAAAAGTCGGCATTGACCCATCGCACATTATAAAACTACCATTTGAGGACAACTTTTGGAGTATGGGCGACGGGGAAGGTCCTTGCGGTCCTTGCACCGAAGTCTTTTATGACACAGGCGACGAACACGGCGAAAGTTACGAAAAATCAGGCTTTTTCGACACAAAGAAAAGGTATCTTGAGATTTGGAACGCGGGCGTGTTTATGCAATACTATAAAAACCTTGACAAAACGTATAGCAAGTTGAAGTTTAACTCCGTCGACACAGGCTCAGGGCTTGAAAGAATGCTCTTGACCCTCAACGGACTTGACACCGTCTATGATACTGAAATTTTTGTCGACATTATGAACTATCTTCGCGAAAATTCAAAGAACCCTAACGAGCGCAGTTTGCGCATTATTTGCGAACACATTAGAACAAGCGTCATTATATTGAATGCGAAAGTCGAGCCGTCAAACGTCAAAGCGGGCTACATTTTGCGCCGCCTTATGCGTAGAGCCTTGCGCCACTTGAGAACAATCGAGGCAGGCGACGATATGTTTGAAACAATCGCAAGCAAAACAATCGACAATATGGAAAGCACAGGGCTTGCGCCTGAGTGGAACTTTACAAAGGACGAGATTTTGGCAAAGTTCAAAGCAGAGCAAGACAAATTCAGCAAAATGCTTTCACAAGGACTAAAGGTTTTCAATGAATATATTGAAGATGAAAACAATATTGAAAATGGATACCTAAAGACCGAACTTGTCTTTAAGTTGTACGACACATTCGGCTTCCCGCTTGAAATCACGCAGGAACTTGCTGAGGAGCACAACATAAAGGTCGACGACAAAGCGTTTGAAGAGTTACTAGAACACCACAAAGAGGAGTCGCGCGGCGCAAATCAAGCCGTCTTTAAGTCTGGGCTTGCCGACCACGACCCCGAAACAATCAAACTTCACACGGCAACGCACTTGTTGCACGCCGCACTCAAAAAGTTTTTGGGCAGCGACGTCCACCAAATGGGCAGCAACATCACGCCTGAAAGATTGCGTTTCGACTTCAACTTCCCGCGTAAACTCACACCTGAGGAATTGCAGGAAATTGAAGATTATGTCAATTCAATTATCGCTGAAGGCGTCGACGTCATCCGCGAGGAAATGACGCCCGACGAGGCAAAGCACAGCGGCGCAATCGGGTTGTTTGATAACAAATACGGAGACAAAGTATCCGTCTATACAATCGGCAACTACAGCAAAGAAATTTGTAGCGGGCCGCACGTAAACAACACAAGGGAACTTGTAAAATTCAAAATCAAAAAGGAAGAAAGCAGTTCTGCAAATGTTCGTAGAATAAAAGCAGTCTTGCTTGATAAATAGAGGAAAATATGGACGAAAATAAATTTGTTGAGCAAGAACTTGAGATGCTCAAATTTTGGCAAGACAATGATTGCTTTAAAAAATTACAAAAGAAAAACGCAGGGCGCGTCGCGTATCGTTGCTTGGATGGTCCAATCACCGCCAACAATAGTATGCGTTTGCACCACTGCTGGGGTAGAACACTCAAAGACGCGTATATAAAGTATAAGAGTATGCGCGGCTACTCCTGCCACTACCGCAACGGGTTTGACGGGCAAGGGCTGTGGGTCGAAGTCGAAGTCGAAAAAGAACTCGGTTTCAAAAACAAGCGCGACATTGAAAAATTTGGTATGGACAAGTTCACAAGCGCGTGTGTCGCACGTGTTGATAAGTTCTCAAAAATTATCACCGAGCAAAGTAAACGCCTTGGGCAATGGATGGACTGGGATAACTCATACTACACAAAAACGGACGAAAACATCGAGGGCATCTGGCACTTTTTGAAAGTTTGCCACGACCGCGGCTGGATTGCGCAATCCGACCGCCCAATGCCGTGGTGTCCGCGTTGCGGAACATCACTCTCCGAGCACGAAATGACAGGTTCTTATAAAGAAGTAGAACACGAAACAATTTTTGCCAAAGCAAAAGTTGTCGAAGAAGATTTTGATATCCTAGTTTGGACAACTACACCGTGGACGCTTACTAGCAACGTCGCACTTGCAGTAAACCCAGACCTAGAGTACGTCAAAGTCGAATATGAAGGGGGCGAGCGCCCAATCGTTTTGGCAAAAAATGCACTACCTCATATGCCAAAAGACCGCAAAGTAATCGACAAATTCAAAGGTGATAAACTTTTGGGGCTACATTATGAAACATTCTTCCCAGAACTAAAATGTCAACAGGGTGTCGAACACAAAGTCATCGCGTGGGATGAAGTCGTAGCGGACGAAGGTTCGGGCGTCGTACAC
>JBNMHN010000071.1:0-6432 GCA_050872805.1 Clostridia bacterium
CCCGTCTAGTTGGACGGCTGTTGGCACGGATTCGGCAAAGAAACTTGTCAGGGCGGGCGTCATCGACACGTCGACAAACAACTTTGAGAAAAACAAGGAAGATTTGGGGCTTAGTATCAACCCTGAAACTAAGGTTGATGCCAAAGACGACTATGTTTTGATGATTAATGCCGAGGACGATTCAACTTCCTACGGCTACAAGTCTTCGACGATTGCGCTCGACGCACAAAGTTACTACGCAATCAGCTTCTCAGTTTTGACAAAAGCTAACGACAACAACGGGTTCTCGGCTTATTTGACGGGCGACGGAATCGAAAATTCTCCGCTAAACTCGTTTGTCAATGTTCAATCTAATGTTTGGAACACTTACACAATTTTCGTAAAAACTGGGCTCAGTAGCGTGAATGCTAACCTTGAGTTGTGGCTCGGCACAAGCAGCCAAGCGCAAAACACAAGTGGAGCGGTATTCTTTGACACTGTTAAGGCGGACAAGTTTACTGAAACAGCGTATGAATCAGTCAGCAAAAGTGCTGTTACTTCAAAGGAAATTGACTTAAAGCAAGACAATCTCAACAAAATCGCAAACGGCAGTTTTGAAAACGGCTTAGAGGGCTGGACACGTACGACGACTAGCAGCAACAGCGTTTCGGGCGTTACTTCCCTTTCGGCAAACGGATTCAATCAAGACGAAACAAAGATTGACACTGCTCCGTCAACTAATATGGTAAATGCCGTAAACGGCAGCAACGTCAGCGTTGTAAACCAAAAAGGGTTGTTTATCAACAACATCGCGGAAGCGGCTGCAACCTATAAATCAAGCAAATTTACTGTAGACAGATTTGAAATGCTTGCAGTTTCAGTTTGGGTAAAGACTGGCAAACTCTCCGACAACGGCGCTTCAATCAAACTTGTTGAAGTTGTTGAGGACGGCGAAACGGCTACTTATTCTTCCGAATTTACAAGCGTGAATACAAGTTCTTATACAAACAAGTTCACAAATGACTGGGCTCAATACACTTTCTATGTTAAGGGTAATCCTTTCAAATCGGTTGACCTTCAACTAGAACTCAGCCTCGGCACAAGCGGCAGCGAGACGCGCGGTTATGCTTTCTTTGACGAAATTAGAACGACGCGTTTGACGGTTAGCCAATACGCTAACGCAGCATCTGGCACATATTTAAAGACGCTTTCCCTTGCAAGCCTTGATTCACTTGACATTGCAAACGGCGCGTTTAACTTGACAACTGACGGCGAAAAGATTGACGGCGTGTTCGCGCCAAGCGACTGGACTTTGTCTAGCGAATCAGGCATTGACGCTAAGTACAGCGGAATTATCAACACAAAATCGGAATATTTTGACACTTACAAAGCAAACTATGGCGGCATTCAAAACCCTGGCGTTATCAAAAGCGATTACAACAATCTTGACGTCAGCAAAGTTTCAAACAACATCTTGATGATTTACAACCCAATTTTGGGCGACCAAACATTCAAGAGCAGCGACTACTCTGTTCCAAGTGACGGAACATATAAAATTACTTTCTATGCAAAAGTTTCTCAATTGACAAAATCGGCTGAGGTTGCAGTTCTCAATGACTCGACAACAATCGGCAAACTTACTATCACTGGCACTGAATGGACTCAATATTCAATTTATGTGAAGAACGGGTCTAGTGCAAACAATGTTTCATTTGCCCTTTCACTCGGCTCAAAGGACAACGCACAAACTGGGCACGCATTCTTTGATAACTTCACTTCAACAAGCGTTGAAGATGATGTTTACGCAATTGAAAAGACATCAACAAGCATTGTTTGTGACCTTGCAGATGAAAACTTCCTCATCACGGGTGACACAGTCAATGGCGTTGCAAACCCATATAGATACACGGGCAAAAACAACGCGACTGAAGATAACTCGATTGTTGCAGGTATCATCAGCGCAAGTAACAACAGTTTGGGGCTTGACCTAACTTACGACGACGCAAAGTCCGACAATCGTTTGGTTATCAGCAGTCCTAACGACACATACTACACATTCACTTCAAACAAATCATACACTTTCAGCGCAAGTTCATTCTACACAGTTAATGTTACACTCAAAGTTTTGGGAATCAACCAAGATGAAGAAAACAAACAACTTGACGACGACAAAAATGCTATTCCTTATGGCGTGTTTGTAGAACTTGCTGGACTCAATGCAAAATCAAATGCTATCACAAAGACTGAAGATTATATCACATACACTTTCTATGTGAAAACTTCGGACAGCGAAACAACAAGCACAATCGCAATCAGCCTTGGCGCGACGGACGCGCTCACACGCGGCACGGTTGCAGTCAGCAACATCACTGTTGCCGACTATACTGAGGACGAATACAACGAAAGCGTTGCAAACCTTGACAGCGCAGTTGCAAGCAAGGTTGACCTTTCAAACGGTAAAAAATCCTCAAACGACGACAATAAAACAAAAACACGTCCTCAACTAGAACTTATCGACGTGGCTGGAATTTTGATTTGCGTTGCCCTTTTGGTTGCTATCATTGGTACAATCATTAAGCAAGTCGCAAAGAAGAGACGCAGCAAAAAATCAGTCAAGGTTACAAATTCATACGACAGAAGCGGCAAAGTTGCTACAAAATCTGGCGCTAAAGCTGAAGTTAGACTTGCTGAAGTTGAAGCGGAACTCAAACGCCTCAATGAGACAATCACAATTTTGACAAAGGCTCAAAACGACCTACTTGCGAAACGCGAAGCGTGCCAAGACGGCGTTGAAAGCGAAAAATTGCTCCGCAAGATTGAAAAAATATCTGCCGAACTTGAATACGAACTTGACAATAGAGAATCTGTTGAAAAGGAACGCGCACTTTTGAAAGATATGATTAAATAATTCATTAATTATTATGAAAAATATTTTAACTATAAAGTGAACTCTCAAAATTTGAAAAACTAAAAAAAGGCACCTTAGGAAGCCTTTCGCCCAAAATACCTTCTATGATATAATTTCATAGAAGGTATTTTTTTAATAGTAGAGGGTAAACATTCTATAGATAAAATGAAAATATTTCACTGTTTATTTATGAGTATAATTTACTTATTTTAGTGATAACTAGAAATCGTAAAGTTGAATAAGCCTGTATTACGCTTACGTAATTCATTGACAAAAAACGACAATTTTGATATAATAAAAACCTATTATAGGAGAAAACAAATGAAAGTAACTGTAATTGGCTGTAGTACAAGTTGGTCAGAAAGGCCTACTAGTTCTTACTGCATAAATGGAAATATCTTAGTTGATTGTGGTAGTGCTACACCCAAAAATTATCCTGCTTGCAATATTAACATATGCGATATAAAACACATTTTTATAACTCATCTCCATTCTGACCATACTGGCGGGCTTACAAACTTTTTCTGTCAATACATTAATTATCATAATTTAGATTGTTCTAATTTCGTAACCATTTATGGCCCTAAAGGGCTTAAAGAATATTTAAAGCACTTATTATATGTATGTATTATTGATAAGGCTAACGAAGATTTGGAAAACTACTTTAATATTGTAGAAATTGATGATTTTAATCAAAGACTAAAAGTCGAAAATTATGAAATTTCAGTTTTTGAATTTTCTCACGGAAAGATACAAGATATAGCCTACATATTTGATGATGGTAAAGTTAAGGTGGGATTTTCAGGAGATTTAAATTATCAAAAAGGAATTGATAATTTTATTTCATCATTTGATTATGGCTTTCTGGAGTGCTGTTCTATGAAGTCATCTCCAGCACACTTAGGCTATGACCATTTTATTGAATTTCAAAATCAATTTCCAAACAAAAAAATTTACGCAGTTCACGCACTAGATGAAGTTTATTTTAATGAAAAGTCACTAGGAATAACTTGCGCAAAACATTGTGAAATATATGACTTTAAACAAAAAAAAAGAATATATGAATAATGCGAACCTTCATAAGTCTAATTTAGTAAATTAAAAATTTAATGTAGTACAAAATACTGATATAAAAGAATATCAAACACTTGTAGAAGATTTGATAGCGTTTTACAACACAAAAGAATAAAAAAATAGGAAAAACATTAATTTCTTCCTATTTTTTTTAGTGTCCACATTTCGTGGTTCACTTCGCTATTCAGTTGAAGCGTTTTTTATTTTCAAATTGATTTGTGATATGCTCTGCGGCGCTTGTGTTGTTCGCGCTCATAGTTGTGCCACATATTTTGGACGGCTATGTTGTCCTCAAGGTTCAAGTTTGTTTCGCAGTAGCCTATGCCCATTTTCAAGAAACGGTGCATAAGTTCGTTGAAAATGACGCCATTCAAACCTTTGTGTAAATATTCATCTTTAACTGCAACGAGTGCAAAGTCTATGTCCTTTGGCTTTTTGATTGCTTTCAATAGTTTGATGATTGTGTGCGGATACAAATGTCCGCCTGAGCCGATAAGCGCTTTAGAGAGTGACGGCAAGGTCAATGCGAACGCGACGGGCTTGTCGTCTTTGTCGACGACGAGCGCCATAAGGTCAGTGTTGAGCGCTAACCCGAACTGACTCAAGATGAGTTGGCGCGTCTTTTTGCTGAATGGGACTGTTCCGTACAGTGCGCCATATCCTTCATCAACAAGGTCAAATATCTCTTCGCCGTACTTACCGATAAATTCTTTTTTCGGCATATCACGTATGACTTTTAGTTCATATTTTTCCAAAATTTTGTTGCCGATACGCTCATAGCGTTCGTCAATTTGTTTTGGGAATTTAATGCGGTATTCAACCCAATCGGCGTCTTTGACAAAGCCGTAGTTCTCAATCAATTTTGGATAGTAATCGTAATTATACTGCGTTTCGTACGTACAAATGCGGTCAAAGCCTTCAATCAAAAGTCCTTCGCGGTCGAGGTCATTAAAGCCAAGTGGGCCCACAATTCCGTTGATTCCGCGCGGCTTTGCCCAGTTAGTGACGGCATCAAAAAGCGCGTTTGCTACTTCTTGATCATCGATTGAATCAAAACGCGTGAACCTGACCAACTTGCAGTCGCGGATACGGTTGTATGTATTTTGGATGATGCCTGCTATTCTGCCCACAATTTTCCCGTCGCGCACAGCCATATATAACACGACTTCACATTCTTCATATGCGGGGTTTTCGCTAGGCGTGAACATATCAAGTTCGTCGGCAAAAAGCGTTGGCACATAATATGGGCAACCTTTATATAGTTTGTTGACAAACTCAGCAAATTGTTTTAATTGTTTTCTTGTTTTAACTTCTATTATATCTACCATTTGTTTCCCTTTTTGTTGTTTTTACAACTGTTATAAATAATCGCAGCATCATTATGAAAGGAATAATTGCAAATGTTTTGCGCGATTAAAAACTCAGTATATTGTACCAAAAATCGCAAAGAAAAGCAAGGGTTTTAATCTGCAAAAATAGCATTGTAAAATTAATGTTAATTCTCAAAGTAAATTCCATAGTGGAATTTGATGTGAAATCGACTTTGAGAATTAACGATTGAAAAATTAATTCTAAATTTTTAAATAAATTACGTTCCCAAATTTGGAGCGTTATTTACTATAAGAATAATAAAAAAATCAATTTGTATTTTTTTACTTTGGGATAATAGTTTTTTTTATCAAACTAGTGCAAATCAGGCACGATTTGTCAGTCCATTGGAGCGTTTGACAAAACCGCAAAAATATGGTATAATATCGTTAGATTAATTAAGTTCATACAATAATAATGTACGGACTGCTAATCAATTTTTACATAACTTATCGCTTTAAATCAATTGCCAAAACTTTGGTGATCGGAGGAGAATATTATGACAAGTGCAGAAAAGAAAGAGCAAATCGAAACACTGATTGACGTTTCGCAAAGAATTAAGAAGGACTCTGAAGCGAATCTTACTGCTATGAACAAGGCGTATTTTGACAAGAACATTATTAATAATGCGCGCGAGGTTAATACGATTGCTTGCAAGCAACCACATATGGAAAACCTTGAATTTACTGAGGACACAACATTTGAAGATGCTTTTAATGCCGTAAAGAAACGCGCTATACATTTGCAAGAACGCGTAGTTCAACAAACAATGTATGTCAACAAGCCAATTTCAGATGAACAAGCAATTTTGGCACTTTACGCTGAGGTGGAGACGCAATATTTTGATGCAACGGTTTTGATTGAAGACTGTTCTGCGCTTGCTAGCCGTTTCAAGGAACGCCCTGCGCCTGAACCTGAACCTGAACCTGAACGCTAGTAGCGGGATAGCCCGCTGCTGCAGGTACTGTTACTACGATGAATTTACTCTTAAGGACGGCGTTATGCCGTTCTTTTTGCATACATTAGTTCTCGACGGGGATAGACCCGCGGCTACAGGTTTGGTTGGGTGGCACTATATGAAATTAGGTACATAGTTAATTTAC
>JBNMHN010000072.1:0-6429 GCA_050872805.1 Clostridia bacterium
CCACTCGACCACGTTTTGTTGTTTGGACCACCGGGGCTAGGTAAAACCACGCTTTCACACATTACCGCAAGCGAACTCGGCACGCAACTCAAAATCACCAGCGGACCCGCAATTGAGCACGCCGCCGACCTTGCCGCAATCTTGACAAATCTCGGTAAAAATGACGTACTTTTCATCGACGAAATTCATAGATTGAACCGCGCCGTTGAAGAAATTTTGTATCCCGCTATGGAAGATTTTGCCCTCGACTTTGTCGTCGGCAAAGGACCCAGCGCGCGCAGTATGCGATTGAAAATTCAGCCGTTCACGCTGATAGGCGCAACGACCCGCGCGGGTATGATAACAGGGCCGCTCCGCGATAGATTCGGTGTTTTGGCGCGTCTTGAAATGTACAATGAGCGCGAACTTGCCGAAATTTTGCGCCGCAGCGCAAATATCTTGAACATCCATATCGATGAGGACGCCAGCATTGAAATTGCCAAGCGCTCCCGCGGAACGCCGCGTCTAGCAAACCGCTTGCTAAAGCGCGTCCGCGACTTTGCCGAAGTTGTAGGGCAAGGCGTAATCGACCTACCAATGGCTCAAAAAGCGCTCAATATGATGGAAGTCGACGAACTTGGACTTGATTACACCGACCGCAAAATTTTGCGCACAATCATCGAGAAGTTTGACGGAGGACCCGTCGGACTTGACACGCTCTCCGCCTCAACTGGGGAAGAAGCAACAACCCTCGAAGATGTCTTTGAGCCATACTTGCTGCAACTTGCGTTCATAGCGCGCACAAACCGCGGGCGCGTCGCACTTCCGCGTGCCTATGACCACCTCGGCATCAGTATCGACAAGGACAAAAAACAGGAACTTGAGGAACTAGAAAAATTAGTCCAAGCAGTCGACGATACATCGAATAACAATTAAAATAACACTTCAAAAGGAAAACATATGAGAGAAAGAAACAAAAATTTTAGTTATGAAGTCGTCCACGAATGCGCACAAACAGGCGCGCGCATTGGGCGTCTCACAACGCCGCACGGCGTAATTGAAACGCCCGTATATATGCCTGTCGGTACACAAGCAACCGTCAAAACAATGACGCCCAAACAAGTCGAAGAATGTGGTGCGCAAATTATTCTCGCAAACACATACCACTTGTTTTTGCGCCCGGGTGAGGCAACCGTCAAAAAGGCAGGGGGCTTGCACGACTTTATGAATTGGCACAAGCCGATTTTGACCGATAGTGGTGGTTATCAAGTTTTTGCGCTGACAACTATGAAAAAACGCAATGATGAATGTGTTGAATTTCGTTCGCACATCAGCGGCGAAAAGAAGTTCATAACTCCCGAAAAGGCTATCCAAATTCAAAACGACCTCGGCGCCGACATCATAATGGCGTTTGACTCAAGCACCGAATACGGCGAAAGTTATGAAAAAGCCAAAGAGTCTGACCGCATAACGCACCTATGGTTGAAACGCTGCTTTGATGCGCACAAAAACGACAAGCAAGTGCTTTTCCCAATTGTGCAAGGAAATTTGTTTGATGACTTGCGCTTGAAAAGTTTGGAGGAATGCCTACCATATGCCGCAGACGGAATTGCGCTTGGCGGGTACGGCGTCGGCGAAAGTAAGCAGCAAAAATGGCATAGCATAGAAGTTATGATGCCACATATACCAAAAGACATACCGCGCTACCTAATGGGGCACGGCAGTCCCGACTGTCTCATCGAAGGCGTTATCCGCGGCATAGATATGTTTGATTGCGTCCAGCCAACGAGAATTGCGCGCACAGGCAGCGCAATAACAAGCGAAGGTAGACTCGTCATTCGCAACGCAAAGTATAAAGAAGACTTCACGCCAATCGACTCAACTTGTGACTGCTACACGTGCAAAAACTTCACGCGCGCATACGTCCGCCACCTCATCAATGCGGATGAAGCGCTCGGCGGAACGCTGCTCTCAATCCACAACATACATTTCCTTTGCCACCTAATGGAGAAAATCAAAGATGCAATCCGCAACGACCGTCTTATGGACTTCCGCAACGAATTTCTTGCCAAATACGACAAAAACCTATTGTTTTAAACTCTTTACTTTATAAATTATTGTTCTAAAACTTATTGTTTAAAATTTATTAAAAAGGTTTGCACTAAAATTGCAAACCTTTTAATAATGTGATAATTTATGTTTAATTTTTAATAAGTGGTGCGTTCGTTGGGTTAATAATATTGTTTATTAACGCGTGTCCATTTTCTTCAGAAACTTTATCTAGCAACATATCATTCCATATACGTACAATATTATATTTTGTTGTAAATTGTAATGCTTTTATAATTTTTGAGATTCTATAAATTTCAGTATTTTCGACAAAAATCACTTGAGATGAAATGGGGGTATCAATATTAGAATTTATTAATGTATTACTATTCCCAGACTCAATAAATTTTACATAATTTTCGTACATTTGTGGACATTGATAAAATAAAAGTGATGGAATATTATTGTAAACAAACTTTTCTTTCATAGATAAGGCAAAGTAAGGAGTTATCTGTCTATCTAGTGGATTTATATACAAGTGATTGGAAGTATCAATGTCAACAATACAACCGTGAATTGTTCCGAAGCCTCCGAGCTTTTTAATGTCCTCTGATATTGATTTTTGAAACTTATCATATTTAGACAAATATAACTTGATAGATTTGGAATAATTGCCCAAATTGTTGTAGAAATATTCAAGTGAATGATTGCCAGCTTTTTTAATTAGACCACCACTTAATACCATAAGAGTTCCTTTTACTGTGGTTAATAAAAACATATACGTATTATTATTTTTTAGCATATGTATTTTTTTGAATTCTCTATTAAATGTAAGAGATTCACATATTCCTCTATAAAAGCATTCATAATCTTTTTTAGATATTTCATAAATTCCATCTTTGTAATCTGAAAACCAATCATAGTTACATTTTAAAGTAAAATGTTTCAATGAAGCGCCTTTGGGGTTGTAACCTATTTGATTATCAGCATATATACGTCGAAGTCCATCATCAAAATAGTAGTTTCTATGATTATGTCCACTAACATACACAAAACCATTTACTGTATTTTGTGTGCTTGACCAGTCTTCTATAGGCATATGAGTTAGTATAATTACATTTTTATCAGATAGTGTATTGGCAATTTTTTGATATAATTTATCAAAATTATCCGATAGTTCAATTTCTTGTTGTCTGTTTAAGACTTTCTTATATATGCCGTTATTTGCATTAAATTCACTATTTTTTCCTGCAAATCCTATGCCGCCAAAAATAATTAATGATGCATCTCTAGTTGCATCTCTTAAAGCATTTTGTGATATGTCAATTAACTGTTTTTCCGGAATTTCTTTAATCCCATTTGGAGTTTGAAGAAATAAGTTATTTTGAACTAAATACATATCATTTTGAGATAGTATTTTTTTATAGTAAGATACTATGTTCTCTAAAGCTTCTCCCTCAAATTTCCACAATTCGTGATTGCCTAGAGTCACAAAAGTTTTTCCACAAACATTTTTTGAAAATAGTTTAATGTATTCTTCATAAATTGATTTATCACTTGTTATGTCCCCTCCAATAAGGTTTATTCTAGAACATTGGGCATAAAAACACTTTGTGCGGCTTTCTCCATATACACCCAATTCAATAGGGGCTATTCTAGAACATTGGGCACAAAAACCTTTTACTATATTTCTCATAATATATATGCAATCTTCTCTTGTTTTGCATTTTTTAGCCATAAATTTGTGATCAAGATGAATGTCAGTTATGTAATAAACTTCCATATCATTGTTCTCAAAATTATAAGCATTAGGACGTTCTTCAAAATATGCGCAAATTGTTTGTTGTTCATGTCTTTTTGTAGAGAGAAAAGAACTTGTAGAATATTTTTTAGCTAAACTTATTTCGTTTGTTTTTAATCCCAATTTTTGAGCAACATCACTTCGCACTTTAATTCCGTTTATATTTGTGTTTGGTAAATTTTTTATATTCTCTATTCCATCACACATAATCATATCAGCGTTTGACAAATCTCCGTGTATGAAATAATAAAAATCACAGAAATAATTAAAACAGTGTATTTTTTTTGCGATTTCAACTTCATTATTATCAAACCAGCATTGTTTAATATAAAATTTATTTTCTTCATACCACTTTAAGACTTTATATGAAGTGAATGAGTAGTTAGTTAGAAGTTTAGTTTTATCATTCATTTCAGTTAATATTTTTACTTTTTCAAAAGTATAATTTTCAATAACATCTTGCGAATATGAATTCAAATTTAAAATTCGTTTTTTATCACCAATTTTCATTAACTCGTCATTAGAAAAATTATAACCCAAATAGCAGGCATCATCAAAAATGTCTCCATATGCATATTCAAAATACTTGTCAAATGTGTCAAATTCTATCCGTTTAATACCTAGTATGTGGGTCGATTCATCTTTAACCCATTCATTTACAAAAAAACAATTTTTTAATATATCAAATCCACGATATTGCAGGATTTTGAAACCTGTTGAATTGCACTCTATAAAAGAAAATACCTTATGTTTTTGATAAAAATCTAAATCGCCAAAGCTGCAACTCATTTTTGTGATATAGTAAATTATATCTGTAAGAGAATTAAAGATGGGAAACTGGCGTTTTTTATTGTGTTTTTTATTATGGCTTTTCTTTTGCTTTTTTTTCATTTCATTATTCTCCAATAGTAAAATATAAATATAGACTGTAAACATAATAAATACTTGTTTACAGTCTGAGAGGGTTCACAGTAAATTTTATATTGTGAGTTTACATACGAGCAGTTAATCAAGTTGATAAATAACTTGATTTTAGTATAATGTGATTTTTAATCTATTACACATTTTAAATTGTTTAATCATTTTTTCAATGTTTGCATTTCTTATTGATTAGTACATATCGGGCATTTGAGGTGCAGCGGGTTTCGTTTCCTCAGGAATTTCCGCAACAAGCGCTTCAGTTGTGAGCAATGTGCTTGCGACACTGCTTGCGTTTTGAAGGGCAGAGCGCGTAACCTTTGTAGGGTCGATAATGCCTGCATCAATCATATCGACATATTCATTTTTGAGTGCGTCGAATCCAAAATTAGGGTCAGCATTTTCAAGAATTTTGTTGAGAATAACACCACCGTCAAGCCCAGCGTTGCTTGCAATTTGACGGACAGGTTCTTCAAGTGCGCGAACAATGATGCTTGCGCCAGTCTTTTCGTCACCGCTAAGTGTTTCCACAAACTTTTGAAGTTTAGGAATTACCTTTGCAAGGGCAGTACCACCACCCGCAACAATACCTTCTTCAACCGCAGCGCGTGTTGCAGCAAGTGCGTCCTCAATTCTCAACTTCTTTTCTTTCATTTCAACTTCAGTTGCAGCGCCAACATTGATGACGGCAACACCGCCTGCAAGTTTTGCAAGTCTTTCTTGTAACTTTTCTTTGTCATATTCGCTAGTTGTGTTTTGAATTTGCGCACGAATTGACGCAACGCGTTTTGCAATTTCTTCGCTTGAGCCAGCGCCTTGAACAATTGTTGTGTTGTCTTTTGTGACCTTGACTTGCTTAGCAGTACCAAGATTTTGCAAGTGTGCATCCTTGAGTTCAATGCCCATTTCGTCGCAAATAAGTGTTGCGTTTGTCAAAATCGCAATGTCCTCAAGCATAGCCTTGCGTCTGTCGCCAAAGCCGGGGGCTTTGACAGCAACGCAGTTGAAAGTGCCGCGAAGTTTGTTCAAAATCAAAGTCGAAAGCGCCTCGCCCTCAACATCTTCCGCAATAATCAAAAGAGGGCGTCCGCTCTTTACAACTTCTTCAAGCAGCGGCAAAATTTCTTGAATATTCGCAATTTTCTTGTCCGTAACCAAAATCAAAGGCTCGTCAAGTTGTGCTTCCATTTTTTCCATATTAGTGGACATATAAGGGGAGCAGTAGCCGCGGTCAAATTGCATACCTTCGACAATCTCGAGTTCGGTTTGCATAGTCTTGCTTTCCTCAACAGTGATAACGCCGTCTTTGCCGACTTTTTCCATTGCTTCGGAAACAAATTGTCCAACCGTCTCATCTGCAGCCGAAATCGACGCAACTTGAGCAATCGCCTTGCTGTCCTCAACTTTTTTGCTGTTGTTTTGCAATTCGTCAACAACAAATGCAACTGCCTTGTCAATGCCTTTGCGCAAAATCATAGGGTTTGCGCCCGCAGCGGTATTCTTCATCCCTTCGCGAATAATGCTTTGCGCAAGTAGGGAAGCCGTCGTCGTTCCGTCGCCCGCAACATCGTTAGTTTTTGTCGAAACTTCCTTGATAATTTGCGCGCCCATATTCATAAATGGGTCTTTCAAATCAATTGCCTTTGCAATTGTAACACCGTCGTTTGTGATAAGCGGTGTGC
>JBNMHN010000073.1:0-6393 GCA_050872805.1 Clostridia bacterium
GATGAAGTAGTTTTTCTTTCCCCAAAGCGTTCCGCGAAACGACGAGTAGATTGCTGAAAAAATAACCGATGGTAACAAGGTTAAAATAATTAAAACCGTTCGCGAATCGGCGAATATTTTCTCAAGCGGCGTGTCAAACACGAAGATGAGCAGGCACAGCACCGCGGCGAGCGCGAGCGAAACCACGAGCGTTGCGGTGGTTGCGCGGTCGATGGAGCGCTGGTCGTTCTTTGTCTGGTAAATGGCGGTCATTTTGGAGAGCGCGAGCGGGAGTCCGCTTGAAACGAGCATCAAGAGGACGCCGACCACGCTCATTGCGACTTGGTAGATGCCGAGCATTTCCGCGCCGAGTTCCCACGAAAGGTAGATGCGAAAGGCGAAGCCCAGCGCACGCGTCAGCAGCGAAAACACGGTTATCAGCGCCACTGCTTTCAAAAATTGTCCTAATTTTATCATATTTTATCATATGCCCTCCCCTCCCTCATATATTACTAGTGCGAAAGCGCACGGAGGAAATATGGAAAATATATTAATAAAAGTCGGATATAACGACACAATCGAAAAAATCGCAAAGCGCTACAACATAACGCCCGCGATTATCAAATCAGCAAACCTAAACATCAAAGAAGTGGAAGAAGGCGATATGCTCGTCATCCCGTACCGCGCCCGCGCCATACATACGGTTCGCCCGCTCGAAACCCTGCGCGAAATCGCGGAAAAGTACGCCACCACGCCCGAAAAAATCAAAGCGAACAACAACCTCACCGCCCCACTCTTTGTCGGCCAACAACTCATCATCGTTTAACCTCGCCCCGCCACCACCACAACAAGAAAAGCATATCGCCAAACTTTCTCAATTTGACAATATGCCTTTTTTATTTGCCCCTATTCCCCATAAAAATAGAGCCCGTTTTTCAATCAACATCATAAAGTTTATTTGCTTGTGCCTATGTTATTGTTTCTACAAATGTTATAAAGTTGTTATTTCCTATAGCATATAGTTTTTCATACACCAATACTACAAAATGAATTTCGCAACTTTTGCATACAGATTTACAACAAAACAAACCTTATCTTACCGTCACTTTATGCCCAAATGGTTGGCGTGTTGTTGACGTAATGCCAGTAGTTGCCGCTTTCGGTAGGCGCGGTTTCGCTGTAGTAGTATCTGCTATGCTCGTCAAGTGCCGAATTGCGCCCGTCGACGGTCACTGCGTTCCAGTCGTCGGCTGTGCCGCGGTAGTAGGCTTTCATTTTGCTTTCAGGAAAATCAAACGCTTCCTCGCCGATAAACTCGACACTCTTAGGAATGACGACACTTTCCAAGTTGTCGCAATGTTCAAAGCCACTCACTTCAATGCGCACAACGCCCTCAGGAATGACGACGCTCGTCAAATTTTTGCAGTCTCTGAACGCCGATTGTCCTATACTCGTGCAGTCGTTAGCGATTGTCGCGCTCGCCGCGGTTACATCCGCTGCAAGCAAGATTTTTGCCCCCTCGCTAACATAATATATGCAGTTGCCCTCGGTGACAAGTTTGCTTGCCGCGCTCAAGGTCGTGTAAACATCTTTTGCGTAATAAGCAACATATGCGTTATCTTGGCTACCTTTGCTAATCTGCAAACTGCTCAAGTTGTAAACTTCGGCAAGTGCAGTGCAACCCGCAAACGCATTGTCGGCGATATGCTCAACATTTTTCGGAACGACAAAACTTGTCAAGCGTGTGCAGCCGCTAAAAGCTCCCTCAGAAATATAGCGCATTTGTGAATCGTTCTCAAACTTGACACTCGTCAAGTTGTTGCGCTCCCTAAAGGCATACTGCCCGATTATCGCGCAGTCTTTTGGAATTGTTATGCCGCCAAAACTCGTGCCAAAGTAGCGAACCAACGTTTTGTCATTTAAGTCATCAAAGACAGGGTTCACATAATACACAGTGTCGCCCTCGTAAGTCAAAAAACTAGGCGACAAATCTTTCCCCGTATGCACAACTCGCGCATAACGTGCGACACAACCGTTCTCCTCACTGCCAGTAATAAATTCAAGACTACTCGAATTGTAGACTTCGACCAAAACAAAGCACGCAAAGAACGCGCCCGCCCCGATTGCGTGACGGCGCTAGGAATTTTGACCCGCAGCAAATTGATGTTGTCTCTAAACGCCGCCGAACCAATCGTCGTAATGCCCTCGGAAATTTCAAGAGTCGTCAAATTTTCTAAGCCCCTGAGCGCGTTTTCAGCAACCGCCGTAACATTGACATCCCCGTTTTTTGACGGAATCTTCATATGTTTGAGCATTTTGCCCGCGTTTGTAGCGCCGATAATCGTATCGCCCGACGCTGAAAATTCAAAAACATCAAGATAATCGACATAGCGCCCGTAAAAACTGATGTCGCTCTTGCCCATCGTGACAGCGCTTCCATAATACTGCTTGCCCGAAAAATCGCTTTCGGTGTACCAGCCATCAAACGCTTTTGTTTCGCTCTCAGCCATTTCGGGGAACGCAATTACCTTGCCCTCGCCAACCTTTACAGTCGAATGCGTCTTGCCGTCCACAATAAAAGTAACTGCGTGTTTTGCTTTAGCATCGCCCCCGCCCTTGTTTCCGCCGCAGCCCGCAAAACTAAACGCAACCGCCAGCATAAGCACGCACATCAGCGCCGCCGAACAAACTCTGCCAAGTGTCCTCATTTTTGCCATTTCTCCCTCCTATAAGGATATATTATCATATGTAAAACAAAAATGCAATGATTTTCGCCCTGTTCGTGTTTTGGGCTATTTTCTTATAAATCCTTGTTTTTGCTAAGAAATTCCACGAGGTTTACATTCCTCACGCCGTCCCTATCTCTCAAAAGCGGGTCAAGTGTGAACAAATATTTAGGGTAATTGTCGTGAATGTATTTAAAAGGCTCGTACTCCCTTTGTTCGGTTTTCTCGTCCATAATCGTCATTGCCACCTGCAAATAATAGTATGCGTCGCGATTTTTGCGGACGATAAAATCGCACTCAAGTTTGCCGATTTTGCCGACACTCACTTGATAGTTTTTCATTTTTAAATACGTATACAAAATATTTTCAAGCACGGGTCCGTAATTAATTCGCCCGTCAACATTATTTGCAAAATAAATGCCCAAGTCGGCAAGATAGTACTTTTGCTCGCCTTTCATCGACGATTTCGACTTGACATCAAAGCGCGGACACTTGTAAATAATTTTGGCGTTTTCAAGAATTTCAATGTACCGATTGATTGTTTCACGCTTTATCTTGACGTGTTCATTTTTTTCAAAATATTCCTCAATACTCGACAAACTTGTCGTCGCACCAAAGTTATTGATAACATAAGTTTTAATTCTCTCAAACACGGACTTATTTTTAATTCGCCTGTGCCTTTTTATGTCCTTTTGCATAATTTGCTCAATGACGCTAGTGACATATGTCAATTTGTCGTCCTCGTTTGGAAATTCCAAAACTTTTGGAAAGCCACCAAAGCGAATGTACTCGATAAACTCGTCCATCGGGTTGCTTGAAACTTCAATATTAAGGAACTTTTTCATATCTAAATATTCATAAAATGTCAGCGTAAACATCTCAATCTCAATATACCTACCCGTGAGTTTTGTCACGAGTTCGCCACTCAAAAGGTAAGAATTTGAACCCGTAATGAAAATGGAATAATTACCATCCTCGCGAAACGCATTGACAACTTCTTCATAATTTTTGACATTTTGTACTTCGTCAATGAATATGTACTTGAAATCGTCATCCAAAATGCGCGCCTCAATCGCATCTTCTAGCTGTTTGGGGGTCTTTATTCCCTTAAGTCCGCGCTTGTCAAGGTTTAAATAAACAATATCCTTTTCTAAAACGCCATTGTTCATAAGGTCTTGCATAACCGAGCGCATAAAATACGACTTGCCGCAGCGCCTAATGCCCGTGATGACCTTTATTAAATCGGATTTATAAAAGCCTCTTATCTTGTCTAAATAATATTTTCTCTCATAAATTTTGATATCATCCATAACCTGATTTCTCCCAAAACAAATATTACCATAAAAAAAAGAAAAATGCAAGTTATGGGGGTATTTTTTGCAATTTCTTCAAAAAATACCCCCATAAACGCCATTTTTCTCACGCGTTTGTGGGGGTGCTGCACGTATTTTCGTTCGCCAAAGGGGCGCAATTGTGCATAGTTTTCTATAAATAATTTATAAAGCAAAACCTTATGAAAATGGCAACCCCCCGCACTCTTTGCGATTTCGACCGGTGGCAAACGCCACTGGTACAGGTTTGGTGAGTGCGCCCCACATACTTTGTACGTTAGAAACGTGGCAAGTCACCTGCCCCCGTTGTCATTTCGACCGAAAAAGGCTTGTCAAAGCCTTTGTAGTGGAGAAATCTCCCGGAAGGGCATCCCGTTACATTATGAGATACTAAGTCAAAAGACCGCGCTAGCCTACAAAATGTTATCCTTTATTATTGTCATTATCAACATTTTTGTCCGCACTTACTGAGTCAATGGACGGGTTGCGGCTTTCGTCCTGCTCATTTTGTTTCATTTCCTCAAGTGCGTTTTGCGTGTCTGTTTTTTTCTTTTCGCCACGAATGAACAACAAAAGCCCGTTGACAAACCACAAAATCAGCGCAATCAGCGCGAAGAATAGTATTCCTAGCGCCTCGCCCGCGCGCAACCCGTTCGTGTGACTGTGCGCATTAATAAGGGCGGACACAACCACATCCGCCACCGCAAGGCACGCGGACACAATCATTATAACAAGTCCTCTCAGCCTTGCGTTCTTTATTTTCGGCTTCTTTTCATTCATAATGATATTCCTTTATTTTGCTAGTGCTGTGCGAACCTGCTCTTATACGCCGCCCCACATAGGTCAGTTGCTTGTAGACACAGTACCTGCAGCGGCGGGGCTATCCCCATAAACGAGAATTGTATATGCTAGAAAGCACACACGTTCGCCGTCCGCGCAAGTTACTTATCCGTAGGAACAGTAACCACAGCGGCGGGGCTATCCCCGCTTGCACCAGTATCGTTTGGTACAATGGAGCCGATGGAGAGGTCGAGAGAGTCGCCGTCAACGTAGTTGATTGCGCGAACACCACAAACCCCCTTGATGTCCGCCTCAGCCGATTTCAAAAAGTCATTGATGCCCGACGTAATCGTAATGTCCTCAATTTCCGCTTTCAGCGAAACCTTGTTCGTCGACTTATATTGACGTACCAGCGAAACAATTTCGCAAATCGCGTCCCCGTTCTCAATAAGTTGCGCATCCACATCGCCGCCCAAATCAAGGTAGCCCGACACGTGAATCGACTTTTGTCCCTCAATGCCCGCAAAGTAATCCATATAGATTTCCTCAGTTATGTGCGGCAGCACAGGCGCGAACATCTTTAGCATACCCAAAAGCACATTGTAGCAAGCATATTTCGCTGAATCGCACTTCTCCTGCCCGTAAATGTCTGGATTATACAAACGACGCTTTACAATTTCAACATAGTTGTCGCAGAAATTCCAGAAGAACTTTTCAAGTTCGTTCATCGCAAGCGGAATTTCATAATTGTTCAAATTTTTGATAAACTTTTTATACAAATCTTTGTATCTTTCCAAAATCCACGCATCAATGGTCTCAAGTTGTACCTCTTTTGGCGTGTACCCCTCAAGGAAAGACAAAACAAACTTGCTGACGTTCCAAATCTTGTTGACAAGTTTCTTTCCGTTGTCAAACTCGACGTACGAAAACGCCGTATCCTTGCCAAGCGAAAGGCTGTTTGCCCAATAGCGCGTGACGTCAGCGGAATTATTTTTGATAATCTCCTGCGGCGTGTCCTTACTGTTGCCCTTAGATTTCGACAACTTCGACCCGTCCTCGCTCGTGACGTACCCCGAAATCATCAAGTCCGTCCACGGCAGTTTATTGAAGTGGTAAAGGCTCTTGACTATCGTATAGAAATCCCACACGCGAATATTGTCGTGCGCGTTCGGGCGCAGCGACATAGGAACCATTTCATCACTAAGCCCCTTGCCCGTCTCAAGGTCGGTGCAAATTTGCGGCGTCAAACTGCTCGTCGCCCACGTGTCCATAACGTCCGTTTCAGGCTCGAACTCGCAGCAGCCGCACTCGCAAGGCTTGTTTGGCTGATGCTTTAGTGGGTCAACAGGCAAGTCCGCAACGTCCGCCAAAACGGTTTTGCCGCACTTCTTGCAGTACCAAACTGGGAAAGGAACCCCAAAGTAGCGCTGGCGCGAAATGCACCAGTTCCACGCCAAGTTCTCAACCCAGTTGAGGTAGCGCGCACGCATAAATTGTGGGTGCCAGTTCGCCTTGAGCCCCGCGTCGTAAAGTTCCTGCTTGTGGTTCAAAACATCAATGAACCACTGCTTCTTGAC
>JBNMHN010000074.1:0-6290 GCA_050872805.1 Clostridia bacterium
CAGTAAGGTAAAATAAACACTGAAAATAATGGCAAAAAAGTCGCTACAAAAAAGGTACGAAAACTAAATTATAGGAACGAAATAGCAAGCAAAAAAGGGCTCAATAAACTGCCTGTTTTTGTCTTGTTCTTTTTTGCGATGCTACTATACGCGTCAATATTATTCTTTGTTGTGCCACCTCAAAATGTTCAAACAACCCACCAAAACAAAATGGCTGTGTCTGCATTAGAGGCTACAGGTTCTTGTGGAACAAACGTTGAATATTCATTTGACTCAACCACTGGTGAACTTACGATTTCAGTAAAAGCCGGCGCAGTAACTGGCGCAATGACAAATTATACTTCTTCTGTTTCTTCTCGTTCGCCCTTTTGGGGGAAAAGTGAAATTAAGATAATAACTATAGAAAGTGGTGTAACAAGCATAGGCGATTTTGCATTTTATAATTGCAGTGGCTTGACGAGCATCACAATCCCTGCCAGTGTAACAAGCATCGGCAAACATGCATTTGAAGCTTGCGGCAGATTGACGAGCATTACAATCCCCGAAGGTGTAACAAGCATCGGCAGTTGTGTATTTATGAGTTGTAGTGGTTTGACGAGTGTCATAATAGGCGCAGGTGTAACAAGCATCGGTTATTCTGCATTTGAAGCTTGTAGCGGCTTAACGAGCATCACAATTCCTGCCAGTGTAACAAGCATCGGCGATACTGTATTTTTGGGTTGTAGCGGATTGACGAGCATAGTGGTTGCACCTGGGAACGCTAAATATGATAGTAGGAACAACTGTAATGCAATAATAGAAAAAAGTGCAAATATATTGATATTGGGATGTAAGAATACGACAATTCCCGACAGTGTGACAAGCATCGACGGTTATGCATTTTATAATTGCAGTGGCTTGACGAACATTACAATCTCTGATGGAGTAATAAGCATAGGCAGGTCTGCGTTTTCTGGTTGTAATAATTTAACAATCATTGGGTCGGGGGACACTACAAAAACGGCATATACCTATGCGCAAAGTAATAGTATTGATTATGCGACGGTGTGGGTAAAGAAAGATTCAAGTACGCACACGCGCACATTTTATGGTTTTAGAACTAACAGCAGTGCAACAGCGGAGATTCAGACAAATAACCATAGTTTTGTTGACGACATATGTAGTGAATGTGGCGCTATAAGTGAATTTATGATTACGATAAACGTCACGACAAAAGTGTCACGAAATTTTGTAATTTATATATTAGATAGTAGCAACCAGCCAACAAGGCAGTTTGTTGCAAACGGCACTCCAATTAAGTTTACAGTTGAGAAGTCATCTACTTTCACGGTGCAAGTGTACGAGACATTGTATATGAGTGCAACTATTGACGGCGACAAGTTGTTGAAAAAGACGTATTCAAACGTGGCAAATGATACAACAATAGCAATTGACATTAGCGGTGTAATGAATGTCAACAACTGGGTTATGATATGACAAAAGTGGTATAGCGGGTGCTATACCGCTTTTTAGTAGTGGCGGGGCGAATAGGTGGGAAAAAAAATATTTTTTTGGAAAATGCTTGACTTTTAATTTTGTTTATGGTAATATACTATGTATTTTATCTAAATTTATTTTGTTTGTCTTGACTTTTGCATTATCACCACTCTAAAGGACGGCTGAATGCTGCCGTTTTTGCCGACTAATCAATTTTATTGATTGGCTGCGGGAGATTTTGACGGCGTTTCGTTCAAAATGGGCGAAAATAGTCAAAGTGTGGGGGCTTGGCAATCAAAATGAATGAACGAAATGGGAGTGGCAAATGATCCAAAACACAGAGAATGGCAGACAAGCAGTCAAAAAGAGATATGGCAAAAGGGAACGCTTGCAAATATTGCACGCGGATATTCCTATTGAGTTGCCGTATCTTATTTCTATTCAAAAAGATTCTTTCAATAAGTTTTTGAATGAAGGAATGTGGAACATTATGAAAGAGTTTACGCCTATTGTAGACTTTTCGGGGAAAGCGGAACTCAGTTTTCTTAATGTAAAACTCGACCCTGAGACCAAATACGACAAGTACGAATGTATGCGCAGGGGGCTTACATATTCCTGCCCTATTATTGCTACGTGCCGCTTGATTAACCGCGAGACTGGCTCAGTTGTAGAAAAGGAAGTTTATGTTGGCGATATGCCTATGATGACGGAAGAAGGAACTTTCATTATCAATGGTGTAGAACGCGTTATCGTCAGCCAAATTGTACGCAGTCCTAGCGTTTACTACAAGTCGGAAATGGACAAGACGGGTGTGCGACTTTTTGCTGGGCAAATGATTCCTAGTCGCGGCGAATGGATTGAGTTTGAGACGACACCGCTTGGCGTTATCAAGGCAATCATCAACCGTGCAAGCAAGGTTTCTTTGGGCGTATTTTTGAAAGGTATGCTTTGGTCTTATGAAGAAGCAAAGGCGTATATGAAGAAAATGGGCGTCAAGAAAGAGGACGAGTCAAGTACTAATGTCTTTAATGACTACATTGCAAACTTGTTTGGTAATGACGAACTTATTCTGTCAACACTTGACAAAGAAGCGCTCAAAAATCCTGAAGATTGTTTGATTGAACTTTCTAAAAAGTTGCGTCCAACCGAACTTCCTAGCGCCGACGCTATCAAGAGTTATCTAAATTCAGTATTCTACAACGAACAACGCTATGACCTAGCGCGCGTTGGTAGATACAAGTTCAACAACAAGTTGAGCCTTGCAAACAGAATTATCAAACAAGTTTTGTTTGAAGATGTCAAACTTGAAGACAAGGTTATCAAGAAAGGTACCGAAATTGACCGCGACCTTGCGTGGGAAATTCAAGATTCAGGCATCAACGAAGTTTGGGTCGACGTAAATGGCAAGGGGCACAAAATGATTGGTAACCGTATGGTTCACCTTGACAAAGTCATCAACTGCAAGCCTAGCGAACTTGGCATCTATGAGTTGGTTCACTACCCAACACTTATGCAAATTTTGTCGGAACACAAGACAAAAGAAGAAAAGTTGCAAGCAATCAGCGAAAATGTGGACAAACTTTGCACATAGACGCTTACAATCGACGACTTGATTGCGTCAGTAAGTTTCTTGCTTGACCTCAACGCAGGTATCGGCGTCACTGACTATATCGACCACTTGGCAAACCGTAGAGTATGCCCAGTTGGCGAACTTATGTCAGGCGCACTTAGACAAGGTATGGTAAAACTTGTCAACCTCGCTAAAGAAAGTATGCAAGGGCAAGACCTCACACAAGCAGACCCTACAACAGTTATCAACGCAAGACCTATTAATAAGGAATTGCGCAACTTTGTTGCAACCAGCCAACTTTCGCAAATTATGGACCAAGTCAACCCGATTGCGGAACTCACACAAAAGAGACGTCTATCAGCGGTTGGTACAGGCGGTATCAAAAAGGAACGCGCTAGTGCGGAAGTTCGTGATATTCACTATACGCACTATGGTAGAATTTGTCCTATTGAAACGCCAGAAGGTCAATCAGTTGGTTTGATTAACTCGCTTTCACTTTATGCAAAAATTAATGAATATGGCTTCATCCTCTCGCCTTATAGAAAGGTAGATAAGCAAACAGGTAAGGTCACCGACCACGTTGACTACCTTATGGCGGATGAAGAAGAAAAATATATCATCGCTCAAGCAACCGAACCGCTTGATGCTGAAGGTAAACTCAAAAACGAACGTTTGGTTTGCCGTTTTAAAGACAGAATTATTGAAGTAGAACGCGCACGCGTTGACTATGTCGAAGTTTCGCCACGTCAATTGCTTAGTGCTGCTACAACGACAATTCCTTTCCTTGAAAATACGGAAGCAAAACGTGCGTTGATGGGTTCTAACATGCAACGTCAGGCAGTTCCGCTTTTGAAAACTGAAGCGCCATTTGTCGGCACGGGTATGGAAGAGAAAATCGCTAGAGACAGCGGCGCAATGATTCTCAGTGACTGCGACGGCGTCGTAACATATGTTTCTGGGACAAAGATTGTTGTCACTGATAGCGACGGCAAAGAACACGACCACAAACTCATTAAGTTTGTAAAGACAAACAAAGACACTTGTATGAACCAAAAACCTTGCGTTGAAAAGGGTGCAAAAGTAAAGAAGGGCGAAGTGCTTGCGGACGGTTATTCAACCAACGGCGGCGAACTTGCGCTTGGTAAAAACTTGCTCATCGCCTTTATGAACTGGGAAGGTTATAACTACGAGGACTCAATCCTCATTTCCGAAAGACTTGTCAAAGAGGACGTGCTCACTTCAATTTACCTCACAACGCTTGAGACAAAATCAAGGGCAACAAAACTTGGCGACGAGGAAATTACAAGAGATATTCCTAATATTTCGGAAGAATCACTCAAAGATTTGGACGAACATGGTATCGTTAGAGTTGGTGCTGAAGTTAGACCAGGAGATATTCTTGTCGGTAAAATCACGCCAAAGGGCGAAGCCGAACTCATTCCTGAAGAAAGACTTTTGCGCGCAATCTTTGGTGAAAAGGCGCGTGAAGTCAAGGACACAAGTTTGAGAGTTGACCACGGTCACGGCGGCACGGTTGTCGATGTTCAAATTCTTTCAAGGAAGAACAAGGACGAACTTGAACCGGGTGTAAACGAACTTGTTAGAGTTACAATCGCTCAAAAACGTAAAATTTCAGTCGGCGATAAGATGTCAGGACGTCACGGTAACAAGGGTGTCGTTTCAAGAGTTTTGCCAGTCGAAGGTATGCCATTTATGGCAAACGGGCAACCTGTCGATGTTGTTTTGAACACTTTGGGTGTCCCTTCACGTATGAACCTAGGGCAGTTGCTTGAAGTCCACTTGGGGCTTATTGCAAAAACGCTCGGCGTTCACGTTGCAACTCCAGTATTTGACGGATTCAACGAAAACGACATTGAAAAAATGCTCAAGGAAAACGATTTGCCTGAAGATGGCAAGATGACGCTTTATGACGGACGTACGGGTCAACCATTCGACAACAAAGTCACAGTCGGGTATATGTATATGCTCAAACTTGACCATATGGTCGACAGCAAGATGCACGCAAGAAGTATTGGGCCTTATGCGCTTGTTACGCAACAACCACTCGGTGGTAAAGCAATGTTTGGTGGACAAAAATTCGGTGAAATGGAAGTTTGGGCTATCGAAGCATACGGCGCAGCAAACATTTTGCAAGAACTTTTGACGGTTAAGTCCGACGATATCAATGGTAGAAACAAGACCTATGAAGCAATCGTCAAGGGCGAACCTATCGCTGAACCGGGCGTTCCTGAAGCATTTAAAGTATTGATGAAAGAATTCCAAAGCCTTGGGCTTGATATGAAGATTTTGAATGAAGAACACAAGGAAATCAATTTGAATGAATTGAACGACGACGATGTCGACATTCAAAAGACAATCAAAGAGCGCGACAAAGAACTCAAAGACATTGAGATTGCTGAAGAGATTGAAGATATTACCGAAACTGAGGACAAAGACGGCATTGAGGCAGTTAGTCCGATGGTGGAAGATGAATTTGAAACGGACGATTTGTTCGATGATTATGATGATAATGATTAGGAGAAAATAAACGATGTTTGAATTAAACAATTTTGATTCTATACAAATAGGCATTGCATCGCCTGAAAGAATCAGAGAGTGGTCGCATGGCGAAGTAACAAATCCAGAAACCATCAACTACCGTACTCAAAAGCCGGTTATGGGGGGACTTTTCTGCGAAAGAATTTTCGGACCTAGAAAGGACTGGGAATGTTATTGCGGAAAATATAAGAGGATTAGATATAAGGGCGTCATTTGTGACAAATGCGGCGTTGAAGTTACTCGCTCAAGAGTCCGCCGCGAAAGAATGGGGCATATCGAACTTGCTACACCTGTTTCGCACATTTGGTTTTTCAAAAGTGTGCCTAGTAGGATTGGCGCGCTACTTGACCTCACACCAAAGACACTAGAACAAGTTTTGTACTATGTAAACTACATTGTGCTTGACCCTAAAAAGACGGATTTGCAATTCAAGCAAATTTTGTCCGACCGCGAATATCGCGATTTGGTCGAAAAACTTGGTGCGGGTTCATTTAGAGTCGGTATGGGTGCTGAAGCAATCAAAGAATTGCTTGACAGACTCGACCTCAAGAAAGAACTTGACGAATTGACAGAACTACTAAAGACTGCAAAAGGTCAAAAACGCATCAAAGCAGTAAAGAAACTTGATATTGTCCAAAGTTTCTTGAAAACAGGCAGCAAGCCAAGTTGGATGATTCTTGACTGC
>JBNMHN010000075.1:0-6276 GCA_050872805.1 Clostridia bacterium
ATCCTGCATTTTGCGCAAAACAATGAGCGGAAAACAGTGCCCAATGTGCAAACTGTCCGCTGTTGGGTCAATGCCCATATAAATTGTGCGTGGCTCGCCGTCCAAAATTTCCTTGACCTTTTCTTCATTCGTCATTTGGTAAATGTAGCCACGTGCCTTTAAATCTTCAAATAAACTTTGCATTGTTATCTCCTTTGTGTTTATATTGTTTATTTTTATATTTTTTCAATGATTTTCATTAATAAATTTTTAAAATTGTCTTTCACTGCGAGTGAATTTTCCAAAACCTCAGCGTGCGTCGGCTCAACCGCCGTCATTCCCGCCGCCATATTTGAAACATTTGATATTGCCAAAATCTTCATACCCGCGTGCAGCCCCGCAATTGCCTCAATCGCCGTACTCATCCCACAAGTGTCGCCGCCCATTGTTTTGAACGCGCGAATCTCAGCAGGCGATTCATACGACGGACCCGATGTTTGCACAAACACGCCCTCATAAAGCAAAATACCTTGCTCTGCCGCAATGTCCTTTGCAAGCGCGCGCAAATCTTTGTCGTACAAATTATTGAGCGAGAAAAAACGCTTACCGATGTAGTTGTAGTGAGTGCCAATCAGCGGATTATATCCCGTAAAATTGAGGTGGTCTTTGATTGCAACTAGCGAATTAATACGAATGTTCTCATTCATAGAGCCAACAGCATTTGTCAAAATTAGCGTCTTTATACCAAGCGCCGCCATAACATATTCAGGGAAAACCACTTCATACATAGGATACCCCTCATAGTAATGCACACGCCCTTGCATCACGCAAACATTTTTGCCGCCGAGTTGCCCAAACACAAATTGACCCTTGTGCCCTTGCACTGTCGAACGCGGGAAGTTTGGCACATCGCCATACGGTATAATTATTTTATTTTCAACATTTTCAGCAAAATCGCCAAGCCCCGACCCAAGCACTACCGCAATTTCAGGAACAAAATTGATTTTTGATTTTATATATTCAACTGCCTGATTAACCTTTTCTTGCATAATCTTTACCTCTCAATGTCCTTTCCCGTCAGCATTTTATAGACGCTGTCACCAACAAAACTAAAGCCGTCCACAATGCCTAAATCCTTATTTTTCGCCACGCCGTTGCCGTACATCAAAAGCGGCGTGTATTCGCGCGAGTGGTCGGTCGACGGCGTCGTCGGGTCGTTGCCGTGGTCACCCGTGATGATGAGCATATCCCTTTCAGTCATTTTGTCGATGATTTTTGGCAGGAACGCGTCCACACGCTCAAGCGCGCCAACATAGCCAAGTTCGTCATTTCTGTGCCCGTAAAGCATATCTGTGTCAATCAAATTGACAAACACTAGACCGTCAAAATCTTCATCCATAACTTCAAGCGTCTTATTCAAACTCTCTTCATTGCAAGTCGTCTTATATGTCTCTTGAATACCCTTGAAGTTGAAAATTTCAGCGATTTTGCCGACGCCAACCGTCCTAAAGCCCGCCTCAACAATTTTGTCTAGCGTCGAAGCAATCGGCGGGTCAATCGCAAAGTCCTTGCGCTCGCGCGTGCGATAAAACTCCCCGTTTTCGTTTGTGTCAAACGGACGCGCAATTATCCTTTGAACATCGAAGCCCTTGTTCATCCTTTCGCGAACCTTTTTGCAAAGCGCGTAAAGTTGGTCAATCGAAAACACGCTCTTGTGCGTCGCGATTTGCAAGACACTGTCCGCCGAACTATACAAAATAGGATAGCCCGTCTTGATATGTTCCTCTCCAAGTTCCTGAATGATTTGCGTGCCCGACGCGCCGTGATTGCAAAGGGTTTGCCCAATTTCCTCTTGAACCGCCTTGACGACATCCGCGTCAATTTCGTGCGGAAAGGCCTGAAACTTGCGGTGCGTCTCAATGCCCATCATTTCCCAATGCCCCGTCAACGTGTCCTTGTTAATTGAATGTTCGCGCAATTTCCCATAACTCCCAATCACATCCGTACATTTTTCTAAATCAAGCCCGTCTATATTGTCAAGCCCCAAACGCCTGAAGTTTGGAAGCGAAAAATCGTGACGCCTCTTTAAATTGCCATACGTATTAGACCCGCAATCTTCATATTTTGCCGCGTCGTCCATTTCCCCCACGCCAAAACCGTCCAAAACAAGTATTATTCCTTTCATTTTCTCACCTCAACATTACTTTTAAAATGTTATGCCATTTATATGCCATAAACTTAGTTTTGCCATAATTTTACCAAACTACAACTAAGTTTCTCATTCGTATTTAAAATTTTTGCAAGTTTTGCTACTTTTATGAAGTCATTGTACCACATTTGCGTCACTCTTGTCAAAGATATAATAATGTTTTCCTTAATTTTATAAAAAAGGAAAGAATGGGCGTTCTCTCCTTTTTATCAAAACGGTTATGTATTAACATTTATTATGCGCTGTGCAACTAGTCACATTGCGGGTTGGTTGGAAGCGGCGGCTTCGGTCTGCTTTGGTTTGTCAAGTTCAAACATCTCAACAAAATATGGTAGTTTTTCGACCTCTGCGCAAAATTCGCGCCATTCATCGAGTTTGTGGTTGTGGCGCCACTCGTGCATTATAATCAATGTTTCGTAGTTCATTGTGCAGGTGCGCGTTTGGTTGTAACTACTTGGCAGCATTTGAATTATTTCGTACCAGTCGGCTTTGTTTTTATCCTCGACATACTTGCCGCGCACTTTTTCAATGTATGCGACAAATGTTTCAAAGGTTTGCTTGCTCTCGTCGCTCAATTTCTCGCAACTAAAGTCACTGCATTCAATCGGTTTGCTATGAATTTTGTGCATTGTGCTTGTAGAATTTGCGACTGTGCCAACTTTGTATGTATCAAACTCTTTCCACCAGTATAGCGGTGCAGTAATATCCATTGTAACAAAAATTTGCCTTGCAAATTTTCTGTGCGGCTGCCCCCCGCGGCAAAGCTTTTGCGCAAGCGCCATATCGTTTTTGCCAAACACAAAATTGCCCTTTTCGTCGGTATAACTATCCATTCTATCCCAACTGTTCATCGGGTTGCGCGCACCACGAATGGCATTTTCAAAATTCATTACTTGCACTCTTTCAATCTTTATCATTTTTCCGTTCTCCCGCTTAGTTGAAGAAAATTGCAGTCGCAATTTCTTTTACCGTATTAATGTCTTTGACAATCTTTGTCTTTACACTGTCGACAATGCTTTCGCTTTGCTTGTCCAAAAGCAAGTTTATCAAAACGCCCGCATTGTAGTTCATTTCGCTCAAAACACGCGCAAGTTCAAGCGTCGTTGGCAAATCATAGTCGACGCATTCGACGTTTTGAATACCAAATTCTTCCACAACCTCTTGAAACACGTCATCTAGCATAACTTTGATAAGGTTTTGCGCCTCAATCGTGCATTTTTGCGACTGTGCAAGGTCGCCGTCGTTCATTGCGATTTCACCCGCAAGCAAAATCTTTGCAATGTGTCCACTGTTTTCGATTAATTCACCCAAACATTTAAAACTTTCCATATTATTACCACCTTTCGTTTTATTTTAACATATTGAAAGCCTTATGTCAAGAAAAAGAATTAATGAAAATCATTATTAAAAGTGGTAAGGTACTCACCCAACCTGCAGCCGCGGGGCTATCCCCGTCGAGAACGAATATATATAGAAAGCACATAGATACGCCGTCCATAATCGCTATTAGTGTGTACGGAGAGTACCTGCAGCAGCGGGCTATCCCCACCGAGTAGTAATGTGAGTAGAAAGAGGAGCAATGCGCCGTTCTCAAAAGCCACTGACGCGTACGGACAGTATCTGCACCAGTGGCGTTTGCCACCTAGAGGCGGGCTTCGGAGGTGTGAACAGTGGTGAAGATTTCAAGGTCGCGCATATAGTCGCCCTCAGTTTCTGAAAGGTATTTCTTTAATTTTTTCGTGTGGAATTGGTGCAGCCTATCATAGACGTTCCACACGTCAAAATGCCCGTCCTTCGCGATTTGCAGCGCGTTTTGTATTTCCGTTTCGACCAATGTTTTGATTGCCGATTCAAGCGCGTCGGTGTCCTGCGGCACAAAGTCGGCGTATTTCCTCGAATCGTACATACTTTGTGTGGCGCTCGATATTTTGTAGGTCAAATTGATGTCCACTTTGATTATCGGCTTGTTTAGATTGCTGAACCCATAATTAAGTTTTGTGCTTGATTTGACAATTTCGACAACAACGGTCGCATCTTTATATATGTCGTCTGAAATATTGTTAAGTTCCAAAACATAGCCTTTGCTATTGTTCATAAGCCAACTAAAGCCGCGGAAGTCTTTGCGCGCTAGTTTTGTCTCAAGCTTGCCGTCCTTGATAATGAGTACGACGCCTTCGTTTTTCAGTTTTGTGCTGCCTTGCTCACTTGGTTCGCCATTCCCGCCCGAACCGCCTGACGAGCCGCCGCCACCGCCGCTGCCGCCGCTGCCGCCGCTTTCGCCCCCACTAGAACCGCCGTCTTGCCCGCTTGTTTTTTCAAGGTCGATGTGCGGGATGACGCACGTGCGGGCGGGCGAATAGTAGCCCGTTGCGATGGTGTGCAGGTTCGACTGTTGCCCTAACACGTTTTTGTCGTTGTATTTGATAATGTTGTCTAGCGAATTGAGGCTGGCGCTGTCCATTTCCGACGTCGATTGCAAAACCTCTTTTGCGCTATCGTCGGTGCTGAGAACAATTGAGTAGTTCCCGAGGTATCTATCGCGATAGAAATAGTCTAGCACGCGCATAATGTCATCCTCAAGCACGGCGCTATTGAGAACAATTATGTTCGCGTGTGCAACGGCAAGTTCCTTGCCGACTTTGAGGCGCGTATTTTCTAGCGCCAAATCGACTGTTTTGCCCTTTTCGGAAACAATTTCAACCTTTTCCGCAAAACTTTGGTTGTATTGCGGAATCAAGACTTGCATTGAAACTTCGTATTCGCTTTCGGTTTTGTCGACACCAAAACCCAAAACAAGCGCTTTTTCCGTACTTTGGTGTTGCATTCCTAGACTTGTTGGCAGCAGCATTAGCACAGCGATTGCGACAATCCAAATGAACACCTTTCTAATAACTTTTCTTTCCATACTGTTTTCCTCTATTGACAAAATGCGCTGTAATAACAACAAACGCGATTAGCAGCAGCACGGCTGATGTATAACTCAGCGGGCCTTGCACGAGATTGAGCAAATTGACGATTTGAAATTTCAGCAAAAACAACACTATGCCCAAAATCGCAATGAAGATAAGACTTGAAATGTATTTTTGCTTTATTTTAAAAATTTTGTTCAAACTCTCCTCAGCACAATAAGAGAATATGACCGTCTGTATAATTGAGGCAAAAGTCCAGACGACGACCACGAGCCAGTCAATTTTGCCCACGGTTGCGATACGCGAACTTTGCTGCGAGATGTCGCTGATTGCGTAGTGGCGCATTCCTGCGGTGTACGGAAATGCGCAGTGAAAAATGATGATGAAAAATATAATTGTCAGCACGGTGATTCCAACGACGATTGCGATTTTTTTGACATAGTTTTTGCGAAAGTCAATTTTCCCAAAGAAGAATAGATATACAAAGTAGTCACCAAACCACAGTGAGTTTTTGAAAAGCGCTTCCTGCGCGGATTGAGTTCCGTTTTCAAAGACGGGCAACATATAGGAAATATCTATGCTTGGCACTGCAACTGCGACTATGAGCGCGATGCCGAGAAATACAAAAACCCACAACATTTCGGCGCTGCGCCCGATTGTTTTCAGCCCTACGCTTGTCATATAAAAGACGAGCAGCGCGAGTGGGAAAAAGTACAAAATCGGTGACAAGTCGTCATATAGAGTGCCGAGAAAAAAGGTATATGTTTCAATGATATTGATGCAAAGTTTGCACGTGAAAAAGACAAAAAATACTGCAAAGATGATATTTGTTGCAACAATGCCGACGCTTTCTTGCAACAGTTGGTGCAAAGTTTTGTCCTTGTTGAGGTACGAGATTTGCACGAGTACCATAAATAGCAAAAACTCCGCAATAATGAACAAAATCATCATATAAATGGCGTCCTGCCCTGCGCGCGCTGTCAAGTTGCTGGGTAAGATGAAAAATTTTGTCGCGCACACGGCGATTGCTATCAAGATTATGGCTTGTCTGCCTGTTAGTTCCTTGCTCATAGTTCACCTAGCCTATCTTCATTTTTTTGCGGAATGCTCTTAGGGCGCGTTTTCATATCCGCGAGGTTTATGCGCTTGAAGGCGTCCTTTTTGTCCTCAGGTATGTTG
>JBNMHN010000076.1:0-6271 GCA_050872805.1 Clostridia bacterium
GCAATAGAAAATGGAATTTTTAACGACACAACAAACGAAAGAATGAAAGAACTTGAAATAGCAAATAAAGACTTACAAGAAAAAATAACAAGCCGTGAAATGCTTGTTATTAAACCACTTGATAAAAATGTTATTTACTCATTCTTGTGTTCCTTTAAAGATATTGACCTAACTGACAAACTTGCTTGCCAGCGACTTGTAGATATGTTTATAAATAAAGTTGTTTTATATGACAAATATTGCGAGATTTATTTCAACACAAATGGCGATAAATCTAAACAACTTAAACTTAAAGAACAACCAGACATTGATAGTGAAATTCTGTTTGAAAGCAATAAAAAAGAGCAATCTAAACTAAAAAGTTCGGATTACTCTCTAATGGCGGAGAGCGAGGGATTCGAACCCCCGGTCGCTTTCACGATCAATAGTTTTCAAGACTATCTCCTTAAACCACTCGGACAGCTCTCCAAATTCTTATGTTATTCAGTTTAACATATTTTGCTAATTTTGTCAATCGTTTTTTAGTATGTTTTTATTTTTAAATATACATTGTTAATTCTCAAAGTAAATTCCACAGTGGAATCTTGAAATATTACTAAAAGACGAGCAAAGCCAGCGACCTATTCTTGCCGCACTTTATACTAAAGCCGAAAACAACGCAAATCGCATTTACACTTTAGAACCATTGCTATCTTCCATATAACAAAAAAACAAAGTCACAAGCAATTTTGTGGCTTTGTTTTAGAGTTCTCTTTTATATCGCTTTCGTTTATTTACAGTGTTTTTGTTTTTTACAATTAGTTTTTTAATGATTTGTTTTATTAATACTTAGTTATTTCATTAGTATTTAATCTGCTTTATAAACTCCAAAGGCAATTTATCCGCATTTTAGCGGTTTATTTTTTATTTCTTATTCTTTTTACCTTTCTTTGCGCCTTGCGATTTGCCCTCAAAGTTGTCATATTGTATTTTATCAATATCGGCTAGCGGATTTCTCTTTCTTCGCAAGCTGACAAAGAACGGGATGATGAAGCATAACACAAGCACCCCAAACAAGATGTAGATTGCGAGGTATTCAAACGGGTCTTTCGGATTTGCAACAATTGTCATAGGTTCGCTTGTGTCGACAACATAGTATGTTGAGAAAGTATAGCCGTCGCACTTAAAAACAATTTCGTCCCCCTCGACAACGTGTTCAAGGGTAAATTCCCCTAAGTCATTGCTTTCCGCAATACGCTTGCCGCCCATAAAAATTTCGACCTTTTGAGTCTTAGCATCCTTAGGGAATGTCACTGTTCCTGTGAGTGTGACATACTTCTTTGCAAACAAGTAGTATGTGACGTACCCTTCGACGTCATCTACTTTTACCGCCGTAGTAGGGTCAATCTCAAGCGGAACACCCGTTGTTCCCTCCATCAATAATTCGCCATTTTTGTTTGTGATAGCATAAAGCGAAGAATTGAAGTAAACTGTTGAATAGTAGAAAGCATCAAAGCACAATTTGTTGTCATAGACACTAATACTTGCGGACATTGAATTGACAACAATTGTCAAGTTTGTGCTGACATTTTCAAGAGGAACAATATTTTCCTCGATAAATGATTTTGGTTTGTAAAATTGAAGCAACACTTTGACTGACTTATATTCCGCTTGCAGCGTGATTGTTGACTTGCCGTCGAACACATATTCAGCAATCTTGTACAAATCGTGACTAAACGAAATTGTTTGCCCGATATAAATGTTGTCAATCAAATATTCGCCCGCAAAATCAGTAGTCCCGACTGTTTGTCCGTCCACTTGAACAGTAACACCCATTATTGCCTCAGCTTTTGCGTTGTAAATTCTCACAGTTGTCGACTGATATACATAAAGCACAATTTTGCGCACGCTTGTATAATCCGACTCCTCAACTACAAATATCTTTGTCGCATAACCCTCAGCATATACTTCAATTTTTGTTCCAAGTTTTGCCTGAATAGTGTACGTTCCATCCGTTCCCGCTTCCGCATACAATGCGCTACCATCGGTTGCTACATCACTAAACTCCGCTTGCAGCGCCGTATCGTCCGAATTGACTACTTTCACTTGAACTTTATTGGTTGTAATTTTGACAACGCCTTGAATTTTTTGCTCTAGACTTGTCGAATCCCTGAACGTCCAATCAGAGAAATTGTATCCTGTAAGGCTAAAACTAAAGCAGTCGCCCAATTTCATTTGGAGTTCAACTATCCCGTCTAAGTTGCTTGTGCCGACGTGTTCAAGCGAACCTGCGTTTGTGACCTCGACTCCTTGCAAAGGTACTTCGACATTGCTTTCATTTGCCCAAAATTTCAGTGTAACATCATAGACAGTTTTTTCGGAAATATCTTCGTCAAATATGTTCGCATTTTCAATGGTAAGTGTTGATGTAAAAGTTTTTCCGTCCTTTAAGAAACTAATTTTTGAACCATTTACCAAATCGTTTACAAAGAAATAGCCGTTTTCATCTGTTGTGACACCACTATCGACTTTGACATTGTAACCGCCCGAACTTGACGGCGTTGCGACCATAACTTGAGCGCCCTCAACTGCTTTGCCGTCGACTTTAAAGATACCCGATACCGAATATCTATCTTTGCCTTCAGCAAAAGTGAACTGAACTTTAGCATTGCCGTCACTATCGTAGCCGTTGTTTGCGATTGCAATTTGCGTATTTGTTCCGTCGAAATATGTAATTAATTTGTTGCTGTACGAATCATTTGCAACGACGCTACCGAATGTAGAACCGGCATCAACCACTGCTTTATCCGTGCTAGAAATATCTTTAGTACGCAAAACATAGACTTGGAATTTGACGTCGCCAAGCATATTAGGATACAAGTTTCCAAATTCTTGCGTATGCGCTGACTCGACAACGCGGTAAATAATCAATCCACTACCTGGTATACTATAGTCAGTTTCTACTTGACTTGTCGACTTCTTTTTATATTCGACAAAAAACATCTCTTTTCCGTCTTCAGTAAATGAAGTGTTAATCCCCCTATGTGTTGGACAAGCACTATAATTACAATTTCCAGAAACTTGAATATCACGCTCAGCAAACTTGAATGCGATTGTTCCTGTTTGCGAATTAGCAGGTGCAAGTGAATATTCGCCACTACTAGAAATTACTCTAACCTTTGACGTATCTTTATAGCCATATGGGCTAATGCCCGTCAAACCAAATTTTGACTTGAAATAGGCATTAATGCTTTGTGGATAATTGTAGTCCGTCGACGCCATTAAGTACCATCTGCCAACTGGAGATGGAGAATAATATTGATCTTCACAATACAAGTCCGAAACGCCCAAAATGTGCGTAAACTCGTGCGCGTATGTTCCTACAAACGGACTTACATCCTTTCGCGTACCATTGACGATGACGCGCGGTGACGTCACAAGCGCGTTGCCCGGCCAAGCGTGAGGCCACAAGAGGTTGCCGCGCCCAGTTGATTCATACGGATAGTAAAGCAAACGACAGTGAAATTCGGTTACTTCTTCATCTCCAATGTAGCAGTGACTATTTGCATTTAGCGCTTGAGCGTATGCACCTGCCTCCATAGCAAATGCCCCGTTGGCATCCGTATTTGTGCTTTTTGCGTAAAAATCGTCATAAGAGTATGAAGAAGTTGCATCGTATGTCACATAGCCCGCCTTGAATCTCAATTTGCCGTACGTTTGCTCTTTAAAATACTCGCGTACACTATAAACATCATTGTTTGGAGTGTCATCATTGAGTGATTGCATAATATTTTTTATGTCGTTTTCTTCCCACTTTATTTCGCTGCCATAGAGGTTAACAAACGCAATAACAACGACATAGTCCATTCCCTCGTCGCCCAGTTTGCTAATGTCAAAGTCGACAAGTTTCATATTGCTGCCAAAAGTCGTTTCGCCATTAATATTAGAAGCATAAACGTCCGCATTTGATTGATTGTTTAGATAAATTCTCTCAAACAATTGCTCCGCAAATTCATTTGTTTGCGACGTTTGCATATCTCCCGAAACGTTTGCACTTTGGTGCTTTGCGCCGATAAATACTGCCCCAAAACATATTGAGCAAAGAAGCAAAATTGTCATTAGTGCAATTGATGAAAATTTAACGATTCTTCCTAGCGAATTTCTCACGATTTTTTCTCCCGCGTACAAAAAGTTTATTCAAGACATAGTATTTGTAATAATGTAATATATTATTTATATTATATATCAATTTTGATTTCAAAGCAAGCAAATGAGCGTATATTTTTCGCTTGCTAATACACTATAAATAATGAAAAAGCGGCGAGGGAGTTCCTTGCCGCTTCTGCGTTTTATTTTTATAATGTTTATAAATTTGATTTAAAACATTTTATAAATCATTTGTAGATTTATTACGTCTACTTTTCAAAATGAAATTTTGTGAAAATATTGTTCATTAAAACAGTGTAAATTCCATTTATTAATGGTCGCTCAATCAAACTTTGTGAGTCGTTTCAGCCATTATGACTACTCTTACATATTTGTTTGTTGTGTCACTACGCGAAGTATATTCGTCGCTAATTGCTGTAGCGAGTGCCGTTAAATCTGAGGCAAAGATTGGCGCTGTTGCACATTTCCCTGGAATTGAACACTTATAGTTATAGCCACCTAAACTTGTATCAAATTCCCAATTAGATGTCAAATATTGTCCAAGATTGATAGTTGAATTTGCTCCAACATCGGTAGTTGCTGCTGTCCAAACTCCATTTGAATAAGTACCCCATTGCAATGCAACTGCAACTCTCACACCGACTGGAAAGTTGTTTGTAACGTATACGACGTATTTATTCAAACTATTTACAAATGCCGTTGCATTAGCCGATGACGAAACATCTCCGTAAATCATCCCTGACGTTTTTGTCATTGAAATGTAATTAACATTAGTCCCTAGCTCTTCTCCTTCAGTTTTAAGTTCTGTACTTGTGTAATAATTTCCACTTGCAGAAGATTGACTACCATCAATCTTCAAAATATCAAGTTGTGAACCAATTGCATAGATTGCCTCAACCATAACCGAAAGTTTGAGAGCTTGATTTTTTGCATTTATTGCACTAATCATCTTAGCGAATTCTTTTTGTTCTTCAGTTGCGCTATTATCTGAGCTTGCTGTTGCAGGGAACTCAAGCAAAGCAGATGTTGCTTGTCCATTAGCCAAATTGTAGTTGTATGTCAATGATTGGTCTTCACTATTGAAACTGAAGCCGTCTCCATAGAATACACTTGGCGAGAACCCTAAAGCGTCCGTGTTTGGAACCCAATTATCACCATTTAAAGTTCCCCACGCAAATGACAATGAAACTCTAACAAGTATATCACTTGAGTCGTTTGATTTAACTGCAAGTTTGCCCCATTTGCTTATTATTTCGGAAGCAGTATGCCCTTTTCCCGCATCCAAAATCATAGACGAAGTTGTACTGACGACTGTGCCATCCACCCCACTTACAGGTTTATAGTTTTCATTTGAACCACTCAAAGCGCCTGTTGCTTGAATTACTTCAATAGTCTTATTATCAATAGTTTGGGCTGTTTGAATAGTTATTTCATACGTTCCACTTGTTTCGCTATCAGATTTATACAACAATTCACTGCATGATTTAGGGGCAATCACAGTGCCCGATATACCAGTGTTTTCGCCCTCAATTTTTCCCCACGCGTCGCCATATTTAAAACCGACGCCAGTCGTTTTTACGAAAACAAACTTGTTTGTGTTGTTGTAAGAATATACTGCAAGATTTGCTAAATCTGAACCAGAAACTGAATATGTACCTATTTTACCACTAACTTTTGTTCCAACATTTTGTAATGTTGTTTTATTTACCAAACTATAAACATCAGTTGCAACAATGTAGTCCTGCAATGTGAGGTCAATGGTCGTACTTTCTGCTGAGACACCATTATTTTTATTTGCGTCGTCAAGCGTTATGGTAACAGTTTCACCAATCGCAAGTTTATCAACCAATTGATAGTACCCGGCATTTGGAAACCATTCAACTTGTCTATCTTTTTCCACTACTTTTGCGCCTTTAACCATCCATTCGCTTGAAGCAATTCTAAATTTTACATCAAGGTCTTGTTTGCCTTTGTTGGTGATTGTAAAAGAATTGTTTGTAGAAGATAAATCACCAGTATTGAAATGATACTTTTTCAAACCATTTTGAATGAGAGTGCAACTAGATTCTCCTAGAGCCCCTTCTATTTGTTCCGTGCTTCCCACTTTGACCACAACGGTTGGCAC
>JBNMHN010000077.1:0-6203 GCA_050872805.1 Clostridia bacterium
AACAAGGAGTTTGCGGCTGGGCAGGCGCAGGATTTGAACGACGCCATTCCATATTGCGGCAACGCGACGCGCGTTTACGCGGGCGAATATAGCGACTGCGGCAACGCGGACATTGTCGTCATTTGCGCAGGGCGCAATCAAGAAAAAGGCGAGTCGCGCCAAAGGTTGATTGATAAAAACTATGCGGTTTTTGCTGACATAATTAACAAAATTGCGCCGACGGGCTTTGACGGAATTTACTTGATTGCGACAAATCCGCTTGACGTTATGACGACTATCACGCAAAAACTGTCGCGTTTTGCGCCCGAAAAAGTCATTGGCAGCGGAACAGTGCTTGATACGGCGCGCCTCAAGTTTTATGTTGGCGAAAAAATTAAGATTAATCCGCGTCACGTGCACGCCTATGTTATTGGCGAGCACGGCGACAGCGAGTTTGTCGCGTGGAACAACGCACTTGTCGCAATGAACACGGCGGCGTTCTACCTTTCGGCGGACGAAATGGCTGAGATTGAGGACAAGGTTCGCAAGAGCGCGTACGAGATTATCAACAAAAAGGGGTACACCTGCTACGGAATTGGGATGAGTCTTGTCAAAATCACAAACGCAATTTTGCAGGACGCGCACGAGGTGCTGACTGTTTCGGCATACGACAGCGCGCACGACATATATTATTCGCGCCCGTGCGTTGTCAATCGTAGCGGCATACAGGAAGTGATTGAGTTGCAGTTGTCTGATTTGGACAAAGCGCGCCTTGATGCGTCGATTGCTGAAATCACACAAAGTTACAATTCTATTTTTAGTGAACATAGTTGATTTACTATGGTGCGATAGCGCACTGCCACTAGTTTGGGCGGCATAGGCCGCGGCTGCAGGTCTGTTGAGTGGTACTATATAAAGAAAAGGTACATAGTTATTGACTATGTACCTTATTATATCAAAGCCTTTCATTTCGCAATTTTTGTCAAATGCCCAAATTGCGAAACGAAAAGTTGATAAAATAATTTAAAATAATGTGTAAAACATTTGATATTTTTTTGCAATTGTGGTAAAATAAACGTGAAAAATCAAGAAAACAAGGAGAATAAAAGCTATGATTTTTAGAACAAAAATGCTAGGGGGGGGGGGGGTATAATGTTGCAAAAAACGACTGTATAACCTCTCAAAAATGTGGGGAAAACTGTCGAAAATTGCAGGATACTTGCACAAAATCGAAAATCATTGAAATTCGTGATACAAAACTAAATAGGGTGAAAAGTTGCAAAACGTGCGAAAAAATTCGTCGCCCGAAAAGATTATTGATTAGTATGCTTGTTATGCTTACTTGTCTTTTTTTGATGTTGACAAGTTTTGGTGCGCAGCAAGATAAACAAGTAGATTCGGTTTTTGCGACATCGCGAGAGGTTAATTTGTATGTGCCCACTAATGATACAACATTTTTAGGGGTAAATCAATTAACGTGTAATATTTTTTGTAATTATATATATCATAGTTTTAATCTTACTTGGAATGGCAGTTGTTACTGCGGTTCTACTAGTACTCATGGAGAAAAAGCAGTATATGACTGTGAATTCATTGCTTTTAGTGTGGGTATTCCAGATAATTATTACAATATTGGATATAGGTTTGTGCAAACTGGCAATTCGGAAAGTTCCAGCTTATATAATGTACTTGAAGAGATTCTTGGCGTGGATGCGAAAAAAGAAGTTGGTGGCTTAATTTATGGTGATACTACGGATATAAGCTTAACTATCAAAATTGAAAATATTAACATTGATACCACATACGATATTACATACTATGACGGGGGAAGTAGTGACAAAATTGCGTATAGCGGTATCAATAGTTCTTCTTTGCTAACGCAGTACGCTAAAGGAACACCCCAAACGCTTGTAGAGGGCGTGAAAACGGGTTACGACTTTGTTGGCTGGTATGGCAACCATCAATGTACAGGCACAAAAATAGAAACAATAACAGCGGATGACGCAGAAAATAAAACATTTTACGCAAAGTGGACGCCAAAAGTATACAACATAAAGTACTATCACGCAAACACGACGACGGAGTTCACAAGTGCTGAATGGGGCAGCGTTTCGCACCCGACCTCACACACGTATGATACGGCAACACAACTTGTGGCTCTGAGCGGAGCAGGCATAGTGTTTGACGGGTGGTACACGAATGCTAGTTGCACTGGTACGAAAATCACAAATTTAGGCGCGAAGGCGTACACATCCACAATATCGTTGTACGGAAAAATCGCTAGAATGCTGACGATTGATATAAAAGTAAAGGGCGTGTATAATTCGGGAATAGTGATTTACATATTAAAGAATGGCGCAATGCAAAGTCAAATTGTTGTGCTTGGCAGTGACACGACAAGTTATACGTACGATGTTGATGATAGTGTGACATATACTTTGCTTGTGTGCAAGCCGTATATGTGGTCGATGACTGCTGAGGGGCTAGCAGCGGTTGGCAACAAGATTGAGTTTGCGGCGACAAGTGCTGAACGCTCACTGAAACTGACGTTTAGTGGCGGCGCCACATCCAACGCTCTCATCCTCATCTAGTGCGATAGCGCACTGCTGCAGGTACTGGCGGGGAAAGCCCCGCTGCTGCAGACGCCGTTCCTACGCGTAAGTTGCTTTTGCGGACGGCAGTGTATGCGCTTTCTACAATGTTTGTTACTCTTCTGGGAAAGCCTCCACTGCTGGCGGCATAGGCCGCGGCTACAAGTTTGGCGAGTGACTTTATATCAATAAAATACATAGTTAATGAAGTGAACCCCGAAACGGTGACACTAAATAAAAAGCACCTTTAGGAAGGAATTAACGTTTCTTCCTATTTTTTATCCTTTTTGTATTGTAGTCTTTCATTATTATATTAATGTCTTTCACTTCGCAATTTTTGTCAAACGGGAAAAATGCGAAACGAAAAGTTGATAAAATAATTTAAAATAATGCGTAAAACATTTAAACTTGTGGGCAAAAGAGTGCGATTTGCGATGAATGATGTAATTTGTTTTATCAATAATGAAAAATCAATGATTGCAATATGATACAAAAATCAAAAATTTGTGCTATAATAAAGTTATGGTAATAAGTGGAATAATCAAAGGCGTCATTTTCCAAAATGAGGACAATGGCTACACGGTGCTTGTCATTGATATGGACGGAACGGAGACGACGTGCGTTGGCACGCTTCCGTCGGTCAACATTGGCGAGACTGTCGAACTCACGGGCGAGTACACGACAAACAAAAATTACGGCGAACAGTTCAAGTTTTCGCACGCTAAAGTTTTGCAGCCAAAGACGACGTACGGCATCGAAAAATATTTGCAAAGCGGACTCATTAAGGGCGTCGGCAAGGTTACGGCGAAAGCAATCGTCAACAAGTTTGGCGAGGACACGCTTGACATTATCGAGTTCAACCCGTCACGCCTCACCGAAATTCGCGGCATAAGTGAGCAAAAGGCGATTGTTATTGCGGAAAGTTATATCAATGTAAAGCGTATGCAAGACACGATTATGTTTTTGCAGGACTACGACATAACCCCGCGAATGGCGATTCGCATTTACGAGACTTATCACGACAAAACTATGGAAAAACTGCGCACCAACCCCTATGCTTTAGTCGAGGACGTGGACGGAATCGGCTTTTTGACTGCGGACGAAATCGCGAAAAAATTGGGCATTCCGTTTGACAGCGACTTCCGTCTCCGTGCGGGGTTGTTGCATATTTTAAAGGATGGCGCGGACAAAGACGGGCACACGTATATGCCTGCAAGCGAGGTCTACGAGGGCGCGACAAAGATTTTGAAAATTGAATTTGAGGATTTTGAGGAAAAACTTGAAAAAGTTCTTTTCCAAATGCAAATTGACGGCGTTTTGAAGCAAGAAAAGATATATGATACCGAAGTTTTGATGCTGACAAGGTATTATAACATTGAAAAGGGTTCGGCGAAAAAAATTCTCACATTGCTCAACAAATCGGCAAATGACACTGATTTTAGCGAAGAAATCGCGAATTTCCAAAACGTCAACGGCATAGAACTTCACGCGCAGCAAAAGCAAGCCGTGCAAATGGCGGCGAACAACGGATTTTGTGTCATCACGGGCGGGCCCGGCACGGGCAAAACGACGATTATCAAGTGTATTCTTAGCCTTATGAACAATATGCGCAAGAATGTTCTTTTGCTTGCGCCAACAGGCAGGGCGGCAAAGCGTATGAGCGAGAGTTGTGGCGTCGAGGCGAAAACGATTCACCGCGCGCTTGAAGTCGACTTTGCGAGTGCGGGCAACTGCTTTAAATATAATGAATACAACAAATTGACGTGCGACTGCATTATCGTCGACGAGGTTTCTATGGTCGATGTCACGCTATTGAATGCGTTGCTAAAAGCGGTCAAGCGAAATTGTCAAGTCATACTTGTCGGCGACAAGGACCAGTTGCCGAGCGTCGGCGCGGGCAATGTGTTGAGCGACATTTTGGAGTGCGGGTGCGTGCCGTTTGTGTGCCTCACTGAAATTTACCGCCAAGCGAAAGAGAGCCTGATTGTTCTCAACGCACACGCCATAAACGAGGGGCGTATGCCGCTCATCGACAACAAAAGCAAGGACTTTTTCTTTCAATCGAAATCTGAGCCCGCCGATATGCTTGACTGCATAAACGGGCTTGTCACTGAGCGACTGCCAAAGTTTACGGGCGTCGAGCCGTCAAAAATACAGGTGCTTGCGCCGATGAAAGTGGGCGTTTGCGGCGTTGAAAACCTTAACAAAGTGCTGCAGCAAAGCATAAATCCGCCCGCGCGATATAAAAGCGAACTTTTTACCGAGCGCGTGACGTTTAGGCTCAATGATAAGGTTATGCAAATTGTCAACAACTACGAAATTGAGTGGGTCAAGCAGGACGAAAGCGGACTCTACGAGCACGGCGAGGGCGTATATAATGGCGACATCGGCACAGTTACGAGCGTCGATTTTCACAAGGGCGAAGTCACCGTCACGTTCGAGGACGGGCGCGTGTGCGTGTATCCTAAAAATGAATTAATCAATTTGACGCTTGCGTACGCAATGACGATTCACAAAAGTCAGGGCAGCGAATTTGACGTCGTCGTCATTCCTATCATTGCAGGCACGGGCAAAATTTTGACGCGAAATTTGCTGTATACCGCCGTTACGCGCGCGAAAAAAATGGTCGTGCTTGTCGGTAACAAGTTTTATTTGCAAAGAATGGTCGAAAACAATTACACTGCAAAGCGCTATTCCGCGCTCAAGTGGTTTTTGGAGCAGGGCGAAAACCTTTTCAAAGAGGGGTACGTCGAGTCTCTAGTGGAGTAGAAAATTGAGTTTTATCAAATATTGTTGCAAAAAATTGAAAGCAACCGCTTTGGACGCACTCTATCCTGAGGACATCAAATGTTTGGGGTGTGGCAAGGATTTGCCAAAGAAAAACATCTACAATATTTGCCCCGAATGTATGAAAACGTTTGAGATAAACGACGGCAAAGTTTGCGTCCGCTGCGGTGCAAACGTATTCGGGCAGGCTGGGTACTGTTTTGAGTGCAAGAACAACGAAAGATTGTTTGACAAAGCGCGCGCTCCGCTAATTTATACGGGCGTGACGAAAAAGTTGATTAGAAAATTCAAGTACGACGATGCAAAGTATTTGAAACGTTACTTTGCGCGTTTGCTTGCGGAAGAATATGCAAAGTGCGATTTTGTCGCGGACGTCGTCGTTCCTGTACCGATGAGCAAGGAGCATTTGAAAGCGCGCGGGTACAATCAAGCGCTGCTCATTGCTGAGGAGTTTTGCAAACTGATGAATCTACCGCTTGACAAAGATAACCTTGTTCGCATACGCAACACTGAGTCGCAAACCGCGAAAACTAGAGAGGAAAGAAAGCATAACCTAGACGGCGCATTTGAGCAAATTGACAAAACGGCATTTGTGCATAAAAACGTGCTGCTTATTGACGATGTCTTTACGACGGGTTCTACTGCCAACGAGTGTGCGAAAACGCTCCGCGCCAGTCACGTGTATGTTCTCACGGTTGCGCACACGAAATCGCGCCTGCGCGGCGTCAGCGCCCCCGCCACACTCCCGCACACCTTTGCGGGAGTGCGATAGCGCACGGCTGCAGGTACTGTCCCTACACGCAAGTGAGTGTTGAGGACGGCGCGTTTGTATGCGTTCTATGAATG
>JBNMHN010000078.1:0-6071 GCA_050872805.1 Clostridia bacterium
ATATATAATACAATAATTTGTGAAAAAAAACAAACATTTTAACAATGTTTTTTCCATTATTCGACACTAATGGAGGTATAAATTGCATTTTTTTTATGTTTTTTGCCAAAAATTACCAATAACCTTGTCTCATACACTTTCACACTAACATTCTATCGTTACAGTTCATAGATTATTACTATGAAAAATTTAGAAAACAAAACTGTGCATTTTATAGGTATTGGCGGTATTAGTATGAGCGGATTAGCAATTTATATGCACGAAAACGGATATTTTGTTCAAGGCAGTGACAAGTGTTATTCAAAAAAGTTGCAAGAATTGCAAAATTTGGACATCAAAATTTTTATCGGTCACGACTCTCGCAACATATCAAACGCCGACATTTGTGTTTATACTTCGGCAATTAATGAAAACAATCCCGAGTTGCTGTATGCAAAAAAGCACTGCATACTAATTGAGCGCAGCGAACTACTAGGAAAAATTTGTAGTTCTTTCAAAAACACAATCGCTATTAGCGGAACTCACGGAAAGACGACAACTACTGCTATGATTGCACAAACTCTAATTGCTGCAAATGTTGACCCAACCATTCATATCGGGGGCAATTTTGCGCCAATCGGCGGCAACTTCCGCGTGGGTAGCAAAGAATATATGGTAACCGAAGCCTGTGAGTATAAGCGCAGTTTTTTGCACATTCAGCCAGACTACCTAATCATAAATAATGTAGAACTTGACCACCTCGACTGCTACAAAAACATAGACGAAATTAAACAAGCATTCCTTACACTTACAAATCAAACAAAGAAAAGCATCATTATTAATGGTGATATTGACTTTTTCGATAAAATCAAAACTGCCTCTCCACACGAAACCATACCTAAATGCGTCACATTTGGAGAAAAAACACATTGCAATTATCGTATGACAAATTTGCGACAAAAAGACGAAAAATACACATTTGATGTTGAACACAACAAAAACTACTTAACAACAATCAAAATGTATATCAGCGGGAAATATAATGCATACAATGCGCTTGCCTGCGTTGCTCTATGCGACACCCTTTCAATTTCTATTGAAACAATAAAAAATGCGCTTGAATCTTTTTGCGGCGTGGAAAGGCGGCTTGAAATCATAAAAAAAACTGAAAATTTAACTATTATAAAAGATTATGCCCACCACCCTACCGAAATAAGAAATGTTATTCACAATATAAAAGCGCACGCTTACGAAAAGTTTGTCGTAGTTTTCCAACCACATACATACACTAGAACCCTTGGCTTGTTCAGCGAATTTTTATCGGCGTTCGACGAATGCGATACCCTTATTTTAGTGCCAACATACGCGGCACGTGAGAAACCCATTATAGGCGGTCGAAGCGAAGATTTGTTTGAAGCACTCAAGGCGCGTAAACAAAACGTTTTCTTTGCAAAAAATTTTGAAACCGCTAGAGAAAAAATTGACGACTACAATACAAAAAACACCTGCATCCTATTGCTAGGCGCAGGCGATATTGAGAATATGTTTGATAAATTTTAGGTTTTGCCCCGATTTACTTTGTAATTAAACTTTCCTTACTAAAGGTTTTCATTGTCAAGAATACCGAGCCAACTGCGTATGCAACATTGATTGCAAGACTTCCCCACAAATACGCGTAGTTCATAACGCCAGCGAGCAGCATTTTTATGCTGACAACAACATTGTAAATCGGCAAACACATTGTCCACATTGAAACATCCGCAACATCAAGATACATTGTTGCGTATGCTATAATCATTGGCAAAAACATCACAAGCGTTGATTTGCTTTGCGCCTCTTTTAGTGTTTTCGATGAAGCAGTTAAAAGTAATAATAAACTACTGAAAAGCCCTGCAAGCATTAACAAATTAAACACCACTAGCAATACGCCGTCCGCTGGCAAACTGATTGAAGATAGCCCCTCCCCAAGGCTATCTTTTGTCAATAACATTGACAAAATTATTGATATAACTTCAGTTATGGCGCTTAAGAAACTGAATATAATGATGACACTATATTTTGCGGACAAAATACTAAAGCGACTTGCACTAGTCGAAAGTAGTGACTCAAACGTGTTGCGCTCCTTTTCTCCCGCAATCAAATCGGTCGCAATCGAAGCCCCGCCAATTGTGATGAGCAAGGTCAAAAGCATTGGAATAATCAAGTGCAAAAGCGGGCTGTTTGTCCCATAGCGTTTTATTTCAGGATAAACATCGGAAAGTGACAAAACACTGTTTTTGACGGGCGTCAAATCAACATCCGCCCCCACGCGGTTTGATAAAATCTTATCACTAAACATTTGCAAAACTGCACTAACGCTTGCCGCAGTGGTGCTACCGCTTGTTGAGCGGTCATCGTAAATAACTCCGAGCGTCACAGTCTTGCTTGAATCGGCAACATTTTCTAAAAAATCTTCAGGCACAATTATCGCGACATAAATATCATTATCAATCAAACTTTGCTTGAAATCTTTACACTCAATGTATTCAACTTTCAAATTTGGGTTCAAGGTAAACACATTATTATCAAAATACTCGCGCAATGCGCTATCCGCCGCAACGCTTGTTTCATTTTGGACGAGCGTCAATTTGGGATTAATTGCCTTCTCGCTAACACTGTTTGCGCTCAAGCTTATTATCAAAAAGAAAATTGGAAACAACAAAAGCGGCAAAACAAATGTTGCAAAAATGCTTTTTTTGTCGCGAAATGCGTCTTTCAATTCTTTTTTCAGCACAACACTATATTGTTTGAATTTCTTATTCATAATTCGCCCCGCTTTACCAATTTTATAAACGACTCTTTGATGCTTTCGCAGCCACAAAATTCATTGATTTGCGGCAATGTTCCCTGAACTTTAGTTTGCCCCTTGTCGATAATCAAAGCGCGGTCGCAAAGTTCCTCAACTTCCTGCATATTGTGTGACGAAAGCAAAATTGTTTTGCCCATTTTTTTGCACTGCTTGATAAAATCAAGAACTTCCTCACTCGCCAAAATATCAAGCCCCGACGTTGGCTCATCGAAAAGCATAACTTGCGGATTGTGAATGATTGCGCGCGCAAACGATGTTTTTTGCTTCATCCCGCGCGAAAAATTGCCACAACGCCTATCTAGGTAATCTTGCAGCCCAAACGCTTGACTTAATAGTTCGATTTGCTTTACAATTTCGCCCTCATCCATACCATTGAGTTCGCCAAAATAGCGAATGTTTTCACGCGCGGTCAAACGGTCATATAACCCCGTATCTCCGCCAAACAAAATGCCGATATTTTTGCGCACTTGTTCGTCTTGCTTGACGGTATCAAACCCGCAAACTTTGATGTCGCCCGTGCTTGGCTTCAAAGTGGTTGCAATCATACGCATAGTAGTTGTCTTGCCCGCTCCATTTGTGCCAATAAGCCCAAATATTTCGCCTGCATTAACGCTAAAATTGAGCGAATCCACCGCCACAAACTCTTTGTCACCTTTTTTGAAAATTTTGGAAACGTTGTTTACTTCTAACATTCTATCTCTCCCGCATCCCTCTCTATATTTTGATACTGCAAAACTATATCTCCGCTTGCAATTAATTCATTGACTTTTCGCTGACTGCGCGAACCCAAAATTGCGTTACTTATTACAAAATTGTTGATTTTTATTCCAATTTTGTCAAGTCGTTTTGTTAACTTTTTCTCTATTCTCGCAAAAAGGTAATCCGTGTTTTTCATCAAAAAGTCAACAACTGATATTTCTTCTTTGTGAAACTCATACCTAACTTTTTTTGCAACAAATTTTGAAATGCTGGTCATTAGATAGTCATTCCCACGCCTATATTTTGCGACAAAGTCAGCAAAGGCATTTTTATCAACAATTTCAAAATCAAAACTGCCCTCGATTTTCAAACGCACATCACAGCGCTCGTCAAAAATCAAAAAACTAGGCGTTTTGAACTTCACATCTTTATATTCTTGTAAATTCAAAAAAATGATACTTGCATTAAACGCCTGTGGGTAATACAATTCTTTTGAAACTCTACGTTTGCGCGGTTTATTGAGCCCACAAACCTTGAAGGTTTGCGGCAAAAAACCGCCATTTAGTTCAAATTCGCCCTCATAAAATTTGTCATATGCCTTATTTTTCACACAAACAAAAGCATATTGATTTGCTTCGACAACTAATTTTGAACCAAGTTTAACTTTTTTGTTTCTTATCTTTTTTTGGGTCAAAACGCCCTCTTCAAAAGGATTTTGTATTTTTTTTGCAAACAACATATTCTTTTCCCAAATGAATTATAGCATAGTCAGCACAAAATTTCAAGCAAACAAAGTCATAATATGCTAGGACAAGTCATAATATAATTTAAACAGGAGGAAATAATGTATAAACTATCCGAAGTACTCAGCAAGCCAATCTTAAGTTTGTTCAATGGTAGGGTTGAAGGAACAATCAAAACCGCCATTTTCGATAAAAAACTACAAAAAATCAAGTATTTGCTCGGTTTTAATGAAAATGAGCAAAATGACGAATACATCATACCAGTGTCTAGCATTTTCACAATCGGCGAAAATGCCCTAGTTGTCAAAAATTCTAGCTGTTTGGAGCCACTTTCAAATTTTGAGCCACAAATTACCTTTAATAATCCTATCAATTTGTACGCCTTTACAACAAAAGGCAACGGATTGGGAAATGTAACCGATGTTTTTTTTGATGAAAAATTTGTCGTTGAAAAAATTGCACTCTCAAACAATCAAATAATTGACATTACTAACCTTGCCTCGTTCAGTGAAAGCGCTCTCATTGTGCAAGACAAAGACAAAAAGGTCAATGTATCAAAATTTTGCGAACAAAGACGTCCACGGCTCATTAAATCGGACGAGCCAGTCACAATTTTAAGAACAGACAACATACAAACAATCGAAACAATGCCCCAACAAAAAATTGCTGCCCTACCCTCTAAAGTTACAAGTTCCGTAAATTTCCTAGTGGGACGCACAATAACTCAAAACTTGTATTCACAGTCAAAAGAATTAATCGCGAAAAAAGGCACCCCTATTTCTTTAAAGACCATTGAAAATGCCAAAAGAAATGGCAAAATAAAAGAATTGTCAATTTTCTCAATGTAATTATTCATATCTCTCTACTCATATCTAGGAAAAACGAGCAATTTTTACTCGTTTTTTTTACATATTTAGCACAAATTAATGGAATAATGTCTTGTAAATTATTTTTTTGATTTTTATGCAAAAAAAATAATATACATTTTTCTATTTTGTGTCGAAAAAAGATGACAAAAAATTTTTTTTGTGCTATTATATAGGTTGAAGGAGTATTTTTAATGTTTTGGATTGATATCGTGTTTATTGTCCTCATCGTCCTTTTCGCGCTTTGGGGACTTAAACAAGGTTTTCTTGCTTCCCTCATTTCATTGGTCGGCATAGCACTCTCCGTTGTGCTTGCGGTTTGGCTTGCCCCGATGTTTGGTAGTTTTGTGGATAATATTTTTGGTGGCAGCATTTCAAAAATGTTCACGGATATGATGACAAATGTTGTCTCAAACTTCGGTTCGCTTGACTACGAGGTTGCTGACGCTACAAAAGCGTCCACATTGATTGATAGTTTCAATGTTAACGGAGTTCTCAAATCATTGCTTGTCATTATGCTCGGGGGCAAAACGATTGCAAGTGGACAAAACGTTCAAGCGTGGTTCTCAGGACAACTTGGGGGCTTACTAACAACGATTTGCGCTGCAATATTGTTGTTCTTGCTCATTAGAATTGCACTTGCTTTGCTTAGCAAATTGTTTGATAAAATCACTGAAAATCGTGCAATCAACGGACTTGATAGAGTCCTCGGCTTTGCCTTTGGCGCAGTCAAAGGACTTATCTACGTCGCAGGCGTAATTGCAATCATCAACCTACTTTGCGTCGTTCCAGCAATCAACGATTTTGTCACAAAATGGCTCGACAAAACCACCCTATTGAATGACTACGCAAAATGGATATTTGAACTGCTTGACAACTTTACGGGCAAATACAATTTATAAAGACTCTACTATTTCCAATTTGACTACCTAGAGA
>JBNMHN010000079.1:0-6000 GCA_050872805.1 Clostridia bacterium
ACTTTTGGATTCATTTTTGAAACCCTTTGCATTCGTGATTTAAAGGCGTATTCACTTGCACTTGGCGGGGATGTTTCGTATTATCACGACAAGTATGGGCTTGAAGCGGATTGTGTACTGCACCTAGACGACGGGCGATATGCGCTAATTGAGTTCAAACTTGGTAGCAGGCAAATTGAGGAGGGGGCACAGCATTTGCTAGAACTAAAAAATCTCATCGTGCAAAACAATAAGGAAAATCCTCATAACAAAATTAGAGAACCCGACTTGCTAGTCGTCGTCACAGGCGGCGAAATGGCGTATACAAGAAAGGACGGCGTTAAAATTATTCCTATCGGTTGCTTGAAAGATTGACAACCGACGGCAATTTGTTGTATACTGCAATTGATTTATTATAATAAGGAAAAGGAAAGAAAATGAGTAGTTATAACCATATTGAGATAGAGAAAAAGTGGCGAAAGTATTGGGCGGAACACGATACTTTTCACACCGATATTAGAGATTTTTCAAAGCCAAAGTATTATGTTTTGGATATGTTTCCGTATCCGTCGGGCGACGGTTTGCACGTCGGGCACGTCGAGGGCTACACGGCAACCGACATTGTCGCGCGCGTCAAGCGTATGCAAGGGTTCAATGTCTTGCACCCGCTCGGCTTTGACGCGTACGGGTTGCCTGCCGAGCAGTTTGCTATAAAAACGGGCAATCATCCTGCGGACTTTACAAACAAAAATATCGCAAACTTCACCGAGCAAATGCAAAAACTCGGTTTGTCGGCTGACTGGTCGCGCCAAATTTCGACTTGCGAACCCGAGTATTACAAGTGGACGCAGTGGATTTTTGAGGAACTTTACAAAGCGGGACTTGCTAAGCGTGTCGATATGCCTGTCAACTGGTGTGAGGAACTGGGAACAGTCCTTGCCAACGACGAGGTTATCGACGGAAAGTCCGAGCGCGGCGGGTATCCTGTCGTCAAAAAGAATATGAAACAATGGGTTGTCAAAATCACAGAGTTTTGCGAACGCTTTTTGAGCGGAATGAAGGAACTTGACTGGCCAAAATCGACGCTCGATATGCAAACAAACTGGATTGGCAAGTCGCAAGGCGCGCAAGTGACTTTCAAAGTAGATGGATTTGATGAAACCTTTGAAATTTTCACGACGCGCCCCGACACAATGTTTGGCGCAACATACTGCGTTCTTGCGCCTGAACACAAATTGGTAGACGTCATTACAACCGACGCGCAAAGGGGCGAAGTTGAAGCATACAAAGCGGCTTGCGCTAGCAAAACCGACCTCGAGCGCGGGCAACTGAACAAGGACAAAACGGGCGTTTTCACGGGCGCATACGCAATCAATCCTATGAACGGCGCAAAACTGCCGATTTACATTGCGGACTACGTTATGGCGTCCTACGGCACTGGCGCGATTATGGCAGTTCCAGCACACGATGCGCGCGACTATGAGTTTGCTAAAAAGTACAACCTGCCGATTGTCGCAGTTCTTGCAGGCGGCAATATTGAAAACGAAGCGTTTGAGGGCGACGGCGAACATATTAATTCGGGCTTCCTCAACGGGCTTAACAAGGCGGACGGCATCGCGCGCGCAATCGCGTGGCTAGAAGAAAATGGCGTCGGCACTGCCAAAACGACTTACAAAATGCGCGATTGGATATTTGCGCGCCAACGCTATTGGGGCGAACCTATGCCCGTCATTTATCTTGAAAACGGGCAAACCGTTTTGGAAAAAAATCTTCCGCTTGAGTTGCCTATGGTTACCGACTATCGCGGGCACAACGGAAACGCGCCGCTTGACAACGCCACTGAGTGGAAAAACGTTGTCGTTGACGGCGTCAAAGGGGTTCGCGAAACTAACACAATGCCGGGGAGTGCGGCGTCAAGCTGGTATTTCTTGCGATACATCGACCCGCACAACAACGAAAAACTTGCTGACTACGAATTGCTCAAGCACTGGATGCCTGTCGACCTCTATGTCGGCGGCGCCGAACACGCTGTCGGGCATTTGTTGTACTCGCGTATGTGGAACAAGTTTTTGCACGACATTGGCGTTTCTCCTTGCGAGGAGCCGTTCAAGCGTCTTGTTCATCAAGGTATGATACTTGGCACCGACTCACAAAAGATGAGCAAGAGCAAGGGCAACGTTGTCAAGCCCGATGTGTGCATTGAGTCGCACGGGGCGGACGCGCTGCGCTTGTACGAAATGTTTATGGGGCCGATTACGGACACTAAGCCGTGGAACACGAGCGGCATCGACGGCGCGCGCAAATTTATCGAACGCGTATGGCGTTTGTACGACGAAAGCGGCAAAATCAAGGATGAGGCAAACCCTAATCTTGAACTTGTTTATCATCAAACTGTTAAAAAGGTTACTGAAGACTACGAGGCGCTCTCATTCAACACTGCAATCGCGCAGTTGATGGTTTTTGTCAACGCGGTTTACAAAGAGGACGTTTTCCCACGTGAATATGCTTTGAACCTTTTGAAGATGCTCAATCCAATCACGCCGTACTTTACGGAAGAACTTTGGCAAAAGTTGGGGAATAGCGAAAGCATTGCGTATGCTGAGTGGCCGAAATTTGATGCTGAAAAGGCGAAATCCGATGAAATCGAGATTCCAGTGCAGGTAAACGGCAAGGTTCGCGCGAAGATTATGGTTGCGCGCGGAACTGCAGTTGCGGAACTTGAGAAAGCGGCCATTGCTGAGGTGGAACGCCTTGCTGCCGCGGGTACTCTTGCGGGCATCACTTTGCCTTTGCAAATCAAAAAGGCCGTTGCCGTTCCCGACCGCATCGTCAACCTCATCGTGGCGGGATAGCCCGCGGCTGCAGGTTTGGGGTGTGACACTATATAAATTTGGGTACATAGTTAATTTACTATGTACCTTTTTTGAGCGAAAGGGCACTGCTGCAGGTTTGGCGGGGATAGCCCCGCTGCTACAGATTTAGTGAGTGGCATTATATGAGTTTAGGTACATAGTCAATTAACTATGTACCTTTTATGTTATAGTGTATGGTATAGGTTTAGTAACTACCATTATAAATCAAGCAACTTTATACAGATGAGTATTGGTACTGACTTAATTGTCATTCAGAGCGAAAGTCAAACCCGCGTAGTAGGGGGTGACGCAAAAAAAAATAAGACGCACGGGGAATATCCCGTGCGTCCGTTTGACAACGTTTTGCTTTAGTAAAATTCACTTGTAATAGCCGATTCGCGCATTTTTTACCTTTGACAAAAATAATCTAGCACAAGCGCCAAAGGCGACACTGAGGCGCAAATGCGGCGCGCCCACAAAAGTTGTCGGTTTGCCTCACACCCTCATTTAGTACAGTGTAAATTAATGGGTACAACACGGTAGCGTCAAAGCAGGGGTGCGGGGCGGACGAAAAACATACTTTTTTCACAATTATTTTGTGCATTGCATAAACATATGTAGGGATATTTATGAAAAGTACAACCAACATTTGCAAAAAATCAATAGCTTATGTAAGTTATTGCGGTGCAAACCTCGCTAAGTGGATATTGCTTGTTCAGCAACCCATAACGCTCAGCGCACTCTTTTTTAGCGTATGCTTTTCGTTTTGCTTCTGTTCAACGCTGTTTGGAGAGTAGATACTTCAAATAAAAGCACAGTCAAAATTGTCCCAGCAAAAATTAAAACTTTGAAATACCTTTTCTCGAAACCCGTTGAATTTTGTCCTAGTGTGAAATATAAGTGACACTGTTTGCCCAGCAGATCGCTTTTATTTTTACTAGAACGGTTATACTATATCATATTTTTTTATTTTTTGCAAGTATTTTGTACAAAAAATTACAATTTTTTTACAAAAAAATATATATTTTATCTTTTTTTCGATTATTTCCACAATTTCGAGTGAATTTTGTCTTTAGAAACAATAATTTTAGCGAATGTTAAATTTTTGTCGTCACACAGTGTGATAGATAAACATAATAATATTTCTAAGGAGAAAAAAGAATGAATATTTTTGGAGATGATAAAACTTTTTTGAGCGTAATTCCTGAACCGATACCTGAAAACGAATTGTCGACAACTGAAGGTGCTGAGTCCGCGCCACTAGAGAGCGCGCCAAGCGAAAGCGCACCACTTGATGCAGACGTTTTGCCTTTTGGGGACGAAAGCAGTTTTCGTTGTACTCTTGCCGAGCAAGATTCCGCCACGCAGCACACGTCGCCCGATGCGGAGGTTCAGTCGATTTTGCAAACAATCGACGACTTCACGAGAATTGACACGGATACGTTTGAAAGCGAACTCCCGCCTGCGTTTCCCGAAGACGGCGATAATGTGCAAATCGCTGACGAACTTGACGACATCTTTGAAAGCCTAAATCAAGCGTTTGTTAAAGTCAATGCTGCTGACTGCGGTAAAATGCGCATCGGCAACGACTACGGCGCGTTTGAAATTGATCGCAAGTGCGGCGCGCCGTACGCACGCTTTTGTCCGTGTCCGCCTGAAAAGAAACCACAATGTAACTGCGGCAAAGGGGCGGGTTTTCAAAAAAACGAGCAGGGCAAGAAAGCGGGCAGCGACCTAAGTGACCTGACCGACTTGTTTTCGTGGTACTGGACTGCAAAAGACAAAGGGGGCTGCAACAACCCTCATTGTGGCAATAACGGCAACTGTAATAATAACAACATACATAATGGTTGTCCGTTTGATAATTCGCAAAACTGTGGCGAATGTAAGCCGCAGAACGGCTGTGAAGAGCCGTTTAACAAGCAATGCGGTTGCGGCGAAAACTTTATGCACTGCAACAATCCCGACGCGTGGGCGCCGCAAAACAATTGTCCGCCACCACCAAAACAGCCCGCAAAGCCGTGCGGCAAGCGCCTTTCGCGCAACATATATTATAGATTGCTCCAAATAACGCAAGCAGTCAGCTTTCTTGTCGACTGCGCACCGAATTCGCAATCGCAACAAACGCTGTGTTGCGTCAAGCAAAACCTAAGCACATTAAGCCTCGCAATGTTTGCAACCAGCAAGCGCATCTGCGGCGCGCGTCCAATTGTTATGAATACGTTTGAAAAACCTAATTGTCCGTTTGAACGCGGCGTCAACGCCGTCATCTGCGAACTATCATCTATATTAAAGGATATACAACTCTTGCAAACGCTCCCATCGGCGCAATGTGCCTACGGCGCGCTCGTCGTCATCGCCTTTGGCGTCAACCGCGTCCTCTCAATGATGTATACCCTATAAAATAATAATACAACAAAAATTGTCCTAATTGTTATAAAACGCCTAAACCCCGCATAAATGCTATATTTATGCGGGGTTTAGGATATATGATACACGTGGGTAGGTATACGAAAAAGGGGTAAAAAAGGGTAAAAAACGACAAAAAATAAAAGTTTTTTTTAAAAGATGTTGACTTTATCTTCAGTATAGTATATACTAATGGAGTCGCTAGGGAAGAGGTTGCAAAACCCGCCCAGCGATGAGTACAATCAAAATTGAATATATTTGTAAGGTTAGTATAAATTAAATAACTTGTCAAATTTTTTTGAACAAAAAAATACTACTACGAGATTAATGAAAGTTAGTATTCAAATGAGATAGAATTAAAACATTAGAGTTTGATTCTGGCTCAGGACGAACGCTGGCGGCGTGCTTAACACATGCAAGTCGAACGGGGTATAGCAATATACCTAGTGGCGAACGGGTGAGTAACACGTGAGCAACCTGCCCTTGAGAGGGGGACAACAGTTGGAAACGACTGCTAATACCGCATAATATATAGAGAAGGCATCTTCTTTATATCAAAGGATGCGTCCACTCAAGGATGGGCTCGCGGACCATTGGCTAGTTGGCGGGGTAAATGCCCACCAAGGCGACGATGGATAGCCGACCTGAGAGGGTGATCGGCCACACTGGGACTGAGACACGGCCCAGACTCCTACGGGAGACAGCAGTTAGGAATATTCGTCAATGGAGGAAACTCTGAACGAGCAATGCCGCGTGAGTG
>JBNMHN010000080.1:0-5981 GCA_050872805.1 Clostridia bacterium
GCTTAGGTGTCAAAAACGAGCAGGAAAGGTGCTGTTTTTTGTATCTATGGTGCTAATTTTTCCAACTGTTGGCATTTTGATACCATAATTTAGAAAAAATAATAAATACAAAAATAAGTATAATAAATAGGTAAAAATATGAAAGGACTTTTGATAAAAAAGCCGTGGATAGATTATATTTTGAGCGGACAAAAAACTTGGGAAATTCGCGGCGGCAACACGCACATTCGTGGTGAAATAGAATTGATACAAAGCGGCAGCGGACTCGTTGTAGGGAAATGTAAACTTGTTAATTGCATTGAACTATCACTCACCGATTATCAAAACAATGAAAGCAAACATTGCATAAAAGACACTTCTACATTGCCTTATAAAAAGACTTTTGCGTGGGTCTTAACGGACGCCGAATGCTACGCAACGCCGCGCACTTATAAGCACCCCAACGGCGCAATAATTTGGGTGAATCTGTGAAAATCAAGGATAGGTAGAAATACCTATTTTTTGTTGCCACGACTCTAAGTACTTTAGATGGCAATATACTGTTGATTTATCAAATAAGAAAATGTATGTATTTGTTTTAAATTAATAAACAGCAATGTTAAATGAGCTTGTTAAAAAAGTTGGAAAACTAAAAAAAATGTGCTATAATAAGGTATTCATATGACAGGAGAAATTTATGACAATAGTTGAAACATTGACACAGGAATTTTCAATGAGCGAATTCCACGTAAACAATATAATAGGGCTGATTGACGAAGGGTGCACAATCCCATTCATCGCCCGCTACCGCAAGGAAATGACAGGCTCAGCAAGTGACGAAGTTTTGCGTGAGTTTGCCGACAGACTCACATACCTTCGCAACTTGACAAACCGCAAGGAAGAAGTTGCGCGCCTCATCACCGAGCAAGAAAAGATGACGCCTGAAATCCAAACAGCACTAGATAATGCTAAAACAATGACTGAAGTTGAGGATATCTACCGCCCGTTCAAGCCAAAGCGCAAAACGCGCGCCTCAATGGCAATCGCCAAAGGTTTGCAACCACTTGCCGACTATATCTTTGCGCAAAGCGCTACGCAAGACCTCAATGAATATGCTAAAACTTTCGTAAATGAAGAAGTCGCAACCCCTGAGGACGCAATCGCAGGCGCAAAAGACATCATCGCCGAAATGATTTCCGACAATGCCGAAATGCGTAAAGCGCTCCGCACATTGTTTGGACAATACGCAAAAATCACATCAAAATTGACCGATAATGAAGAAGCGAAAAAATACGAAGTCTACAAGGCGTTCAGCGAAAAGGTCGAAACAATTCCAAGCCACCGCATCCTCGCGCTCAATCGCGGCGAAAAGGAAGATTGCTTGAAAGTCGACATCGAAATGGACGAAGCACGTTCGCTTGAGTTCTTGAAAGAAATGTTCAAAAAGAAAAATGGCGACTATGGTGACATTATGGACGAAGTTATCGCGGACTCATACTCACGCTTGATTGAAACTTCAATCGCGCGCGAAATTCGCAACATCTTGACCGATATTGCAAACGAACAAGCAATCAAAATGTTTGAACTCAATCTTCGCCCACTCTTGATGCAACCGCCACTCAAAGGCAAAGTTGTTTTGGGTTTTGACCCTGCGTATAGAACAGGCTGCAAACTCGCAGTAGTAGACGCAAACGGCAATTTGCTTGACTTCAAAGTCGCATACCCAACACCGCCTCAAAACGACATCGAAGGCGCAAAAACGATAATCAAAGATTTGATTAACAAATACAAAATTGACGTAATCTCAATTGGAAACGGAACAGCGAGCAAAGAAAGTGAAATCTTTGTCGCAAACCTACTAAAAGAAGTTGACCGCCCAGTAACATACGCAATGACAAACGAAGCAGGCGCGTCAGTATATAGTGCCTCAAAACTCGGCACGGAAGAATTCCCACAATACGACGTTACCGTCCGCAGCGCAACAAGTATCGCGCGCCGCTTGCAAGATCCGCTCGCCGAACTCATCAAAATTGACACTAAGTCAATCGGCGTAGGGCAATATCAACACGATATGCCGCAAGCAAGACTCGGACAAGTCCTCGACGGCGTTGTAGAAGACTGCGTCAACAGTGTCGGCGTCGACCTCAACACTGCCTCATATCCGTTACTCGCGCGCATTTCAGGGCTCAATATGGGTACAGCGAAGAAAATCGTCGAATACCGCAAAGACCACGGCGCATTCAAGACGCGCAGCGAACTTATGAACGTACCAAAATTTGGCGAAAAGGCGTACACGCAATGCGCAGGGTTCTTGCGCATCGTCGGAGCCGATAATATCCTTGATAACACAGCAGTGCACCCAGAAAGTTACGCCGCAGCGGAAAAAATGCTCAAAACTTTGGGTTATAGCGACGACGATGTAAAAAATAACGGCGTCGAACTTTTGAGAAAGAAAGCCGAACAGTACGGGCTTGAAAAACTCGCCGAAGAATGCGGAGTCGGTGTCCCTACGCTTGAGGATATTATTGACGAACTTATGAAACCGGGTAGAGACATCCGCGACTCATTGCCGCAACCAGTTTTGCGCACCGATGTTATGGACATCAACGACTTGCAAAAGAATATGGTGTTTGACGGTGCAGTTAGAAACGTTGTCGACTTTGGCGTGTTTGTCGATATAGGTGTCCACCAAGACGGACTCGTGCATATTTCCGAAATTTGCGATAGATACATCAAGCATCCGTCTGAAGAAGTGCAGGTCGGTGACCAAGTTAAAGTAAAAATAAAGAGCGTAGACGTTGAAAGAAACAAAATTGCGCTCTCAATGAGACTAGATAGAGAATTTTAGGAGTTATTATGTTAGAACTTAGAAAAATGTTAGAAAACATTGACGAATATGCCGAAAAGTTGAAACTCAAAAAGTTTGACCTTGATAAGGAATACTTTTTGAGCCTCAATGAGAAAATCAGCAATGTGCGCAGCGAGTGCCAAGAACTTCAAAGCGTCCGCAACAAAGGCGCGGATAAAGTAGGGCAACTGATGCGCGAAAAAGAAAAAAACGCTGAAGAAATTGAAAAGATAAAAGCCGAAATGACCGAAGTCAGTGACAAAGTCAAAGCGCTTGAGACCGAACTCAGTGCGCTTGAGGCTGAACTCAAAAATTATATGATGCGTATGCCAAACATTCCAGCGGACTTTACGCCACGCGGCAAAGACGAGGACGAAAACGAAGTATTGGAATACTGCGGGCAAAAACCTGAATTCGCGTTCACGCCAGTAGAGCACCATATTTTGGGCGAAAAAATGGGCATCATTGATATGGAACGCGCAGCAAAACTTTCGGGCGCAAGGTTTTCAGTCTTGAAGGGCGCAGGCGCGCGCCTAGAAATGGCAATCCGCAATTTCCTTTGCGATTGCGCGCTTGAAAACGGCTACACGCCAGTCAGCGTTCCTGTGCTTGTCGGTAGAAACATTATGGAAGGAACAGGGCAGTTGCCAAAGTTTGAAGAAGATATGTTCAAAACAGTTTCAAACGGCAAGGAATTGTTTATGATTCCTACGGCGGAAGTGCCTGTTACAAACCTATTCAACAACGAAGTTTTGAAACAAGAAGAATTGCCTATTAGATATAGTTGTTTGTCAAACTGCTTTAGAGTCGAAGCAGGCAGCGCAGGCAAGGACGTCAAAGGAATTTTCCGCCAACACCAATTTGACAAAGTTGAAATGGTTAGATTCACTACCCCCGAACAATCGTGGGATGAGTTTAAGGACTTAGTCGGGTGCGCAAAACGCATTTTGGACAAACTAGGGCTACACTATAGAGTAGTCGCGCTTTGCACAGGCGACCTCGGATTTAGCGCTTGCTACTGCAATGACCTTGAAGTTTGGCTCCCAGGTCAACAACGCTATAGAGAGATTTCAAGTTGTTCAAACTTCCTTGACTTCCAAGCTCGTCGTGCAAACATCAAATTCAAAAACAGCGAAACAAAGAAAAACGAGTTCATTCACACGCTCAACGGTTCAGGCTTGCCAGTCGGCAGAACCCTCATCGCGGTTATGGAAAACTACCAACAAGAGGACGGCAGCATTTTGATTCCTGAGGCATTGAAGAAATATTTGCCTTATGAAAAAATTGACGTCAATGGGCAATTGGTCTAGTGTGAGTGCTATAGATTAGGTAAAAAATGATAGAATTAATTAAAACAATTGAAAAAGAAATACAAACGATTTTGATGGAACTTAACATAGAAAGTGACGTCAAAGTTGTCGAGGGTAGTCGCCCAGAACTTGGACAATACCAATATAATGGCGCAATGCCACTTGCAAAGAAATTTGGGTTTACTCCAAGCGAACTTGCGGGCAAAATTTGTGAAAAACTAAACAAGTTAGATATAGTTGAAAGCGCGACGATTGCAGGCGTCGGGTTTGTCAACATTAATTTCACAAAAGCAGCAATCATTGAGCAAGTTAGAAAAACATTTGACGAAATGAAAGTGCTTGGCACACCTAAAAACAAGACGATTGTAATAGACTACTGCGGTGCAAACGTTGCAAAAACATTGCACGTAGGGCACTTGCGTAGTTCCGACATTGGCGAGGCAATCAAAAGATTGACGCGCAAAATGGGCTACAATGTCATTGCGGACGTCCACTTTGGAGACTGGGGGCGTCAAATGGGTATGATTATTGCCGAAATTCAGGAGCGTCAGCCCGACCTTGTGTTCTTTGATGAGAACTATGAGGGCGAATATCCAACAGTTTCGCCAGTGACAAGCAAGGACTTGGAAGAAATTTATCCAACTGCAAACATTAAAGCAAAAGAAAATGAAGAATTTTTGAATAAATGTAGAAGGGCTACCTACGAACTTCAAAATGGACGACGCGGCTATTATGCACTTTGGAGACTGTTTGTCGGCGAGTCGCTAAAGCCAGTTTTGCAAGCGCTTGACTACTTGAACGTAAAGTTCGACCTCTACGAGGGCGAAAGCAGTGTCAATGATATGATAAAACCAATGGTCGAAAAATTGACAAGCGAAAACATAGCGCACGAAAGCAACGGCGCAATTGTCATTGACGTGGCAGAGCCTGACGACAAAATTGAAGTTCCGCCATTTATCGTGCTAAAATCGGACGGCGCCGCAATGTATTCGACAACAGACTTAGCAACGATTTTGTCGCGTGAACAAAGGTTTAATCCAAGCGAAATTTGGTATGTCGTCGACAACCGCCAAAGTTTGCACTTCTTGCAGTTGTTTAGAGCAGCGCGCAAAGCACACTTTGTGGGGGATGATGTTCAACTCAAGTTCTTTGGCTTTGGCACAATGAACGGCAAGGACGGCCGCCCGTTCAAAACGCGCGACGGCGGCGTTATGAGTGTTCTTACCTTGATTGACAATGTCAAAGAATCAATCAATAAAAAGTTGCGAGAAAACGGCGCTGAGGATGAGCAAATTTGCGACGCAATCACAACCGCAACGCTAAAATTCGCCGACCTCTCAAACAATAGGGAAACTGATTTTATTTTTGATGTCGACAAGTTTAGTGCGCTTGAAGGTAAAACTGGCCCATATATTTTGTATACTACAGTTCGCGCCAACTCAGTAATTAGTAAAGCGGATGCCGACTTGAGTGCGATAAAATTGGTCGAAATCGACAACAAAGCCTATATGGATGTTTTGCTGAATATAATCAAAGCGCCAACAGCGCTTGAAAGAGCGTTTGAGCAAAAGGCAATCAATCTCATTTGTGACTATGTTTTCACGCTTTCAAATTCATTTAACAATTTCTATTCTTCAACAAAAATCATCAGTGAGCAGGACACTGAAAAACGCGATGCGTATTTGAAAGTTTGTGAACTTGTTTCGCGCATAAATACGGAATTTCTTGATATTCTCGCAATATCTGTTCCAGCAAAAATGTAATGAGTAAAAATTTCTACAATTTTATATATTTTAAAACATAAAAACCCTTGAAAAGTACAAGGGTTTTTGATATAATTAGAC
>JBNMHN010000081.1:0-5848 GCA_050872805.1 Clostridia bacterium
CCCTGAGAGGTCGCCAAATTTTTCGCACATCAACTTAGATTTTTGCGGGCGCGATTTTCCTTTAAGGTCAAAGTAGTCGTCACACACACGCGACATCCACACATCGACGGGAAAAACTTTTTTGCGGCTGAGACCAAACAGCATAATGCAATCAGCAACTTTTTCTCCGACGCCTTTCATTTTCAATAATTCCGCTTTAGCAACACTGTCGTCACAATTCTTTAAATATTCAAGTTTCTCATCGCTCAAACTTGCGATTGTGTCGACTAGATATTGCGAACGATAGCCACAACCAAATTTTTCAAAGTCGTTTTTCGTAACTTCTTTTAGTGCTTGCAGTGTTGGAAACGCAAAATAATTTTCGCACTTTTCCCCAAAACTCTCACACAGTAGATTGATTGTGCGTTTGATACGCGAAATATTGTTGTTTGCGGAAATTATGAAAGAAACAATCATTTCAAGAAGGTCTTGTTTTGCGATTCTAATACCGCTGCCGAATGAAATGGCTTTTCCTAAAATTGGCGTCTTCACAAGTTCCGACTTTATTATACCATAATCGGTTGCCAAATCAAAGTATTTTTCGTAGTATTTTATATTTTTACTTTCAATTATTGCGCTTTTCTTGTCGTTTTCGTATACTATAGCCTCATATTTTGACGACTTAACTGTAAAATTTGTAATTTTGTCCTCATATCTAAACATTTGTCCACAATCACATATGTGCTTTATTTTGAAGTCGTTTGGCTTAGGTATAATTATTTTATTTTCTTCAATTATGTATTCCATTTTTCTTATTTTTCGTTGCCCATTGTTTCATTTCTTTTGCAAATTCTATTGCGTGAGAACCGATGTTTGCGCCGCCTGAGAGGCGCGCTATTTCACTCAGGCTTTCTTGCTCATTTTGCAAATTTAGTTGTGTGTAGGTTTTGCCGTCCTTTTCAAATTTTTCGATTTTATAGAGGTGGTCTGCCATTGCGACGATTTGCGGCAAGTGCGAAATTGTGATGACTTGGCAGGTGGTTGCAATTTTGTTTAATTTGATTGCGATTGTTTGCCCGATGTGCCCACTGATACCCGCGTCGATTTCGTCATAGACTTGCGTGCCGATATTGTTCAGTTTTGCGAGGCTACTTTTGAAGGCCAACATAAAGCGCGAGAGTTCGCCGCCGCTGATGATTTTGGAAAGTTCCTTGACGGGTTCACCTGCGTTTGCTGAAAACATAAATGTAACTTTGTCAAGCCCGTTTGCTGCAAGTGTTTGCTCATCAAATGATGACTGCATGTCGACGACAAATTGCGACTTTTCCATCCCGAGTTCTTTGAGTTCGCGCAAGATGTCTTTTTCAAGGACTCTAGCAAACTTGTTTCGCGCGGCGGTCAATTTTTCGCCGATTAATTTCAGTTCGTTCAATTTACTTGAAAGTTCGGTATTTAATTTAATAATCGTTTGCTCGGCATTAATTAAATTGCTAAGTTCGATTTCGGCGTCGTCTTTTGCTTTCAGCACGTCGTCGATTGTCGCGCCGTATTTGCGCTTTAGCATTTTGATTGCGTCGAGGCGCGCGTCCACTTTTGCAAATTCGTCTGCGTCAAAGTCGCACGCTTCCGCCTTATTCCCTAAACTCGTTGAGAGGTCGTCGATTTCGGCGTCAAGCGAATATAATCTATCCACAATTTCTTGCATTGTCGGGTCGATATTGACGATTGAACTTATTTTGTTTCGCGCACTTGACACGGCAAGGCGCGCACCGTATTCGTCGCCGTCTAGCGCTTGACGCGCAATGAGGTAGGCTTCCTTTAACCTTTCAGCATTTGCCATAATATCTTTTTGCGCAGTCAAACTTTCATCTTCGCCCACTTGCGGCGAAATTGAGTTTATTTCATTTATTTGGAAATTTAGAAAGTCGATTTTCTTTGCACGCGTACTTTCATCCCCGCCCAAAGCATTGATTTGATTTTTTATTTCGCGGCACTCACTTAGTTTTTCGTTAAATTTTTCAATTAGTTGAAAAACTTCATCCCCGCCAAATTCGTCGAGTACTTGCAGGTGTCTTTTTTCGTCGAGCAAATTTGCGTGTTCAAACTGCCCATAGACATCGCAAAGCAAGATTGTCAAACGCTTTAGCATTGAAAGAGTTTGCGGAACGCCGTTCACCTTGATTTCATTTTTGCCGTCGACGCTCATTTTGCGGACGATTATCAAGGTATCCTCTTGTTCTACATCCATTTCTTTTAGTATGTTTGCAAGTTTTTCGGTCATTTGGACGTCAAACTCAAGCGTAACTTTTGCAAAATCTTGCCCGTTTCTTATCAAACTTTTGTCCGCACGCGAGCCGAGCGCGAAGCAAAGTGCGTTGATGATTATACTTTTCCCTGCCCCTGTTTCCCCACTCAAAACGTTTAAACCGCTTTCAAACTCAATGTATTGCTCTTGAATTAGTGCGATATTCTCAATTTTTATTGATTTTATCATTTGGTTTCACCCCAAAATTAGAAATTTTGTTTTAATTATTATATCACAATATAAAAAAATAGGCAACTATTTCTAGTTGTCTATTTTCAATTTACACTATTTCAAGTATTTGCCGAGATGTGTTTGGTAGATTGTAATCTTTTTGCCGTCACGAAGTTGGTCAATCAACTTTTCTTGTTGGACATTGTAGTCACTTGTTGTAACTTTAGAGATAAACAAATCTAGCATATTTTTTGTGCTTGAAGACTTCAATTTCGTGTTTTCAAGGTCTTGAATTGTTGTTGCGTCGATATTGTCGTTTGCGTTAATTGGAGCGCCAGTATACATAATAATGTGCGCGCCATATTGAGTGTAGACAAGTCTTGAATAAGTGCCGACTTGGCCAGTTTTTTGCAAGTCTCTTGAAGCGGTTGCAAATTCTTCGACCATAGAGTCATATTCTTCGTCGAGCGGAATTGCATAGTCATAGTCTCTTGTGAGGAATGAACTTTCGCTCGTGTACTTATAGATTAGGTCAGTGAACGCATTGATTTTTGCATTTGCGTCAGAGCCATACACTGCAAGTGTTGAATCGACTTCAGCAAGCACGGCTTCCGCGGATTTTACGACTTTAGTGTCGTTGCCTTCACTATCTCTTGCGGTTGCTGTGAGGGAAGCACGCAATGTTTCGACATTAGCGTCCTTTTCCGCTTCGGTGATGATGCCTTTTTTCACTTGGTTTTCCCATTCAGTGATTTGGGCTTTTTGCTCATCGGTATAGCCGATTAGCAAGTGGCTGACATAGAACCAACCTTGTGTTGGGTGGTAGTAGACACTTGTAGCGTCCGACTTCATTGCGTTGTTATAGGCAGTGACGTCATTACCGTACAATTCTTTTTGCCCTTTCATCGTTGCTTTGTAGGTATCAAGCACTTGTTCAGCTGAGACGGTATACGCTTTTTCAAATGTGTTTTGATATTTTTCAATATATTTATTATCGACTTGGATGTCATATACTCTTTGGAGTTCTCTTTCAAAGATTGCCCACGAAGAATTGTCCTTGAAATTCTTGTAACTTTCGTTAGTTTTCAAGTCTTTGACAAATCTTTTCATTTCTTCTTCTTGAAGCCCGTCGCTATATTCAGTCAACTTTGATTTTACTGCACCAACTGATGTAAAACCTTTGGTACTTTCTTCACCTGCTTGCCAAAAATATGATTTGAACGGATTTGGGTTGACGATGGTGTCGACGCGTGAGTCGTCCTCTTTTTCTACTTTGACGAGTTCACCATTTTTGACGATGTAGTCGTGCTCAAACTCACTTCTTGTGGCAAAACTACTTGATTCGCTTGAGGATGCATCTTCTTCATCTTCCGCTTCAAGTCCCCAATCGGAATAGATTGCGTCTTTATATGAGTCCATTTTTTCATACACGTAGTCGTAAACGGCAGTCCAGCAGTCGTTGATTTCAGCCGTTGTGAGGGCGTTCCCTTCAATACCTTTGAGGTGGTTGACAATCAATTTTCTGTTTATTATCATATCAAGCACTTTTTCGGCTGCTTCTTTGGTTGTTGAACCATTTTGCACGTACGAACTAGCGTAGTTTGAATAATAAATCAAAAACTCTTCCATTGACACGGTCAATGTGTTTTTGTCGTCAAGTTTAACTTGCGCGACTGTTTGACTCATATATTTTGTTTGGTTGTCGGTCACGAGTGAGCAGCCACTAAAGACAGTGAGCGTGAACACGAGGACTGCGACAATTAGGTAGTTTAATTTATTCACAATGTATCTCCATATTAGTTTTGCGGGTACATTTCCGCACAAAGTTTGCTATGATTATATCAAATCTTTTCCAAAAAAGCAAACGATTGAACTACAATTATTTTGCAATTTTGACATTTTTTAGTATATTATCAAGGTTTGTCATTATTTTGTCGTTTTGGTTGAATACGACGTGGTAGTATTGCCCAAATTTTTCGGTGCGTGTGTTTGGAATTGTAAACTCTGGTTCGCTTTCAAGCTCAATAAAATTTTTGCCATTTTGCTTCATTGTTATACGGCGGGCGCCGTGCGATTTTAGGATATTTTTGACGCACGCGATTTTTGCTAGGTTGATTGTGGCTTGCGGAACGGCGCCGTAGCTAAAGCGCAATTTTTCCATTTGCGTTTCAAACTCTGTTTCGCTAGAAAGTTTTGATATGATGTCAATAATTTCCATTTTCGCGCTTTGCGAATTGATATAATAATCAGGAATTTCCGCTTGGATGTCGATGTCGACTTTGGTGTCGACTTCTGCTTTTTCTTCCTTCCCTTTCAATGTTGCAATGACTTGTTCAAGGAGTTTGCAGTACATATCGTACCCGACTTTTTCAAGGTGTCCGCTTTGTTTTTCGCCGAGGACTGTTCCTGCACCGCGCAATTCTAAGTCGCGCATTGCAATTTTGAAGCCGCTGCCAAGTTCGGTGTATTCTTGCATTGCTTGTAGGCGCTTTTGCCCTTCTTCGCTGAGCGCTTTAAATGCGCTGAATGTAAAGTAGGCGTACGCTTGTGCGCTTGAGCGCCCGACTCTGCCACGCAGTTGATAGAGTTGGCTCAAACCAAATTTATCGGCGTCCACGACAATCATTGTGTTTGCGTTTGGTAGGTCGATGCCGTTTTCAATCAAGGTTGTTGCGACTAGAATGTCAATTTTGCAGTCAAAGACGTCTTTCATCGTGTTTTCTAGTTGTTCTTTTTTCATTTGCCCGTGCGCGTAACCGATGCGCGCTTGCGGCAGGAGTTCGCGCAAACTGTGGACGTAATCTTCAAGTCCTTCGACGCGGTTTTTGACAATCAAAATTTGTCCGCCACGCGCAAGTTCGCGGTTGACGGCTGTTAGCACGACGGCGTTTGAGTACTCGCAAATGGTTGTTTGGACGGCTTTGCGCATTTGCGGTGCGGTCGCGATTGTTGAGATGTCGCGGATGCCGACAAGTGACATATGCAGGGTGCGCGGGATAGGTGTGGCGGACATTGAAAGGACGTCTATATTATGTTTCAGTTTCTTTATTCTTTCCTTATCTTTGACGCCAAGTTTTTGCTCCTCGTCACAAATGAGAAGTCCTAAATTTTTATACGCGATTTTTTCGTTTAAAACTTTTTGCGTGCCGATTAGTAGGTCTATTTCGCCTTTGGCGAGTTTTCCGATGATTGCGTTTTGCTCGCTTGGCGTTTTGAATCTATTTAGCACGGCGATTTTGACGCCAAAACCGCTAAAGCGTGCGACGGCTGACTTGTAGTGTTGCTCGCTCAAAATGGTAGTTGGCGCAAGGAAAACAACTTGCTTGCCGTTGTCGATTGCAATCATTGCGGCGCGAAATGCAACTTCGGTTTTGCCGTAGCCGACGTCACCAC
>JBNMHN010000082.1:0-5780 GCA_050872805.1 Clostridia bacterium
GGAGAAATTTTTGGCTTGCTCGGTCCAAATGGTGCAGGTAAAACTACAATCATCAAAATGATTACTGGGCTTGCAAAAATTACCTCGGGAGATGTTACTATTTGCGGCTACTCAATCAAAAGTAGTTTTGAAAAGGCTATTACGAATGTGGGCGCAATTATCGAAACGCCTACCCTGTACTCGTATATGTCGGGAAAGCAAAATTTGAAGTATTATGCAAATCTCTACAAGGGCATCACAAAACAGCGCATTGATGAAGTCGTCGAACTGGTTGGACTGAAAGACCGCATCAATGACAAAGTCAAAAGCTACTCGCTCGGTATGCGCCAACGCATTGGTATAGCTCAAGCGCTTTTGCACAATCCTAAAATACTGATTTTGGATGAACCAACCAATGGACTTGACCCAAACGGCATTTTGGAAATGAGACACTTTTTAAAGAAAATTGCTAAATCGAATAAAATATCAATACTTGTGTCAAGCCATATTTTGTCGGAAATGGAGTTGCTTTGTAACACTGTTGCAATAATTGATAATGGTCAATTATTGCAAATACGCTCAATTGGACAAGTTGCGCAAACCGCTAGAAAGAAGATTGCAATCAAGGTAAATTATCCAAATTTTGCGGGAAAATTGTTGATGAACAAATTTGGCTTCAATGTCGAACTTGCGGGTTCTAGTGTAATTTGCGATGTCGAAGAAAACAAAATTCCGCAAATAACACAGTTCTTGATTTCAAAAAATATACCAATTTTTGGAATTAATACCGTCACACAATCTTTGGAGCAAATGTTCCTAGATATAGTAAACAATGATAACAAATAAGGAGATTACCTATGAATTCATTTTGGAAAATAACACGTGGCGAATTAGACAAAATTTTTGTACGCCCAGCAATATTTGTTATGACGGGCTTCTTTGTGCTTGCAATTGTTGTTGCAGCGCTTATGTTTGACCCTTCCCCACGTTCAGATTCTGCAAATTTTGCAAATGTTGACGGCAAAACTATTGTTGAGGTGTACAACAATTTTAATAGCAACCAGCATAAGCAAGTATACGATGATGAACTTGCAAATGTGTTAACAATGCTGAATTTTTATTCGCAAAGTGAGAGTACTTTTATAAACAAAAAAGACTTGGCTGATGCAATCGGCGAAATTAACTCAACATTTGACGATTATCAAAGAAAAACCGCCCTTTCATACACTGGTGCGATGGACAGCGTGATTGTAGTAAAAAATCAACTCGTCAGCCAAATTAATGATTTAAATAAAAACTATAAGACAATCAACCATAATTTTTTGCAAATGTTCATCACAAAAAGCAATAATGAAACAACTTTGAACACATTGAATGACTTTTTGCTGACAGTTTCGGTAGACGGAGATGAACAAGACAAAGAACACCACTTGCATATCATTGAAACAATTGACAACCACAAATTTATCGCAAATTTGACAGGCTTGATTGCAAAAATTGAGGACGTGCAAATCGATGAAAAAACTATTGCCACGCTCAAAAGCGATTATTATGAAGTTGCCAACACAAGAAAAACGACAATCGAAAATGAGATTAATTCAATTTATGCAAGCGCTCTAAGTGACACTGAAATCAATTTGAATGAGAAAAAGATTGAAGAAATAAAAACATTGTGCGACAATTATAAGTTGCTGATTGACCAAGCAACAACCATTATTGATGATAAAATTTTGCTAGAAATAGTAGGCAGCAAAAGCACTTCAAATTTGTCTAACTTGAGTTATACTGAGTTATCTAAATTCAATAAATACAAAACAAATGAAGATTTGACTAGAAATATCTACTATTTTACAAACGAAACTTATTCATACCAATATGCAAATGTATTTCAATCAAACACTAATTCAAACTACAAAACAAACGCATTTGACTTTATGTATTATGCACTAGAATTTTTGAGCTTTATAATAGTTATATTCTGCGTAGTAATTGGTGCGGGAATGATTTCGGGCGAAGTCACGGGCGGAACAATGAAAATGCTCGCTATTCGTCCTTATCGACGCTCAAAAATTATAACCGGAAAACTAATGGGAACATTTTTGATGGGCGTTATCTTCCTTTTGATAGGCGCAATCACAACATTCATTATCGGCGCGCGTATGTATGGGCTTGATAGCGCACCAGTTCTAATGATTTTCAACGCCGAAAGCGCCGCAACTATATCGGCAACTGGATTGTTCTTTATATTTCTTGCCCTGCTGCTTGTTAGAATAATTGTTTATACAATTCTTGCGGTATTCATTTCAACCGCATTCAAGAGCAATGTCGCAGCAGTAATTATTTCAGTTATGATTTATATTTTTGTAGCATTGTTTGGAAACTTATTTGGCGACAGCGTCGTATACGGATACTTGCCATTTGCAAACGTCGACCTTTTTAGATATCTTGGCGGCGAATATGTTTCAACAAACGGTAGCATACTTGGGCTTGACTTCTCTTGCCCTATTCAACCTGACAGCAACTTCTACCTTTCTCTCGGGATTGTAGGCGCGTTTGTAGCAATAATCTTAGCAGCAACATATATTATTTTCAGTAAGAGGGATATTGCATAATGCAATGCTGCGCAATAAGTGATGCTCACAATGATTTTTTGACAAACAAAGACTGCGATTTAGCAAAACTAAATGATGAATTTGAAAAGAATAATGTTGCTTTGTGCAACGCTATTCTTTTTTCTAATGACAACAACCCTTTGAGTTTTAGTCGTGTAAAACAATTAAAGTCAAACATACACGATTACCTATATCTAAAAAGCAACTGCATATTTTCATTTGAAAACATCGGTTTTGTGAGAAAAGTTCAACCGCTGCTAGATTTTGCCCCATTTTCGTGTTCATTGACTTGGAACTATGACAACAAATTTGCTGGTGGTGCATTTGGTTTTTCAGGACTAACCCTAAAAGGACAAAATCTTATCAAAGTCTTGAATGAGAATAAAATTTTAATAGACACGGCGCACTTAAATAGGCGTTCATTTTGGGATGTAGCACGATTTACAAATCACCCTATTTTCAACTCCCACACTTGCATAACCCCTTTCAAAGAGCATAGGCGAAATATTGACATCGAACAAGTGCGTGCAATTTTTGAAACTAAAGGCTTTCTAGGAATTACATTTGTACAAGAATTTTATTCTAACAAAAAACGAACGAGTTATACCGAAATATTTTATATCGTCGACGCCATTGTTCAAGCATTTGGGTGTGATTGTATAGGTTTTGGAAGCGATTTTTACGGAACAACCAATCTACCGAAAAAATTAAAAAACTACGACGATTTTCGCAACTTGTATAAATGCTTTAAAAGTGCAGGCTATAAAGAAAACGATATTGGAAAAATATTTTATAAAAACTTCATAAATTTTGTTAAAATACAAAAATCTAATTGTATTTAAATTGTTTGTTTGATATAATATACTTATGAAAGAATTAACTATTTACACGGATGGCGCGTGCTCATATAACCCCGGCCCTGGTGGTTGGGGTGCAGTCCTATTATATAAAGGTGTCGAAAAAAGAATTTCGGGATATGTTCCCGAAACTACAAATAATAGAATGGAGTTACAAGCGGTTTTATCTGCATTGGAACTTTTAAAAGAACGCTGCAAGGTACATATCTACACTGACTCAGCGTACATTTATAATGCTTTTACAAGTGACTGGATTTCAAACTGGCAAAGGAACAACTGGCGAAATTCTAACAAGAAAACTGTTCTAAACAAAGATTTGTGGCAAAAGCTGATTGAATATAACAACTACCACGAAATCGTTTGGCACAAAGTAAAAGGTCACGCGGATGATAAGTATAACAATATTTGCGACGAACTTGCGCGTGGCGAAGTATTGAAAAATACCACACTCTATTAGTGCGCATATATCAATTTTACGGAGCATAACTAAATCTAGCCCGATAGAATTTATCTAGGTTTTTACGACAAAAAAGCACACTTTCTAAAAATAGATAGTGTGCTTTTTGCTATTTTGCATAATTCACGCTGCGCGATTCTCGAATGACATTAACCTTGATTTGCCCCGGATAGTCAACTTCTTCCTCAATTTTCTTAGCAATATCTTGCGAAAGAAACATCGCTTCTTCATCGGTGACTTCCTCAGGTTTAACAATAACTCTAACTTCACGCCCCGCTTGAATGGCGTATGCTTTATCAACGCCTGCAAACGAACTTGAAATTTCTTCAAGTTTTTCGACACGTTTGATGTAACTTTCAAGACTTTCACGTCTTGCCCCCGGTCGCGAACTTGAAATCGCGTCAGCAACTTGAACAAGTATTGCCTCAATCGAATGAAATGGAACGTCGCCGTGGTGCGCTTCAATGTAGTGGATAACGGCCTCGTTTTCCTTATATTTTCGTGCAAGCTGAACACCTAATTCAGTGTGCGTTCCTTCAACTTCGTGGTCAATAGCCTTGCCGATATCGTGAAGCAAGCCCCCACGTTTTGCAGTTTCGACATCCACACCAAGTTCGGCCGCCATCATAGCAGCCAAATGAGAAACCTCTATTGAGTGTAGCAAAACATTTTGGCTATAACTTGTTCTAAACTTTAGCCTACCAAGCAACATAGTGAGCGCTGGATGCAACCCGTGAACATTTGCTTCATACGAAGCATCTTCGCCAACTTGCCTCATTTCGCTTTCCAAGTCCTTGCGAACTTTTTCGACCATTTCCTCTATTCTAGCTGGATGAACTCTACCATCCATCATCAATTTTTCAATTGTTCTTTTAGCGACTTCACGTCTCAGCGGGTCGAAACTTGAAAGCACAATCGTTTCAGGCGTGTCATCAATAATCAAATCAATGCCAGTCGCAGCCTCAAGCGCGCGAATATTGCGCCCTTCACGCCCGATAAGTCGCCCTTTCATTTCTTCATTAGGAATATTTACTGATGTGACAGTGATTTCAGCAGTATGGTCAGTAGCGCACCTTTGAATAGCTTGCGTCACAATGTCAATTGCCTTTCTTTCAGCGCTTTCCTTTGCCTCTTCTTCCATATCCCTAATTTCGACGGCGATAGCCTTTCTTGCGTCCTCACGAACCATATCCATTAAGGTATTTTTTGCCTGCTCTTGCGAAAGCCCAGCAATACGTTCTAGTTCCACTGCTATATCATTCGCTTTAGCATTGATTTGTTCTTCTTTTTCAATGAGTGAACTTTCTCTCTCGTTCAATGTTTCTTTTAATTGTTCTATTTGATTAAGTTTTTGTTCTAAATTTTGCTCTTTTTTATTTTGAAATTCCTCTCTTTGCAAAAGTCGGTCTTCCATTTTTTGAATCTCTTGACGACGTTCCTTGATTTCAAGATCGGTGTCCGCTTTCAATTTGAAAATTTCGTCTTTTGCCTCGATGATTAGTTCCTTTTTTTGAGCCTTTGCATCATTAATGGCGTCTTCAATAATTTTTTTTGCCGATTTAGTAGCATTGTCAATTTTTTTCTGGACAATTAATTTATAAAGAAAATAACCGCCAGTAACCCCAATTGCCAAACAACCAATTATTATTAAAATTAATGAGAAAACACCGATACTGATGCCGCAAAGCATTCCTATATGCATATCGATTATTTCTCCTACAAATATTATACATATTTCAAAATATGTACACTTAGATTTTATATTTTTTTAAGATTTTTGTCAAGTTATTTGCCCTATATTTACAAAATAGTTGTCATTTGATAACTTTTTGCTTCCTTTAACTAGGTTTTGGCTGCAATTTGACAGCATTATTA
>JBNMHN010000083.1:0-5776 GCA_050872805.1 Clostridia bacterium
ACAGTGACGCGCGCTGGCGCAAGTTCCCGTTCATTCGTGCGCTGATTTTTGTTATTATCGCGATAAAAAACGCAATTTTTGGTTATTTTCTCAGTCAAAAAATGCAAAAACACAAAACAAGGACGACTTTTTATGACTGGCTAGTCAAAAGCACAAAATTTTTGGTCGGGGTAGTGGGGCTTGTTGTCGGGCTCATTTTGGGCAATATGCTATTTGTGGCACTGCCCAATTTTTTGACTGTCAATATATACAAGGCGTGCGGCTTCGTTGTCGTGCGGTCAATGCAGTATAACTTGCTAAATTCTTTGATTACGGCAATTTTATTTTTGACAACAATATTCGTTTTGTCGCGGGTGCTGAAAACCGAGTTTTTTGCCTATAACGCCGTCAATAAGACAATGAACGCCCTTTATAACAAAGTTAGCCTCGACGTCGGGCAGGTCGAAAAACAAAGTTCGCGATTTTTCTTCAATCCGTTTTCAATCGTCATTTTGTCGCTTGTCATAGCAATTTTTGTTCTGCCGCTGTTTTTTGAGAAAAATTTTTTGTTAAATTTGATTTACAAAATCGTTTTATTTGCTATAATATTGTCAACGGTTTACGAAGTGTTCATATTCTTGCGCCAGTACGACAACAAGTTTGTGCGTGTGCTGATGTTTCCGTCATTTGCCGTGCAAGCGCTGTTTCCAAAGGATACGAACAAAAGGAGCATACTATGCGCGATTGTAGCGCTGAAAGAGGTTTTGATGATGAATGAAAATGATAAAATAAATGAAAAGCACAATTTGATTTACGAGTGGCAAAAAATTCGCGAGCGCTTTTTGCAAAACGGCATTGTCGACGAAAGCGACGTCGACTGGATATTTTGCGAAGTGCTGAAGTGCAACCGCGCGGAACTAAAGTCAATCAAATACATCGCGCCAAGCGATCTTGAGCGCGTGCTGGACTATGCCGAGCAGCGCTTGCAGGGCGAACCTTTGCAGCGCATTTTCGGGCACGCGAACTTTTACGGGTTTGAGTTTGAACTAAACGACGATACCTTGATTCCGCGATTTGACACCGAAATTTTGGCTGAATGCGTCATAAAAGAGATAAAGGAGCGTGCCCGCCCGCTGAAAGTTCTCGACCTTTGCACGGGCAGCGGCTGCATTGCAATCACGATTGCAAAACTCACAAACGCACAGGTTATCGCAATTGACATAAACGAAAATGCGCTGCAAATGGCACGCATAAACGCCGACAAATTGAATGCAAAGGTGCAGTTTTTTAAGTCCGACCTTTTTGAGAGTTTGGGGGAGCAAAAGTTTGACATAATCGTGTCAAATCCGCCTTATATAAAATCAAGTGAAATTCCTACGCTTGAAGTTGCAGACTTTGACCCACACTTAGCGCTCGACGGGGGCGCGGACGGGCTCGATTTCTACCGCCGAATTGCGCAAGAAGCGCCAAATTATTTGGCTGCAAACGGGAAAATCTTTTTGGAAATCGGCAAAGGACAAAGCAAGGACGTGAAAAAACTGCTTGCCACTGACTTTGTGGACATAACATCGCGAAAAGACTTTGCCAGCATCACGCGCGTCGTCCTCGCCACTAAAAAAGAAGCGCGTTGACAAAAGATGCGAAATAGTGTATAATTATTAGATAACAACAATAAAAAGGAACAATATGGATAAATTAGAAAGTTACGTTAAAAGATACAACGAAATTAACGAAGAATTAATCAACGGCGCAAACCTTGATAGACGCGCGTATGAAAAACTTGCGAAAGAGCAATCTAGTTTGAGCGAATATGTCGAACTTGATAATCGCAAAAAGGAACTAGAAAAGGCAATCGACGACGCAAAGGAAATTTTGAAGATTGAGACCGATACGGAAGTTAGACAAATGGCGGAGGAGGAACTTGAACAAGACCGCCAAAAATATGATGACCTTATGAAAGAAATTGAAATCGCACTCATCGACAAAGACGAGGACGACGAAAAGAACGTCATCCTTGAAATTCGCGGCGGTGCAGGCGGGGACGAAGCAAGTTTGTTTGCGGGCGAATTGTTGCGTATGTACCAAAAATATGCCGAAAAACATAGGTTTAAAATGTCAATCGTCAGCATTTCGCCAACCGAAGTCGGCGGCGTCAAAGAAGTCATTTGCACCATCAACGGCAAAGGTGGGTACTCAAAGTTTAAGTACGAAAGCGGCGTGCATAGAGTTCAGCGCGTGCCCGAAACTGAGTCAGGCGGGCGCGTCCACACGTCAACAGTTACAGTTGCCGTGCTACCTGAAAACGAGGACGTCGACGTAGTTATCGAGGAAAAGGACTTGCGAATCGACGTGTGCCGCAGTTCGGGCGCAGGCGGACAGTCCGTCAACACGACCGACTCAGCCGTCCGTATCGTGCACCTGCCAACAGGAATGATTGTCACGTGCCAAGACGAGCGTTCGCAAATTCAAAACCGCGAAAAGGCAATGCGCATTTTGAAAAGTAAACTCTATGATTACTACAAAGCGCAAGCGGACGCCGAATACGCCAACAAGCGCAAATGCCAAGTGGGCACGGGCGACCGCAGCGAGCGTATCCGCACCTACAATTTCCCACAAGGGCGCGTCACAGACCACCGCATCAACCTGACGCTCTACAACCTAAACCTTGTAATGGAAGGCGAACTCGATGAAATCATCGACGCCCTCACAAAAGCGGCAATCGAAGAACAACTCCACAAAGCTGAATAACGAATTGTTTATATAAAGGTTGCAAAACAAAAATAGCCACTTGCATATGGTGCAAGTGGCTATTTTTATAGTATGCGGAGTGGAATAACAAATGTTGATGCGTCAAGCGCAGTTAAATTGTCCTTTGCGCAAATCACCGCCCCCATACCGACGGGCAAGTTTGATTTTTTCAGCACGTCAAACGCTTTGACCATACTGAGGGTTGGATTTGACGATTTTTTGATTTCAATTGGGTGAACCATTCCATTAGATTCAATGATAATGTCAATTTCATTACTTTCTTTGTTTCTAAAGTAAAACATATTGCATTCTTTGCCGCAATTTAGGTATGTTTTGCGAATTTCGCCAACAACATAGTTTTCTAAAATCGCGCCGTTAAGTGACCCGTTTTGCAAAATTTCGGGCGAACTATACCGTGTCAAGTATGCGACTAAGCCCGTGTCAAAAAAGTATAGTTTTGGAGCCCTTACAACGCGCTTTAGCAAATTGTTTGAATATGGATGCAAGAAAAATATTATTTCCGACTTTTCTAGCACGCCTAGCCAGCGTTTTGCCGTGTCGTCACTCACTCCTACATCTATGGCAATAGAATGTATATTTACCTCTTGACCGACGCGGCACGCCGCCGCGCGAATAAAATCAGTGAACTTTCCGTCGTCGTTGATTTTAAGTTCGTCTTTGACATCGCGCGCAATGTATGTTTGCAAGTATCCCGAATAAAAGACGTCGCGATTAGTGTATTTACCGCTCGCAATACTTGGGAGTTGCCCGCGCCAAATGCGTTCAAAAATTGTGTTTATGTCCGCATTAGTGCTGTTTTGCTCGCGAAGCATAAGCGCGGTTTGCGAAACCTCAAACGGCGCTTCAGTGCCCGTGCCAAACAGTTCGTGCTGCGACAACGATGGCAACTGCAGTATCGCAATGCGCCCCGCCAAACTTTCTTGCGCTAAGTTCATAAGTTTGAAACTTTGTGACCCTGTCAGCCAAAAACTGCCAGCAGGCGCGCCGCTGTCAATCGCAATTTTGATGTATGAAAAAAGTTCAGGCGCATACTGCACCTCGTCAATCAAAATTGGGGCAGGGTGAACCTTTAAAAACATTTCGGGGTCGCGTCTAGCAAGTGCGCGCTCTTGCAAATCGTCAAGCGTAACCTTTTTGCGTGCGCCGTCAATGTGTTCTAGCATTGTGGTTTTCCCCACTTGGCGCGGTCCCGTGATTAGTATGCAGGAATATTCCTTACTGAGCGCCACAACCAAACTTTCCATATCTCTTTTAATGTAGTCCATAAGTTTCTCCTTTATAAATTGTATGATTTATAAATATTTTCGACAAAAATACGATGAAAATGCAAATTGTTTGACCAAAATACGATAAAACCGTAAAAATGCCGACAAAAATACGATACAATCTTATTTTAGTCGAAAATTTGACAAAAGTCAAGTCCTTTTTACTGTTTTTTCTTTTCGCTGTCTACATTGAGTATGTCGCTCGGGTCAAGGTCTAGTATAACGCACAAGTTTGCAAAAGTTTCAAGCGACGGCATTGCTTTGCCCACAAAATAATTTGATATAGCCTGTTGTGTCATATATAGTTGTTTTGCTAGTTCTGTTTGCGATACACCACTTAATTTTATTGCTTCACATAGATTATTTCTAATTTCACTCATTGTAATCATAATACTATCTCCTAGTGATATTTTATAACTAATAGATACAAAATACTTGATTTATGCACAATGGGTATACATTTTATTTTTGCAAGAGAATTTTTTAGTGAAATTTTTTATCTTTTTTTTAGGTAAAAAGTCAGTAAAAATGCGGGGTGTAGAAAATTGAGGGTCAAAAAAATGGCAAATTTTCGGTTATGAAGGGTCAAAAAAATGGCAAAAATTAGACTGACAAGGGTCAAAAAAATGGCATTTTTTGATTGAGTGAGGGTCAAATTCGTGGAAAATGGTTGACAAAACTTACAAAACATATCAAAATAATACCCCTTTTTGTATAAATGTGTTATAATACTTTGAGAGGAAAAAATGTTTGGATATGTTTCGTGTGATGAGGAGAAGATGATGCCCGCCGAGCGCGACATTGTTGGGTCGTTTTATTGCGGGTTGTGTATGGCACTAAAGCATACTTTTGGCAATTTTGCGCGCGCTTTTACCAATATGGATTGCACATATGCGTATATGCTCATTGTTAGTGCGTGCGAGAGCGAAATCGAGGTCAAAAAGCAAAGGTGCTTTTTGCACCCATTCAGCAAGCGCCGAATCGCGTATTTGGATGAAGATTTGACAAAAAAAATTGCGAGTGCAACGGTTTTGATTTCATACTACAAAATTCTTGACGACTGCAAGGATGAAAAAAAGAGCACAACAAAACGTATGCTCAAGGGTTTTTACAAAAAAACGGCACGCAAGGCAATGGCGGTTTTGCCTGAGTTCAAGACGACGCTTGAAGTGTGCTTGGCGCAAACGCAAGAGTGCGAGCGCGCGGGCAAGGCGGGGGCGCTATTTGACCTAATGGATATATCGGGGAACATACTTTTGAGTATGGCGGAAAACTGCGGCGCGCCGATTTTGAAGCAACTTTTCTTTGAACTTGGTAGATTTGTCTACTTTATGGACGCCGTCGACGACTATGAAAGTGACCGAAAGAAAAAACGTTTCAACGCAATAGCACTGCATTTGGGCAACTACCCGACAAAAAAGGAACTACTACTTAATAAAGCGGATGAACTGAACGCTATATATGAGGACATAAAGCAAAAACTCAATTCAGCATATGCCGAACTAAAGGGTGAAGAAAACAATCCTATTTTTGAAAATCTATTTCAGTTCGGGCTTGACAAAACCTATGAAAGAGTGCGCAAGGTCAAATGACCTGCGCACACTTTTGTTTTTATTTATTTATTAAATCACCCACTCATTTACTCAACTAACTAACTAACTAACTAACTAACTAACTAACTAACTATCTATTTGTTTGTTTGTTTGTTTGTTTGTTTGTTTGTTTGTTTGTTTGTTTGTTGCGGAATGGGGGCAGCATATTCA
>JBNMHN010000084.1:0-5583 GCA_050872805.1 Clostridia bacterium
GAATGTTATATTTTTGAAAAGCACAAACTATTAATTTTAAATGAATGGAGGAAATTTTAAAATTTTCCCCGTTTTTTTTATAAAAAAGAATGCGCGCGACTATAATTTAACAATTGGGGGCAAAAACGCATAGAATGGTAGCAGGTAAATATTGACAATTTAAAGTAACAAACTAAGAGGAAAAACTATGGCAGATGATATACTATTGAAAGTGCGCACGGGCTCAAAGGATGTGGTTATGGCGGGTGATACGGTCAATCAGACGCTGACGCTCACAAATCGCTCGTCTTATGTGATTTGGAACCCCAAAATAGTGGACACTTTCAGTGACGGCGTTTCTTTTGTGGCAAACTCGGTGCAAATAGACGGCAAATCTTACACGGGCTATGACCCTGTGGCGGGTTTTGAACTCCCGTACACGATTAATGCAAACAGCAGCGCGACTATAACTTATAAGATACTGGTTGGCGAAAATCCGCCAAAAAATATGACGGTTTATTCGCTTGTTTCGTACCGCGCAAACGGCATAACGTACGAAAATGAGAAATCGAGCACATACAATTTGGAACTAGCGAACGGTGACTTAACTGTGACAAAGACGAACAATAGGTCTGTTGTGATTGCGGGTGACACGCTGACTTATCAGGTTGTTTTGAACAACATTGGCACTGCCAAGCACACGAATGTGTCGTTCCGCGACCCACTACCTGCGCACACGCAGTTTGTGGCGGGGTCGCTTGCGATTGACGGGGTTATTCAGCCCGACCTTGACCCCAATGTGGGTTTCACGCTCGCGGACATTCCTGCAAAATCGCAAGTCACCATCACTTTTGACGTAACAATCACCTAGCGGCGGCGTGTGCGAAAGCGCACTGCTGCAGGTACTGTCCCTACGTTTAAGTCATTTATTGCGTCGGCAAATTTAAATGCTTTTTACCAATTAAGTACTCGATTGTGGGGTGCGAAAGCGCACTGCTGCAGGTACTGTCCCTATAAGTAATATATTTTAGTCGGCGGCGCAGTTGCTCGCATTCTATTTATATGTCTCTCGGTTAGGATAGCCCCGCGGCTGTGGGTTTGGTAAGTGGCACTATATTAAATAAGGCACATAGTAAATTACCTATGTACCCAATTTTGTATAAAGTTACACACACAACCTGCAACTGTGGCTTATGCCACCGTAAAGTTGATGTCAATGTCGACGGAAATTGAGGCGCGAAGTTCCTTGATTTTCGCGTCAATTTCGTCCTTGTGGTCTTTGTAGTAAGCCTTTGCAGCCGCAACATCCTTCTTGTATGTCGCAAGTTTACCTTCAAGTTCTACCTTAGCGTTTTCAAACGCTTCTTTGCTATCGGCAATGATTTTGTCTTGCGCATCCTTGATTGCTTTTTGTATTTTTGTTTTCGTTTCGTTAAATGTCTTTTCTATTGCGTCAAGTGCACTTTCAACTGTGCTTTTGATTGACTCATTTGAAATGTTTGCAGTAATTTGCTTTTTCAATTCGCCAAACGACATATCTACTGAAATATTAAGTTCAAAATCAGGGTCAAAAGTCTTAATTTGCGCCAAAATCGGACTTACCGCATTGTTTACAAATGTTTCAAACTTTGCAAGTTCGTCCTTTGCAACACTGCTAAAACTCTCATAGTATTCTTCCGCTACGCCCTTGAGTTCTTTTGACTTATCTTTGATAGCGTTCAAAATCTCTTTTTCGCTCATTGCGACAAGTTCTTCTTCAGTGTAATCAACGTGCATTTTTTCAGCCGTTTTCACAAGAATGTACTTGTTTGTCGAAATGCCGAGTTCGGCAGCCTTTTCCTTGATTGCGTCAAGCGGCAAGTACGTTGCACCCGCAATGATGCCGTTTTCGTCAAAGTATTTGTTCATTGTATTGCTGAGTTTTTTGCCAAGCGATTCTACTTTTTTATCATCGTTGTTTGAAATAATAATTTCAACCTTGCGCCCCTCCGAATCACTTGTCGCATCAATATAACCCGATTCGCTGCAGATTTGTACGAACAATTTTGCAGCCTCATTGACATTTTTGCCTACAAAATCGGTCTTTGAGAGCAAAACCTCCGCATCGTGATTGAGATACTGTACCTCAATGACGCGATCACTACTGTTGACCACCATTGTCACGCTTGGGTTTGTGTTGAATTGAACCGTACCCGCTGGCTTTTGGCTGTTTGTGTTCATAACTGCAATAACAGCAACCACGGCAACCACAACCACTAGCGCGAATATGATTCCAAAAATAACTAAACTCTTTTTTGAGTTATTTTCACTTTTTGAATTATCCATTCTTCCCTCCTATTGATACACATATTATACACTATATTACTCAAAATTGTTTGCATTCTGCGCGTTTTTTTATCGACAAATTTCGAGGTATGTAGATGTGTGAAAGCGATACATAAATAATAATGTATTTATTTTGTATACTCGCGAGGTCAATGTGTCTGGGTAACCCATAATAAAACAAGTCCCCTTCCGGCAAGGCTCGCCTTGACTGCAGGTTTGGTTGCCGTCTCACAGCAGCATTCATACAAAAAAACAAAATCTGCACCAATGGCGTTTGCCACCAGCCGCGCGCTATCGCAATCGAGAGATAGACTATAAAGAATGCAAGCAACTATGCCGCCAACTAAAGTATTTTACTTGTAGGGACAGTACCCACAGCAGCGGCCTATGCCGCCCGCCGCGCAAAAAAGACAGCCCAAAACGAGCTGTCAAATACCTCTAGGCGATAACCCCTTGAACACCTAAATCAAGTTGATTATACCACTTTCGCAAACTTTTGTCAAAGCTTTTGCACTTCTATTTGCTACAATGCTCATTTATTTAGTATGCTTTGCCTAAAACTAATGCACGCAGTAATGATTAAAGCCTTTATTGGAGTCTAAATAAACATTATACGTTCCGTTTTTAGGAATACATTAGGCTAGCATACACATTCAAAATCTTCTCTTTACTATTCAAGCACAAAAAATGCACACAGCAAACGCTGCGTGCAAATGTATCTTTCAATTAACTAACAGATTGTAGTACCAGCAAACCAGCCTTTGTCGTTGAATGTAACTGTAACTTTAAGGCTTGAGGGTGCAGATGTAAAATCAAACGTTGCATAAGAACTTGCAGTCGCACCGATATTCTCTTTTAAATCAGTTTGTCCTGAGACACTTATCGTCGAATACAAAGGACAATTGATTTCAAGTTTGCCTACGCCACTCCCTATGTCCATCGTTCTATCACTAGTGTTGCTTGCCGTAAATAGTTTAGATATCGTTTTCACTGCATTGTTATCAGTACTATCTACATATGTAAAACTAAGCACAGCATAACCTTTTACATTTGTTGGAAAATTATTGAAATCTATGGTCAATGAACAACTGCTAGCCGCACTAACATTATCGACACTCTTTTGTTGCATTGCAAATGGAACGGCAAATGCAACTGCGCAAACTGCTGCGCAAAGCGCGATTGCAAGTATTTTTGCTATTGATACCTTTTTTGTTTGCATAAAACACTACCTCTCATATATTGTTTGATTATTTGTTATAATTATACCGAATTTGCAAAAATTAGTCAACCGTTTTCTACCCCACGCACAAAAAAAGTTGATTTATTCACTAAAGAGCGAAGGCTACCTCAAGAATTATTTTTATTTTTCCTTTTTTACCTTCTACTATTATAAAATATCAGTTTTGCATTCCCCCTTTTTAAAATCGCGCAAACCCTCGCAACCTACTGCAACAAACACAAAACCCCGTAAGCAAAAAGTGCTAGGGCTAATGAGCCCTAGCACTTTTATACAATTTACAAACAAATCAATTAAGCGCTTTCGCCGCCCTCGACGGTTGTGTTGAGGTGCGAAACATCTTCCCACATTGTTGAATCGTAAGTGTACGCAATGTTTGTTTTTATTGTAGTTATTTTTGTCATATATTCATTTTTTATTGTCGTAGAATGCGTAATTGACACGAGGCGGTCGCCGCTAAACTTATACTCAAAGACAATGCTACCTAGTGTGTAGTTTATTGTTATTTTCAAAGTGTCGTTTGTTGTAACAATTTCGTGCCCAGTGTATCCACCTATGTAGGTACTTAACCCGTTATCAATCGCAAATTCCTTTATAAATGATGACAAAGTGAACATTCTAGAAGAATCAGGCAATTCGTCAATGCCAGTGTCAAGTCCTTCAAATTCGTTGGCAGTTTCAGTGCTTTTTTCAAACTCATCATCATTGTTTGATTTAGTATAGATATTGTAGATGTCACCGACTTTTTCGGCTTGTTTTTTGTAATTAGTTGTGTTTCCCGACGTATTTTTCGTAGTTTCCGTACTAATCATACGCAAGCTGTCTTTGTCAAATGTTCCTCTTGTCGTAGAAACTGTTTCCGTGTCGAATGGATAAATGTAGTCGATTGTATACGATGTTTTGCCCGACTTTATATAATCAAGGCTGCTGATTACCTTTTGGAACATTGCGTTTTGCTCTTTTGAGGCAACCGTGAATTTTGAAATAAATGGATAATCAATTTCGCAAACCATAGTGTATGTTTCGCCCGCTTTTACAGGGAAAGTAGAACCTGTGATTTCGCTGCCATTGACATAGATTTTGAAAGAGTCTTTGCCGATTTCGGTGACAAGTTCGTCATAATCTGCGCCCATGTCGCAAACCGTGCTCTTTTTGGTGTCGATAGAAATATAGTTTTCACCCATATCAAAAAGCCCGTTCTTTTCAACCATTCTTGTCAAAACCATTGCATAGTCGGCTTTAGGCAAGATTTTCGCATAAAGGTCGTAGTCATATGACGGCATAATTGCAGTTTCAATATTTACTTCTTTTGTGCACTCTTGGTCGGAATACCATTTGCCGTCGGTTGTCAAGCCCTCTTTGATGTTGAGCCCAATGCTAGCGCTCAAACTATTGTAAGCACCCTTTATACTGTCGCCCGTTGCAAGTTTCATACTTGCAAAGCCTCCACCATAATTGAATCTAATTTTTGAAGAAATGTATCCAGCGTCTTCATAAACTGGATATTCCTCAAACGATTGTGGCATAAGGCTTTCGTCAAAACTTTTTGAAAAACAATATTTGCTATAAGCATAATCAGTTTCTTCGCTTGTTTTTTCGCCCCAAACTGAGGTTGTGTAGGTCATATTGTTTTCCATTGAAAACTTTGTGACTTCATTTGCCGTGTATTCAACGATGATTTTAATTTTTGCGTTAGAATATTCCTTTTGAATGACATTGTTTTCGCTAGAACTGGTGCCGAGCAACAATCCGTTGTAGTCGAATGTCATTGTGTATTTGCCATTATTGTTTGCAAACTTAATTTCACTTTCCGCGTTTTCGTCGACAAGTGTTTCAAACATCCCCATTGCCATAAACATAACGTCAATTCTATCGGCATATTTTGCACCTTTCAGCAATGCCCAAAGTCCTTCATCTGAAAGAAACTCCGCAAAACTATATTCCTTTGAAGCGTGGTCGGTTGAAACTTTGGTTGTATAGCGATAATCAACACCATCTTCTCTTAACGCCTTTTCAAAATCGTACATCACAGGGTTTTCGCC
>JBNMHN010000085.1:0-5499 GCA_050872805.1 Clostridia bacterium
GGTTGCATCTAGAGAAGATAAGATAACGCCCGAAAAGTATTCAAAAAACGCTCACAATAGTACAGTAGTAACCACGCACGAACACCCATCCGTGCCAGCAAAATCATCTATGTATGGCGCTAAAAACGTACAATTTGGCGCTTGTAAAAACGCTGATTTTTGCACCACAAACGGTACAAAAACTAAATCACGTTTCCGCCCCACAGCAACCCTGCTTTTGTTGTGGCTTTTTGCGTTTGCACTTGTGTTTTGTGTTGTGGGTAATCTCAATGCAAACAAACAGAATGACACAACCAATTCAGTAATCGCGCTGCCAGGGGACGGCTATTATGTATCAACAGCCACTGAGTTTCTATCACTTTGTAATGACAGTACAAATTGGGATAAAAACATAATGATGACAAACGACATAGAAATCACAGATTTTTCGACATTCAAGCCGATTGGTGGCGAAACTCCTTTTTCAGGCACTTTCGACGGGCAGGGACACACACTTACTTTGACAAATATTAGTAATATAGCAGTTTTACGTGTTAATAGCAATGATTATGGTGGAGTCTTTGGTATTTTATCTGGCACAATTCAAAATCTGCACATTTATTACAACTGTGATTCTTCTGTTACAGCATATATAAACACGGATTATGATCATAATATATATGCAGGTGGTTTCGCTGGATATATGAATGATGGTTCAAAAATCAATAATTGCATGTTATCAGGATACTTGGCAATGAATTTAAACGCATTTGATGCTGGTGCATATGCGGGCGGGTTTGCTGGAAATGGTGGCGGAATTATCTCAAATTGTGTTATGAATGCAACACTTTCGTTTGTTGTATCGGGAATGTCGGAATCACGCTCAGCAGCTGTGTCCAATTGGTGTACGACCTATTGTATAGTAGTTAATGGGACAAAAGTGAAAACGCTAAACTGCTTAGAAAGTTATTCTGGAGAGCATTACAATTCAATTTACACAAATGACATAAACAAGGGGAGTGGTATGGAAAATGGAAATCCTACAAAAGGCTACTATTCAACTTTAGGCATTCCAGCTGAATTAAAAAATAATAAAGACGCTTTTATTAATGGAACAACAAACTACACATGGAACTCATCATATCCGTGGGATTTTGACAATGTGTGGACATTTGTTGGCGGCGTGAATGACGGCTTGCCAGTGCTTAAATTGTTCTATGGCTTAGTTGTCACATTTGATGCGACAACAAATGGCGGAACAACGGCAACAGCAAGCATTGAAGTCGATAGCGGCTCAATTAATCTTGGCAACTACACTGCAAGCAAAAACGGTTGGACTTTTGTTGGCTGGAACGCAGACAAAACCGCGCGCACAGGCGCCACAAGCGGAACACAAACAATTTCGGAAAACACAACATTTTACGCGATATTCAAAAAAGATATAAGCGTCAGCTTCTATGATTTTGCGAGCAAAACGTCAGTGGGGAGCGTAAAAACGCAAGTAGGCACAATGTGGAATACTGATACAACTGCAAGTGTTGCCGCTGTTACACCGACAACAATAAGTGGGCTAGCATTTGTCGGTTGGACAACTAATGCTAGCAATGCAACAAGCGAGTGGAATGGAACAAGTAAAGCATTTTCAGCGGATGCGACCTATTATGCTATAAGTAAATACACAATAACAATCACATACAACGCAAATAAAGGAACAAGCACAAAAACCACCGACATAGGAGATGTTTATATTACGGCAGGCAAAACGAGTGTTTCACAAACTAAAAAGCCTACATTTACGTTGCCAACGACAGGAGTGACGCGCAATGGATATATCTTTAAAGGCTGGGGAACGACTGCCAACGCTACAACCGTCGTTTCAAGTGCGCAAACATTGACAGAGAACACGACGTTTTATGCAGTATGGGAACAAAATTTCACACTTTTGACAATCAGCGGCACAATTTCGAGTGCAAATAGTATGCTACTTTTGACAATTGTAGATAGCAGCGGAAACATCGTGCAAGAAGTCGCTTTTGTCACAGGACAAACAAACTTGAGCGCAGCGGTTAAACTTTCTAAAAATGCAACATATAAAATACTTGTCACTAAGCCATTTGGCAGTGTGCTAACCGTGACAGGCGCAACAAAAACATCGTCCACCGTTTATACGCTTTCAACAGGTGCAAATGAAACATTGTCTGCCACATTCATTTTGAGCGGCAACGGACAATGGAGCAATACTGTTGTTATCTAACAAAAACGCGTCAATATTTAGGCTACCGCAAATAACAATGGCGAGCCTTGAAGGGCGGCAAATTGCCGTCCTTTTGTTGTAGATATATGTCAAAACATCGCGCCACGGCATAACATAATGTTATGGTAGAAAAAGAAGTAAACATTGAAACATTGAGAGAGAATATCATAAAGTTAAAACAAGCAAGCAGTATTGTTTGCAAACAAAAAAATAATAAAAAGCGTGAAAAAAACGCAAAAATTGATGAGAAAACACATAAAAAAGGTAAAAATAACATAAAAACGCCAAAATTTTGTGCCGTTGTCAAAGCAAACGCATATGGGCACGGCTACGAACAAGTCTGCACAGGTATTTCCGACCTTGTTGATTTTTTTGCAGTCGCAAACGCAGCGGAAGCGCTGCAAGTTCGCGACCTAAAATTGAAAAAGCCGATTTTGATGCTCGGCAAATTCAATTACGCCGACTTGCCGCAACTAATCAAAAAGGGCATCCGCTTAACCTGCGACACACTCGCGGATGTTTCCGCAATCAACGAAATTGCAACGAGCTTGAACAAGCGCGCATATGTTCATATCAAAATTAATACAGGTATGAACCGACTCGGCGTCAAAACAACCCTGCAACTTCAGCGCCTGCTAAACGAAATCGACAAATGTAAACTCATAAAAATTGAGGGCGTATACACCCACTTTGCGACGGCGGAAAGTGAAAACAGTTACAAACTAAAACGCCAAAACGCAAAATTCTTGTCAATGCTCGACCTTTGCCGCAAACGCAAACTAATCATCCACGCCAGCAACAGCGCCGCGTTTTTGAAATCGAACAAGTATAACTATAATATGATACGCGTCGGGCTTGCAATGTATGGTTACGACAACACGCACAAAACGGACGTCAAGCCTTGCCTCAATATCCGCGCCAAAATTGTCAAAACGCAATCTTTGCAAAAAGGTGAAACCGTCGGTTACGGCGCAAGTTTCACAGCATCCCGCGATATGCAAATTGCTGTCGTCGCAATCGGTTACGCCGACGGCTACTTGCGTGCTTACGAAAAGGGGTATGTCCTCATCTGTGGACAAAAATGTCCAATCGTCGGGCATATATGTATGGATATGCTAATGTGTGACATAACAAACCTGAAAATCAAAAAAACATTCACCTGCAGCAGTGTCTTTGATAGCGTCGTCGATACAATTTGCGACTCAATGCAAATTTCACGCACAAACAACGACGAAATATTGATGTATTCATTCAAATCAATGATTGACAAAGTTTTTCCGCATAACTATAACCTATATAAATCGCTCGACGACTTTGCTGGGCTCGACGCCGTGCTGCCGCTCTATGCTACAGTCCTTGGCTCCGACGGAACAGAACAAATTTCCGCCCACGACCTCTCTCGCCTCTCAAACGCGATAGAGTACGAAACTCTAACAACCCTCAACCTCCTGCGCCTGTAAAATTTTGCTAAGCATCTGTAAATTATTATTTGATTCAATATCGGTACAAATAAATCACTATATTATATTATATTATATTATATTTGTTTTTATTAATGGTCTTGCGGGTGAAAAGTCCGCTTTTTTTTGTCAAATTGATTGAAGAAATGAAAAAGTATGCTATAATAATAATTATGAGAATTATAGCAGGAAGAAACAGGGGCAAAAAATTGTTGCTCCCTAATTTTGAAGGAACGCGCCCGACGGCGGATTTAGTCAAAACAAGTATGTTCGGGTTATTAGACAGTTATATTGAGGGCGCGAAAGTGCTTGACCTATTCGCAGGCTCAGGCGCGCTCGGGCTTGAGTGTCTCAGCCGCTACGCCGAAAGTGCGGTTTTTGTCGATATGAACCCCAAAAGTTGTGATTTGGTGCGCAAAAACGCGCAATCAATGAAGTACGCGCCCGAAATTATCAATTTGCCATACGACAAAGCCCTCTTGAATTTCAAGCGACGCGGACAAAAGTTTGACATAATTTTGCTAGACCCACCATATCACAAGGGGCTTGAGAGTCAAGCACTCTTGAAAATTGTCGACCTAGGCGTTTTGGCGGACGACGGAATTTGTGTTGTCGAAATGGCAAAAGAGGATAGTATGGACGCAAAAGTATACGACTACTTTGAGGAACTCAAAAACCGAACCTTTGGCATCAAGCGCATACTACTATTAAAAAGAAAAACCATATAAATAGGGAGCATATGGAAAAAGTAAAAAAATGTTGCTTCACAGGACACCGCCCGCAGCGACTGCCGTGGGGATACCGTGAGTGCGGCTCTGCATTTGAAAAATGCTATGACGACCTAGAAAGCGCAATAATAAAGGCTATCTATGACGGATATACGTACTTTATTTCGGGCGTCGCACTCGGCATAGATATGTTAGCAAGTGAAATTGTTTTGAAACTAAAAAATGAGTTTGACATAAAATTAGAGTGCGCCATTCCGTGCATAGGACAAAGCGATGTGTGGAGCGCAAGGTTGAAAGCGCGCTACCAAAACATCATCGACAACGCCGACATTGTGACGTATGTTTCGCACGCGCCGTATTTTGACGGCTGTATGGAGGAGCGCAACAAATATATGGTCGAAAACAGCAGTCGCATAATTGCCGTGTACAGCGGACGTTTCGGCGGCGGCGGGACGAAGAAAACAATCGAATACGCGCAAAATAAAGGACTCGACATTGTTATAATCACGCCAATTTGCGAACACATTTGATAAATTGTTTGCAATTATTTTAAAAATGTGGTATCATTACTAAAACTTGAAGCGTGGTAAGCGCTTAGAGTATAAAGCAGTCGTTGCTTTAAACCTCAGCCCGCCGCGCACCAAAATCTAACGAATGAGGGAAGAATATGCAAAACACAAAATTTATTGCGCTAGACATCGGTTCTGGCAAATTGCGCCTTTGCGCAGTGGAAGTTAACGAAGGCGTCATCAACATACGTGGCAACTACGAAATTGATTACGACGGCGTAGTCGACGGACAATTTTTGGAGGACTCGACGGAATTACAAGATTCGCTCCGCGAACTTTTTAGCGACGTCGATACTGAGGAATACTCAAAAGTATATGTCAATGTGCCAAGCGATTTTTGTGGATTGATAAAGAAAACAATAACAAAAACCTTTTCAGCGCCAATTGAGTTTGATAATGCGCTAAGAAATGAGTTTTTGAAAAACGCACAAATCGACCCAGCCGAAATCGACGGCGGTATCGTGCTAAAGAAAATCCTCGGCGACTTTTTGCCGCACAGTTCTACATAC
>JBNMHN010000086.1:0-5270 GCA_050872805.1 Clostridia bacterium
GTCTAAAGAAGACAAGATAAACCCTCAAAATCATTCAAAAAACACTCAAATTAGCGCCGCAGCACCCGCACACGAACACCCGTCCGTGCCAGTAAAAACGCCTGTGTGTAGCGCTAAAAACGCGCAATTTGGCAACCACAAAAATAACCCAAATCGCGCGCCATATGGTATAAAAACAAAATCAAGCAAACAACACTCCGCCACACAAATCGCCTTGTGGCTTCTTGTCATTTTGTTGCTTTTTAATTTTACAAATGCAATTGGGAAAATTGCTAGCGTAAGAGCGGCTTTTGATCTACCACAACTCAAAATTGTCGTTAATGATATGTCATATACGTATGATAAATTTTTATCTAATGAGGCAGGATGGGATTATGGTAATAGTGTTACGCTTATCGATAATGTTTCTTTGACGGGAACGCAGCATTATGCGCTTGGAAAGGCTGAAGAACCTACTAAAAAGTTTGCTTCGGCTTTTGATTTGGGTGGTAACGAAATAAAAATATCATCTGGGACGGATGGCGTGCCAGTAGAAATCAAAACAGGCATGGTAGGATTTTTCGGCGAAATGGAAAATACTGCCACGATAAAAGATGGGTATGTCACTTGGAATACTGGGATAGGAACAATTCCGGAAGGAAGTGGAACTCAATCAGACCCATATACAATTGACAGTATGAATGACTTATTATTTTTGTCGATGCCTAATAGTTGGGATTACATTACGGGCGGAAAGTATTATTCATTAACATGTGACATAGTAATTGATTATGGTTCAAATCTTAATTATGATGCTAATAATTATGTAGAAAAAGTACGTTGTGTCTGTGAGGATGGCGAATATAAAAAAATTAGAGAACCTGTTCTCGTTGACGGTAATGTCATAATTAAGCAGATTTGGAATTCTATTGGTACGAGTACTCACGTATTCAACGGCAATTTCAACGGGAATGGACATACTATCAAATTGAAAAATGTGAGTGAACCATTGTTTGGAATATGCGAACTGGGCAGCGTGTACAACCTTGGAACTGAAGTGATTTCAGAATGTTATACGATTACGTATAACCTAAGTGGGGGCGAAATGAGTGATGCTCCGACAGAATATTCCAGTACAACGGAAAGTTTTATTTTACCAACTCCGACAAAAAGAGGGTGCACTTTTCTCGGCTGGACGGGAAGCAATGGCGATATCCCACAAACTGAAATTGTAATTACTAAAGGGTCTAAAGGTAATAGAGTCTACACTGCTAATTGGCAGCAAACTACTGCATTTTTAACATTGACTTGCACAAATTTTATTGACCAAAAGTTTGCTATATATGTATTCTTGGGAGAAAAGATAGTCAAACAAATCTATGTTGATAAAAAGACAATTGAAATTGAATTAAATCTTTCAACTGAAAATTCGGAAGATAAATATACCCTAGCATTTGTGTTTGGATATTTGGGTACATTTAATGTTCCATATGAAGATAATGCGTCAATAATAAATCAAATTACGGTTACAAAAAGAAAAGTATGGCTTGATACTCTATCTTCAATGTCTATACTTTATACGCTATCAAATCCAGCAATAAATTCTACTATTATAATATAAACAAAACAGGTTTTGTTTATATTGCAAGGCACATAGTGAATAAACTATGTGCTTTTTTGCGTGCAAAAATAGTTAAGTGCTTAACAAATAATTAAAACAAATGTTTTATAAATTTTAAAAAATGTCCAAAAATTATGTGCAATATCAACAAATTATGCACAAAATGTGTAAAAGTGGTCGAAAATGGTTGATTGTGGGCAAAATGTGTAGTATAATATGTGCAACAAGGAGTAGTGTACTATGTTGCTGGGTACGTATTTTTATTCCGTCGACGAAAAGGGACGTATTCGTATGCCACAAAAACTCAAGTCACAACTTGGCGAAAACTTCGTTGTCACAAAGGGTTCAAATGGTTGCCTTTTCGTATTTTCGCAAGAAGAACTCAAATGTAGTATCTATGACAAGTTGAAAGAACTGCCATTGACGGCTGTCGATGCGCAAAAACCACTACGAATGATAATGTCGTCCGCGTTTGAAGTGCAAGAGGACAGCGTTGGCAGATTTACATTGCCTGCAATTTTGAGAGAATTTGCCCAAATTGAAAAAAATATCGTCATCATCGGCGTTGGCTCGCGCTGCGAAATCTGGAGCGAGGAACGCTGGAACGCCTACAACTCCGACGAACTAAGTTTTGACGAAAGTTTTTCAAAACTTAGCGAGTTTAACATCTAGCGGGGTGCGATAGCGCACCGCTGCAGTTTGGTTGAGTGGCTTTAAATGGAATTGAGTACATGGTTAATTGATTGAGTACCTTTTGTTGGGGGATGCCCCGCGGCTACAGGTACTGTCCCTACAAACAAGTTGTATTAGTGGACGGCGCACTTAAGCGTTTTCTATAAGTACTTGTTCTCGGCGGGGAAAGCACCACTGGTGCAGGTTGGCTGAGTAACGCATAAGATAAAATACCGCAAAAAAGGAATAATTAATTTTAAAGTCGAGTGTGCGATTGCCCGCATTCAAACAAACATTGTAATGTTTGAAAAATGGCAAAAAAGTGGTGGAGGGCGAAAGAATGTTCAAACACTATTCAGTTATGCTCAGTGAATGCATTGAAAATTTGAAAATTAAGCCCGACGGCACCTATGTCGATTGTACCGCGGGTGGCGGTGGCCATAGTTTTGAAATCGCAAAACGCCTTAGCCCACGCGGTAGGCTCATTGCGATTGACAAAGATATGGACGCAATCAATGAGTGCAAAAACAAGTTGTCGCAGTTTGATAACTGCACACTTGTGCACAACGACTTTCACAATTTTACCGAAATTTTAGAAGAATTGAATATTTCAAAGGTTGACGGCATAATGATTGATTTGGGTGTTTCAAGTTTCCAAATCGACACTGCCGAACGCGGCTTTTCGTATAGATTCGATGCGCCGCTTGATATGCGTATGAACAAGGAACAAAGTTTATCCGCCTATGAAGTTGTCAATAACTATACTGAGGAAGAACTGACAAAAATATTCTTTGAGTACGGCGAAGAAAAATTTTCGCGAAAAATTGCCAAAGCAATCGTCGACGCTCGCAAAGAAAAGCCGATTGAAACAACCCTGCAACTTGTCGCCGTCGCCGAAAGTGTCTTGCCAGCGAAAGTTAGGTTTGCCGAAGGGCATAGTTGCAAAAGGATTTTCCAAGCAATAAGAATTGAAGTCAATGGCGAAATCGACGGACTGAAAAACGTCCTAAAAACAATGTGTGAGTCGCTAAACGCAGGGGGCAGGATGTGCGTACTAACATTTCATAGCCTCGAAGATAGAATTGTCAAAGACACATTCAAAGAACTTGCAACCGACTGCATTTGTCCCAAAGAACTCCCCGTGTGCGTCTGCCACCATAAGCGCACGTGCGATATAATCACTAAAAAGCCAATCGTCGCAACGCGTGCCGAATTAGAAGAAAATTCGCGCTCGCAAAGCGCAAAACTCCGCGTCGTCGAGCGCGTGTAGGAACGCCGCACAAGGAGTGCAAGCGGTGTTCTAAATAGATTAGAAAAGGAGTATAATATTATGTCAACGGAATTGAAAACCTTAACCGAAACGGAAGTAGAAACACAAAAGAAAGACGCAAAGAAAATCTTGTTTGATTGGGCGGATGTCGAAGATGAAAAAGAAATTTCGGACGTCTCAAAAGCGCAACTTAAGGAGTTTTCAACGTCTCACGAAACGGACAAACTGAAAAACATCTACGACAACTATGACCTTGCCGACTTTGTCAAAGAAACAGGCACAACAGATAAAGAAGTCGTTCAAAAACAAAAGCAAGTCGAGCAAGAGTTTGCGCAAGTCGCAACTGCCGTGACAACGCCAACAACGGCGAAAATTGAGTTTCAAAAACTCAGTACTCCTAAAGTAAACGCGCGCAAAAACTCAAAAGCGAAACTGAATTTTCGCGGCAAACTTATGCTAATCGGCTACTCAGCAGTCGTCGCAGTAATGGGCTTCCTAGCAATTTTCAACATTGTCCAAATTAACAACATCAATGCCGAAAACGCGCGAATTGAAGCGCAAATTTCGCAAAAGGAAAGTTCGCTCAACGAACTATTTAATACTTACAAAGAACTAAACAACGAAGATAAAATTTCGGAAATCGTAAAAAACAAAAATATGACAAAAATTGAGTCGTCCAGCACAACAAACATCACGCTCCGCGACCCAAAACAATACACAAAGGAAAGTAATTGGTTTGATTCCATATGCAATTTTTTCAGCAGTTTATTTGGAGGCTGATATGAAGACAAACTTTTCTTTGTTATCTATCCACAAAAGGCTTTTGACTGCTACAGTTTCAATAGCCTTTATTTTTTTTGCATTGTTCGGCAGGCTTTTTTGGGTGCAAATCATCAGCGGACACAAGTACAGCGCCCGCGCCGTAGACCAGTGGACGCGTGACTTGCCGCTTGAGGCAAAGCGCGGAACAATCTTTGACCGCAACGGCAACGCGCTTGCTGTCTGCAATACTACATACAACTGTTACGTTCGCCCCAACGCCGTCACGGACGCCGCGTACGTCGCAAAGGTTTTGTCAAACACCCTAGATGTATCCTACGACAAAGCCTACCAACTTTCAAGTACGAAAGGCGTGTCCGAAGCGCTCGTGAAAATGCAAATCACCAGCGCGCAAATGAACGCCATAATCTCCGCGAACGCACTCTGCGTCTACTTTTCGCAAAACAACGAAAGGTATTACCCATACGGCGACTTACTGACGCAAGTTCTCGGCTTTTTGAGTGTCGACAATCAAGGGCAGTCAGGGCTTGAAGCATACTACAACAACTACTTGAAAGGAACAAACGGCAAAGCACTGACGGAAGGCGACTTGATAGGGCGCGAACTTAACTCAAACCTCGTCGAGTATTTGCCAAGCATTGACGGCAACTCACTAATCACATCGCTTGATTTGTCACTGCAAGTCGCGCTTGAAAACACGCTCAACGTCATAATGACCGAGCAAAAAGCCAAAGGTGCAACAGGCATACTTATGAACCCCAACACAGGCGAAATCCTAGCTATGAGCAGTAAACCAAGCTTTGACCTCAACAACCCGCCGCGCGACGACGTCGCAAATATGATGTCGACCTCAAAAAATAAAGCAATAACCGACGTCTACGAACCGGGTTCAACATTCAAAATTTTGACAATCGCTTCAGCACTAGAGGAAAACTTGACAACCGAAGA
>JBNMHN010000087.1:0-5263 GCA_050872805.1 Clostridia bacterium
AGTTATTACTTAATGTATAGTTGCTTTTACCCAATCAACGGAGTTCACTATGAGATTAATCAAAGCAAAGAGCGATTTCAAGGTCGACAAAAACCTTGTCAATCAACTCAGCGAAAAATACAATTTACTACCCGAAATTATTGAAATTCTTTTTATGCGCGACATTGACGATGCGCAAAAAATCGAACATTATTTACACCCGTCCAAGCAAGATTTTCACGACCCGTTTTTGCTAAAGGATATGGACGCGGTTGTAAAGCGCATACGCCGCGCGATTGATAATAAAGAAAAAGTTCTCATTTTTGGCGACTACGACGTCGACGGCGTGAGTGCGACGGCGATTATGGTCAAGTACTTCAATCAACAAGGCATTGACGCTATGCACTTTATGCCAAACCGCTACATTGACGGCTACGGCTTGAGTTGCGACGCGATTGATAAAATTAAGTCCGCGCAAAACCCTGACCTTATCATTACGGTTGACTGCGGAATTTCTTGTCACGATGAGGTCGAATATGCAAAGTCACTCGGCATTGAAGTCATTGTTACTGACCACCACGACATCCCCGATGTTTTGCCCGATTGCTTGACTTTGAACGCGAAACTGCAAAATCAAGATTATCCTTTTCACGAAATTTGCGGCACGGGTATGGCATTCAAGGTTGTTCAAGCACTTGAGGGGCTTGATTATGCGTGCCAATTTTTGCCGATTGCTGCGATTGCGACGATTGCGGATATTGTTCCGCTTTTGGACGAAAACCGCGCAATGGTTACGCTTGGGCTAAAACAAATGAGGAGCGCGCCACGCGGAATTGTCAAGTTGCTCGAAAAACTTGGCATTTCGCACCCGCAGGCGACGGATATTTCGTACAAACTTGCACCAAAACTCAATGCATCGGGCAGGCTCGGCGATGCGGACAAGTCTTTTGAACTCTATATGTGCGAAGATGATGCGCGAATCAATGAATTGATTGACATTATTTTGGACTTTAATGCTAAGCGCCAAGATTTGTGTTCGGTCGTTTACGACGAGTGCAAGGAAAAACTAGAGCGCGAGTTGCAGCCCGAAAATCGCTGTATTTGTCTTTATTCGGACAAGTGGGACAGCGGCATTTTGGGCATAGTTGCAGCAAAACTTTGCGAGGAATACTACCGCCCAACTTTCCTATTTTCTAATGTGGACGGCATTTTGACGGGTTCGGGACGCAGTATTGACGGCGTCAATATTCACAGTTGCTTGAAGCAAACGCAAGACATTTTGGAGTCTTTTGGCGGACACACAATGGCGGCTGGACTCAAAATAAAGGTCGAAAACTTTGACAAGTTCAAGCAGAATATGGAAAACATTTTAGCAAAAGATTTTGACGCTAGTTTGTTTGTTCCGCAAAAAAAGTTTGATATGGACTTAGACTTAAACAAGGTCACAAAAGAGTTCGTCAAGCAACTTGATGTGCTAGAGCCTATTGGAAGTGACAATCCGCGCCCCCGCTTCCGCATTAAGTTTGCAAAGGCAAATGCGACACTAATGAAATCTTATCCAAACCACTTGACTATGAATCTCAATAATACGTCGACGGTTGGCTTCAATTTTGGTAAGTATAAAAACCTTATGAACGAGATTTGCACCAAGCAGGCGATTGTTGAGTTGCAGTTGGATGTTTATCGCGGACACGAATCGAGCAAAATGTTTTTAAAACAGGTTGTTGCAGACAAAAACATTGAGGTTGGGGACAAGGACCACCTTATCGGCGAATATTTGATGCAAACGCTTTGCCCTGCTGGACGCAATTTTGTGTGCGAAAGTTATGAGCAAACGCAAATTGCTGATATACTTTCAGGGTTTGACAATGTTTTTGGCACGCTGTTTGTCGTCAACTCAAAGGAAAGTTATGACCGCTGGGCAAATGATACGGTAATTGCAAACAAAGTTTCGGCGTACTCATACCGCGACTTGTTTGAGGACAAGGGGCATAATTGTTTTGTTCTCAACCCAAGTTTGAGAAACAATTTCAAAAATTTTAATAATATTGTTTTCCTTGACCCTGTTTTGAATGACGGATACATTGCAACGCTCAACAATTTGACACACGCACGCATTTTTAAACCAAGCAAAAGTGCGGTTTGCACCCCTGTTGAAAATTATGTTTCGACTGAACGCGCAATTTGTGGTGCGTACTACAAGGCTATGAGCAATGTCATTGAAAAAATTACAACATTTGAGAGCGTGAATATGCTTTATAACCTTGTAAAATTGCGGATTGCAAACGCAAAATATTCACAGTTTATGTTTTGCCTAAAAGTTTTTCAAGAATTAAATATTTTCGATATCAAATTCAATGACAACAATGTCAAGATTAGCGAAACTAAAGGCGTTGAGTCAAAACTAGAATTATCGCGCCTGTATAATACAATCAAAAATGCGCAAACAAGGATTTTATTATGAGAATTAGCACTAATTGTGAAGATTATTTTTATGATTTCTTCCAGCAAATACACCCGTTTTTGCCTGACGAGGAAGTCGTACTTGCGACAGCGGAAAATGCGGAAGAAAATCACGAGTTTGAACTTGTGCATTACCTTGAAAAGGATGACAACGTTTGCACAAACTTTGTGACGATTTCAAAATTTGCGTTTGAGGACGGCAAAAAACGCAAACTCAATCAATCGACCTTTTGTCGCGAAGATAAGTTGAATGACGACTGCGAAAAATATGTCAAGCGCACGGCAAAACTTGCAATTTATGTGGCTATGAGCGAGTATTTTCAAAAGAATATGCCGTGGGGCGCACTTACGGGCGTTCGTCCAACTAAAATGGCGCTTGAATACTACGAAAATAGCGAAAACTTTGACTATGTAAAGGACTGTCTTATTAAAGAATACTATTTGCAAGATGACAAGGCGCAACTGCTGGTTGATATTTTAAAAAATCAAGTGCCGATACATATTGATGAAAAAATTGTCGACTTTTATGTACATATTCCATTTTGCACAACGCGCTGCTCGTACTGCACTTTCCTTTCAATGGAGGTTGGCAAGGCGCAACAATTTGTCGAACCTTATGTTGAAACTTTGAAAGAAGAAATCATTTTCACGAAAGAACTTTTGCGCCGCAAAGGCTACAAAGTTGCAAATATTTATGTTGGGGGCGGAACGCCGACTTCCCTTTCGGCGCAACAACTTGATTATATTCTTTGCGAACTCAAAGAGATAGGCGCGAAAGAATTTACTGTCGAGGCGGGGCGTCCTGACACTATAACAAAAGAAAAACTAGATGTTTTGCAAAAAAACGGCGTGACGCGCATTTCAATCAATCCGCAAACGTTCAACGAGAAGTCTTTGCAGGCGATTGGGCGCGCGCACACGGGTGCGGATGTTTTGCGGGCATACGAACTTGCGCGCACGTACCCTTTCAAAATTAATATGGACTTAATTGTTGGGCTGCCGTATGACGACACATTGTTTGCTTATTCTCTCGACAAAGTCATTGCGCTGAACCCCGACAATGTGACTGTTCATACCCTTTCACTAAAAACGCATTCGCCGCTGACAAAGACGCAATCAATTAACACTTTTGACGAAGAACAAGTAATAAAGAATAATCTTGAACTTGCTGAGCGCCGTTTGCAAAGTTGCGGCTACACGCCATACTATATGTACAGGCAAAAAAATATGGTTGGCAATCTTGAGAATGTTGGCTACTGCAAACCAAACACAATGTGCTACTTCAATATCAATTCTATGGAAGATTTTTCAAGCGTCATTGCTTGCGGCGCGAATGCAATTTCAAAGCGTTTGTTCCCTGCGGAAAATCGCATAGAACGCGCGGCAAATGTTAAGGACATTATCACGTACCTTTCGCGCATTGACGATATGAAAGCGCGAAAAGTTGAACTATTTTCATAATAAGCATTAACTGAATTGCCTTTCAACAAAAGCCACAAACAAAAATTTGGTTTTGTGGCTTTTTAATTTTTTTGGTTGCGTTTTAAGCGGGCGCACAAACAAACAAACAAACAAACAAACAAACAAATCAAGTCATTTAATTAATCAAACAATCATTTCATTTCACCGAAAATGATGTTCATACAAAAAGCGCTTTGCAAATTTAGCAAAGCGCTTTTTGTATACATAACTGTGTAAAAACCTAAGTTTTAGTAATGATTATTTGTTTTCGTCGTCGGCAACTTGAGTTTCGACAACGTCAGTAGGTTCATCTGCCGCTTTTGTTGTTTCGACTATAGTTTCGCCAACTTTCTTTTTGAAATTATAAATCTTTTTGTTGATTACAAATGTTTTGACTGCGACAAATAAGCCGATTGCAATCATTGAAGCGCCCAAAACAATGACGATAATTTCAAGCGCTTGCTTCGAGAATACCAAAAGCAAGATACCTGAGACAATGAAAAGCAAACTTTCGGCGATATCAACGACGCCTAGTTTTACGTTTTTCATAATGTTGACGCCGACGTTGAGTTTAAATAGCCCCCACACAAGCAAGAACACGCCGACCAAGATGCCGAATGCTGTTGAGAAAAATTCTGTAGAGCATATTATCAATATGCCCAGCACGATATCAATCAAACCTTGTGCTAGCGCAAAATTGTTGCTGAAACCAAATTGCTTGCGCGTGAAATACGTGAACAATGCGTACACGCCGTCGACGATGACGATTGCGCCGACAATGTATGGCACGGCGCTTGCAAAACCTTTATTAAAAACAATAAACAACACGCCAAGTACTACTGATATCACGGCGAATGTGAATATTGTTAAATTCAATTCTCTTTTGATGTCCATAATTACTCCTTTCTTATATTTTATCATATTTTAAGAAAAAATACAATTTTTTTCGCCACGCAAATCACAAAAACTGACAAATTATTCTATAAAATGCGCTTTTTGTAGAAAATCTAGGTTAAACACAAATGGTAGACGCAATCAAAATAGTTTGTGTCATATTGCTATTTTCATACATTTACATATGCTACAAGATAAATTTGATAAACTTTGCAGGGTTTCCTGCATAGATGGCGTTTGGCTTGACGTCGTGCGTCACGACTGTTCCTGCCCCGATTATTGAGTTGTCGCCTATTTTAACGCCGCCGACAATTTTTGCGCTGGCGCCAAACCAAACATTGTTGCCGACATAAGTTTTTTGTGCGTAGATTGTGTTGTTTTTGCGCTTTTCGGGGTCAAAGTCATGCCCTATGTTGTAAATTCCTGAGTATGGACCGAAACGACAATTATTGCCTATTCTTACTTC
>JBNMHN010000088.1:0-5073 GCA_050872805.1 Clostridia bacterium
ACTATGCTGTCACTTGCAATGCTGCTAATGTATACAATTGCCAATTGTGTTTGACTATAGTTGCCTATTGGCATTTGTTTGACGACTAGGTCTTTGTTTTTTAGGCGCTTGCGCAAGAGCATAATATTTGTTGCGATGCTTTCATTAAAGCCCTCGCGCGGACCTTTCAGCACGGCGCTGGTTGGAGGTTCTTCTATGCCGCGCGACTGAAAGTTTTTGACGTCGACAAGTAGCATTTGGGTGCTGTTTTCAAAGTAGATTGCAAGAAAGCCGTTGAGCATTTTTTCTAGAACCTGCGACTCCTCTTGCACTGCTTCGCACTGCCCGACGACAATGGAATTTTCGATTGCAAAATTAATCAATTTGTCCGCATTTTCGCCCGTATTTTGAGGTGGCTCACTTTGCATTAATTGCAAAATTACCTCCTTATCCGCACGTTTTGTGTCGACTATAGTGTCAAAATAGAACACTATAGTGCTGATTTTGCCAAAACTCATAAATTTGCGCGTTTTGAGGTCGGTCGAACTATGAAACATTTTTTTTATGTGTTTTTCCATTTCTGAGACTTTGTACTTTTCCACTTTTTCACGTCCTTTGTTTTACAATGTTTTCTTATTTTATGGAAAATTTGGAAAACAATACATTTATGATAAAAGTAAAAAATTTAACTTTTTTTAAAAAACATATAGACAAAAAATTTTTTTTATGTTACAATATGTCAATCAATAAATGATTTACATTATTTTTTGAGGAGTTAACAACTATGACAAATTTGAATAATATAAAACAAACCCCTGTACTTGACGAGGTAAAATACTTTGCGATGCTTGGGTATTCGGTCGACAATGTCGACTTCAATGATGAGTCGATAACAATGGTTCGTTCAGTCAAAAGCACTAAACACCCGCTTTCGCTTGTGAAATTCAAAAACGGGCTGCACGTTGTTTTGCTTGACATCAACAACCCACAAAGCAAAATCGCAGCGACTAGCACTTGTATCCCTGCTGAAAGTCTTGTCAACTGCGAAACTTACGAGGACTACATCAGGGCTAACGCTTCAAAAGAGGCTCTGGAACAATATCACAATATGAAAATGCAACTTTTGAAGATTGACGAGCGCAAGTTTGACGACAGGAGCGAACTTTTGTACTCGCACTTTAAGAGCGTTGGCAATGCGTTCCGCAAAAACTTGCAACAACACCTTGAGTCGGTGCGCAATGTGCTTGTTAATGCCGAACTTTGCGACGAGGACTATATGCAAGACGAAATTAAGGGCTTGAACGAGAAAAAGGCGCGCGCAAAATCAATTGACGAAAAAACAAAATAATTTTGTATACCTAACTGCAAGAATGCAATTTTCTTGCAGTTTTTTTTGTTTGCGCATACATTATATATGCAAACAGTGTTCACATAAGGTAATACTTCCCACCCCTACTCGGCTTTGGTAAACTATATATGATGTTGCCTTTTCTTATTGCTAAATTTGTTTTTTTATGCTATCATATTATTAACACAGGAGGAAATTATGAAAAACAAATTTTTGACATTGCTTTTCGCTGCGATTATTTTCCCTTGCGCGATTATGCTTTCGGCGTGTGGCGCAAACAATAATAACAATGAAAAGTACAATATCAACTTTATTGTGAATGAAGAGGTTTATTCTACTATTGAAACTAGCGGCAATGAATACATCACGTTGCCAGAAAATCCGCAACTCGGGGGATATGAGTTTGCGGGGTGGTTCTTTGACAAAGATATTTGGCAAAATGAGTTGAAAACAAGCACGTATGCAAACAAAGGTTTAACTAAAAATGCCAATGTTTTTGCGCGCTTTACAACAAATGTGGCTGCGACTATCAATGTAGATGTTATTGTTGACGGGCAAAAAGCAAGCACCGTGACGACAAATGCGGCAAATTACTACACGATTACTGCACCTGCAAAGCCAAACGACATTACAAATGACCCAACTGTTAAGCGTTACTTTCACGGGTGGTTTGTTGATAGCAATTGCACGACGCCGCTAACGGGCTACACAAAGTTTTTGAAAGATTCACAAATATATGCAAAGTGGATTGACATTAATGAAAATGACTTTGAATACTCGATTGGTGGCAACGGCAAAATTACTATCACGGGGTATTTGAACACGACAGATTCGATTGTGGTTGTTCCAACCTACATTGATTCAAAGACAGTTGAGGCAATTGGCGACGGCGTGTTTACGCGCAAAACTTATATTAAAGAAGTTATAATTTGCGACGGAATCAAAGAAATTGGCAAGGAAGCGTTTTTTAACTGCCTAGGGATACTTAGGGTAACAATGGGCGACAGCGTGATTGAAATCAAAGATTCCGCATTCTACTGCTGCAAAAATATGCAAAACATTAGACTTTCGAGCAATGCAAGAATTATTGGCACTAAGGCGTTTGACGAATGTTTGAGCGTGAAATGCAATGCTTATGACAACGCTTACTACATTGGAAATGAGAAAGATAAATATATCGTCCTTATGAAAGCGGTAAGCAAGGACATAAATTCTGCAAAAATTTATGAGGGCTGCGTATTTATTAACGCTGACGCATTTAATGATTGTGATAATTTGAAAAGCATCCGCATACCTGAAAACGTGATTTCTATTGACGAAAGCGCCTTTGAAGAATGCGACAATCTAGCAAATGTAGAACTTTCTAACAATGTTACGACTATTGGAAAATCAGCATTTCAAGGCTGCTCGACATTGACAAGCATCATCATCCCTAGCAGCGTGACAGCTATTGCTGAGCAAGCGTTTGCTGGCTGTAATGCACTCGCTGAAGTCTACAATCTCAGCGACTTGAACATAGTCAAACAAACGCTTGACTATGGGCAACTCGGCGCGTGCGCAAAAGTTATTCACGTTTCACTCAATGAAAAAAGTAATTTGATTACAAAGAACAACATTGTCTATTATCAAGACGGAACGGAAACTATTGCACTAGTTGCGATTGACAAAACTGTTTCAACACTAACAATTGACAGCAGTTGCACCACAATTAACTTTGCGGCTTTCTATAATTGTCAAAACCTTAGCAGCATTACAATCCCAAAGAATGTCACGACAATTGAAGGCGTTGCATTTGCTTATTGCTCAAATCTTGAGTATGTAACTTTTGAGACTAGCAGCAAAATTAGTGCGATTTACGAAAGTGCATTCGCAAACACTGCGCTAAAATCAATTATCATTTTGAAAAGCGTTACAACTATAGGTTCAAGCGTATTTGACAACTGCAAAAATCTAACAATCTACTGCGAATACGAAGTTCAGCCTAGCACGTGGCCACTTAACTGGGGTAACGACGCCACCACGCTATGGTACCGTGAAACTGAGCCCGCAATCCGCGACGGCTACTGGCACTACCTCAACGGACTTCCACACGAATGGTAACCTTTAAGAAAGAAAAAATTATTAAGTTCAAATAGAAAAACGCGGCATAAGTGCTGCGTTTTTCAGTATTCGCCTAAGATTATCGGTGAGCCGATTGTGATTGTGTTGCCGTTGCGCGCAATTTGAATGTTCACTAAATTGCCATCAACGCGAATACCGTTTTTCAGTTTACGCGAATATGCAAAGCTAGATGAGATATTGCCGACTGATTCGCAGTTCAAAACTACGGCGTCGACACGCTCTAAAAAGTCGTCAATTTCTTTGTCGCCGCCACTAAAGGTAAAACTTATGCCTGTTATTGAATCAAGCGATTTTGCAACTTCGGTTGCGACGGCGCCTTTACATTTGACTACTGCCCCGCTGCCAATGTCGACTTGGCTACAATAGCGCGGCAGTTGGTCGGTTTTGTTTAATAGAAAAAATGAAACGTCACTGTCGGCGCGGACGTAAGACACAAACGCGCAATTATAGTTTGGCATTATTATAATTAGGCACATTATGAGTGCCACCGCAAGTACAAAGACTTTGCTTTTAGTATTAATTTCCATATCAATATTATTGTCATTTTAAAAAAATTAAACATTCAAAAAAAGGTCAACAAAAAAAGGCACTAAAGCCTTTCAAATTATTAGTGTATCCGTTAAATCCCACGTTTGTTTTGTGCCAAAGTGTTCGACGCGATTTTGGAATGAATTGCCGAGTTGATAAAAGCGGACACTGTCAAGTGACAAATCAAGTTCATTCAAAATTAACTTTTTGAGCTTGAGAAATGTTTGGTAATCAATTATGCATTCAAAAACCGAGTTTTGTACGCGCGTGCCATAATCTTGGCACAATTTTGCGACGCGGCGCAAACGCGTTGCGCCTGCTTTTTGCGTTATTGCAATGTCATATGTTATCAAAATCATCATAATTTTGCTAAAAATGGCGTATAATTTTCCATTTCTCCTCTCAAAAACTTTGCAAGCAAGCGCGCTTGCACATATGGAAATAGTCCAAGTTCTACTTTTTCATTGATTATTGGGTGTTTGTGTTGACATTTTCCGAATTATTGCGTATACTACTATTAATGGAGTCACTTCTATCTACTGTTTTTGGACTTAGTCCATTAGACGGTATAACTTCTTGATTATCAATTTCAAGAAGAAGATGTGACTCTGTTTTTGTTTTATTTGTGACATATCCCCTACTCTTTATATTGGTGAATTATATACGCATTAAAAATCTTTTTTTTAGAAATTTACACCTAAAATGTGCCTAAATAAAAAACAACCACAATATATAGTATACTAAAGTGTCTAATTATACTATATATTGTGGTTTGAAGGTTGGCGGAGTCAACGCTATCCAATTCTAACTTCAAAGTGTATGTTGGTGATAGGTGGATAAAAATTAAATTATCTATATTAAGATAAGGTCTATTTTAACCTCCATTTTTTAGTATCATTATCTCTTTGTATTTTTCCTTCATCTTCGAGAGTCCTTAATATAGCGACAATCCAATATTGTTGGTTTGACGATGTACATTTATCTTTTTCGCCCCAATCCATTCCACATTCGCGGAATATATCTGCTTGTTTCATTCCCATGCTTAATGGTAAACATTCTTCTTTTGATTGCATATAAGTGTAGACTAAATCTTTAAA
>JBNMHN010000089.1:0-4834 GCA_050872805.1 Clostridia bacterium
ATGTGCGCAAAATACCCAGCACTTGAACGGACGGGTCGTAACTATCACCCAAAATTTCGACAACTTCGCCTCTTGGCATCTTGTCGTCGTAACTTTGAATTTTAACAACAACTTTATCCCCTTGCAGAGCGTCGAGCGTGAAGTTCTTTTGAATTTCAATCATGGGGTATCTGTCCGCTTCGTCGGGAACAAGCACGACTTTTTTGCCAACTTTTTCGATTGTTCCGACAATGTTTTTCGTGCTATGCCCTGTTATTGCGCGGATGATGCCGCACTCTTTGTCGGGATTGAATTTGTCTTTCACGATTTCGACAAGCACGCGGTCGCCATAGATTGCTTTGCCCATAAATACTGACGGAACAAAGACGTCCTCAGCTTGCCCTGCGATTGAAACAAAGCCAAACCCTTTTGGATTTTTCGACAAAACGCCTTGCTTAAGCCCCATTTCAGCAGGTGTTTTCAGCGTTTGCGTGATTGGTTCAAGAACCAAATCGCCGTCCGCCATAAGTTTGCGAATTTGAATCTCTGCTTCATCGGCGGAAAGATTTTTGTCAAACGCGACGGCATTTGTGAGCATTTTCAGCGAACAATTACCGATTTTTTTTCTTTTTTCATAGATTTTCAATATTTCTTCTTTATTCATAAATCACCTTTCTTATATTGTACAAGAAAATTGGCAAAAAAGCAATAGTTTGAGCACAATTTACGTATTATGTGCGAAAAGGCACGAATTTTTCGTGCCTTTAAAATCAACTACCGCTATAAATTCTAAATGAAATGAGGTACAAAACAGTAATCACAAAAATTGTGGCTGCCATAATGTATGTCCATCTTTTCAAGCGACTTTCACGGGAGTTCCCCTTATTTTGAGCATAAAAACTGTTTTCAGCCCCACCCAAAGAACCCAAACCGCTTGAGTTTGATTCTTGGCAGAAAATCAAAACAATCAATGCTATTGCGCAAAGCGCTACGATTGCAACGAGAATTATTTGAATGACTGGAAATGATTCCGAAACCCACGTTGGAACTGCACCTGCAAGCATTTGCAAGAAACTACTATTCATAATTTACTCCTAGTTAAATAACATTCGATTTTTCATTATAGCATAGTTTTTTGAAAATTACAACTATTTTATTGTAATTATTTTATTTTTTGCAATATCTTTTTGTTTTGTTAATTCTCAAAATCGACTAATAATAAATTATTGGAGTGACACTTTTTTGAAAATTACCTTACTTAAAAGAACTTATAAAATGAAATTACTTCACTTTTTACTTTAATATTTTTCTTTGGTTGCAAATTTTGTTATCAAACCGCAATCATATTTGAGGCACAACCGCCACTGAACTCAAGTGTTATAGTTTGGGCAGTAGATGCGACGGAATATGTGATTTTGTTTTTATTGTCAGAATCTTGTGTGCAGCCGCTGACAGTCATTGTCCACATATAGGGCTTACTGACAAGTATTGTATAGGTTTTGCCGATTTCTTGCGTCAAAATTATTGGTACATTGTTGTTTGCAACAATTTGACTTTGGACAACATTGTTCTGCATTATATATAATATAAGTCCACTCGCGTCACTTTTGTAGTCACCCGTGATTGATATATTAATAGAAACCTTACTTGTTGTGGCGGCAACTTTTACAAGTTCAATATTAATATCACAAACACCATCACTACCCTTTCTAGGAACACCCTCAACATTTTCATTAATATTTCCTTTTGAATAAACGACACCAGTATCCGTATTCTTCCACAAATACCCATCAGGCGCTTCGGGAACAATCAGTAATTGAGCTCCTGATTCTACGTTATGATTTTTATCTTCCCCAGAGAAACTTGAATTTGAATAAGAACAATCTACAGAAGTTCCACCAAACGTAATTGTGAAAGTAGAAAAACGCGATTTAAGAGTTTCATCCACTTTAAAATAAAAATTAGTATAATTGGATGGTACGGCATATAATGTTTTTGCTTTTTGTTGGTTGTATAGACTAACTATTGAAAACAATGTTGTAATTAACGCCAAAAACCATACAAAAAGAAGTATGGCGCAAAAAATATAGTTTGATTTAGTTTTATAACAAGTACAGTTGATTTGATTTTTATTTTTTTTATGTGACGCTACGTTTGCTGCAATGTTGACATTAACTGTAATTTGCAAGAAACTACAGTTATCTTGCAAATTACGACAATTATCTTCTTTGTTTTTGGGGGTTATGCTGTTATTTTTTGCAACATTATACCCCCCCCCCCCTAGCACTTTTGTTCTAAAAATCATAGTAATTAATCTCCTTATTTTTAATCATCGACTTTAGTATAACATAACCGAAAAAAAATATCAAATGTTTTTACTCGCATTTGATATTTTTATAAAATCATTTTTAGTTCGTCAAAAAAATTATATCTCAATTAAACTTGAATTTATGTTTATTTTAAAAATTTATCCCATTATAATTTCAAACATTTTGTTACGATTTATCAAAGTTTGAAGAATGCTTTGTTGCATCATATTCTTTAGAATGTTTCACATTGCCACGACTATCATATTCTGTTTCCATAATTAATTGGCCATTTTTGTCATAATTATCAATTGCGACTACGCGTCCATCTTTACCATACCGCTTTTCAATGTTTTTTTGTCCATTTTTATTGTAGTCTACAAATTTTTGTATCCCATTTTTGCCATACCACGTTTCATTGCTCTTTTGTCCGTTTTCTTGATAATTGATTACACTTTGACGCATCCCATTTGGATAATATTCTATTTCTGATTGCTTAACTTCTTCATCGGGTTTTGATTTATCGGAAGATTTTTTTATAATTATTTTTGTTTCTTTTACTACATTGTCGGCGATGTCGTATTGGACTTCATATTTAGCACCTTTTTTGAATTTTGTGACACTTTTTTCCCCGCTTTCATACTGATGGGTTTCAGTGTCTTTTGTTCCGTCGAGGTGATATAATGTTTTGCCAAAATATCCCGAAAATTGGTTTCTCTTTTCAATGCTTTTGACATTCCCATTTTGATAAAACTCTGTCAACATAACACGCTTTCCGTCAATTTGTTTTTCATATACCTTTCTACCGACTTCATCTAACGCTCTTTCAAATTTTCTATCGCCTTTTTCGTCATAGGTTACTTCTAGCACATTTTTGCAAGCGTAAACTTGAACATCATTATTTTTATCTATATTTTTTTCAAAAGTTTTTCGGTTTCTTTATCCAGCTTTGTCATTTTTTCAAGTTTTTCATATACTTCTTGATTTTCATCTTGCCCTTCTCTAGATAAGTACAATTCGCCTTTTTGTGCCAAATCATTTTTCGCATCAAACACACTTACTTTGAGGGCTCCATCTGTATAAAGATTTATTCGGTTATTTTCTCCGTTTCTATCGTAAAATGCAACTTTTTCCAATGCACCAGACTTATCATATTCTTGCACATTATTGATTGCACCATTTTCATAATATCTTTCAATCCTTTTATTGTTGCCATTTTCATAAAACATTTTACTTATCAAAGGATTTTCATCATTATCGTAAATTTTTTCACTACTTTTTTCTCCATTTTCATAAAAATGTGTTTCAATTGCTTTGTCATACTGGGCATATTTATTATCATTGTTAGAAGACTCATACACGTATTGAATTGTTTGAAATTGATTACCATTTGCATCAACGTCGCGCACAAAAGTTGGCCGTTCATTTCTATCGTATTCACAAAATCTGCGAGATTCAATTTGAGGTACGGCACTACCTAATTTGTAATAATCTATTGATAAAACTTTATCCGCTTTGAAGTTATAAATAGACTTTAGTTCACCATTAGCCTTATAAACATACTTCTTTTTTTCGTTAAGTGGGAAATACACTTCTTTTTCTCTCAAATTTCCGTCCGAATCAAAAAACTCCTCACAATCAATCTTGCCATTTTTGTATTTCCTTGTATCACTTTTCCACCCATCTATATCAAAAGATTCTATTATATCTAGAGTCCCATCTAAATTATATGATGTTTTCATAGAAAGCACACCTTGGTCATAATAGTTTTCAACACTTTCAAGCTCCCCATTCTTGTAAAATTTTTCTATTCTTTTTATTGTACCATTTTTACCATACGTCGTGACAATCTTTTTGTCCTCATCGTATTCAACCGTTTTGCTCTGCGAATTATTTTTCATATTTTAACTCCTATTAAAATTAATTATAGCAGTTATAGAAGCAAAAAGTCAACTTTATTCACATAACTCATATTTGAATACCTTTTTTTATTTAACTATTTTTTTTGCGCTTGCATTCATATCTTATTTATTGTTCGGACGACAAATACGGTCATATCGTCGTTGGGGGCGTCGTGATTGAGGTGGACGGCTTCGTTCAATATTGCGTCCGAGAGTGTTTGTGGATTCTTTGTTTCAAAGTTGTTTATGAATGTTTGCAAGGTAATTTCGTCCTCAAAGGCGTCGAGGATGCCGTCCGACAAGAATACGACACAGTCGCCGTGACAGAGTGCAGTTTTGGTGGTGCTGGGGCGCAGTTCTTCTAAGATGCCGAGAGGCAATGCGCCTGCTTGCACGATTTCGGTACTATCGCTATGTTTGATATAGCCAACGGGTGCGCCGATTTTTATAATATCACAAATGCCGTTTTTCAGGTCGATGACGCCTATGTCGATTGCGGAAAATACTTCCGTTGCGGACATTGTGAGGAGATTGTTTGTGCAATCAATGATTGTTTCACTATTAAAGCCTGCGCGGTATAAGTTTTCGATAATGCCTATGCTAAGTTCACTTGCAAGGCGTGCTTTTTCGCCGCTGCCCATTCCGTCG
>JBNMHN010000090.1:0-4823 GCA_050872805.1 Clostridia bacterium
CTTAACGACTTGATGATGAACGCGAGAAAAGAGGTCGAAGAAAAAATCTTGAAACTTGCGCAAAAAGCGCGTTCTTGCGGCATACATTTGATTCTTGCAACACAACGTCCGTCGGTTGACGTCATCACGGGTACAATCAAAGCAAACTTGCCGTCACGTATTGCATTTTCACTCACAAACTACAGCGATAGTAAAACGATTATCGACCAAGTCGGCGCTGAAAAATTGCTCGGTCGCGGCGATATGTTGTACAGTCCTCGCGGCGAAGAACCTACGCGCTTGCTCGGGCCATTTGTTTCGCAACAAGAAGTTTCTAGCATAGTTAAGTTTATCAAAGACCACAACCAGTGTGACTTTGACCCTGAAATCGCAAATGCGATAATGGTTAAGCGTACAAACGAGGGTGGTGGCGCGGGTCCTGCAGATGCAACAAGTGATGAATACTTTGTTCAAGCGCTCAGGTGGGCGATTGAGTCTCAAGTATGTTCTACATCGTCGTTGCAAAGACGCTTTGGAATAGGGTATCAAAGGGCAGCACGCCTTGTAGACTCTTTTGAGGCACATCAGTACATTTCAAAAGCGGAAGGCTCAAAGCCTCGTCAAATTTTCATCACTATGGAAGAATTTTTGCGCCTATATGGAAATAATTAATTATTAATTTTATGGAGATAAATCAAATGAACACCAATGAAAAGACCGTGGCGCTTGTGAGCCTCGGTTGTGACAAAAATACCGTTGATTCGGAAAAAATATTGTTTTCAGTGAAAAATGCTGGATTTAACATAACCTCAAATTTGAGCGAAGCAAACATAATAATTTTGAACACGTGCGCATTTATTTTGGATGCGCAACAAGAGTCCATTGACTCGATTTTGAACGCTGAGCAATACAAAACAAGTGGCGTGTGTGAAAAGATTTTAGTTTGTGGCTGCTTGGTTGCGCGCAACGGCGGCGACTTGGTTAAAGAAATACCAAGCATTGATAGAATTGTCAATATTAACGAATATGATAAAATTCCTGAAATAATATGCGAACTTTACGACGATGACAGTTTTAACATTTGTAAATTGCCTTTGTCTGGGCGTATTTTGTCGACGCCGCAACACTATGCGTATGTCAAAATCGCGGACGGGTGCGACAATTTTTGCACATACTGCACAATTCCAAAAATACGTGGGCGCTTTAGAAGTCGTACAATTGAGGACATTGTAGATGAATGCAAAAATCTAGTTCGTGACGGCGTTGAGGAACTAATAATTGTTGCTCAAGATGTTACACGTTATGGTATAGATTTATATGGAGAATATAAAATTGTTGAACTTGTCAGCAAGCTTAGCGAAATTGAGGGTGTCAAGTGGATTAGGTTGCATTATTGCTATCCTGAATTGATTTCGGATGAACTAATCAATCTTGTAGCAACAAATGACAAAGTTTGCAAATACTTTGATATTCCTTTGCAGCACGTCGCAGACAATGTCCTAAAGAAAATGAACAGAAAAAGCACCTATGAGTCAATTTGCAAATTGATTGAAAAAATCAAATCGCAAGACAAAAAGATTGCAATTAGGTCATCATTCATCGTTGGTTTCCCCGGTGAAACTGAACAAGATTTTGAGCAGTTTAAAAACTTTGTCATCAATTATAAACTTGACAATGTGGGCGTTTTCCAATATTCGCGTGAAGAAGGTACGCCAGCATTCGGTATGTTAAATCAAGTTCCTAGCAAAGTAAAGAAACAACGCCAAAAGGAAATATATCAAGTGCAACAAAATGTTGTTAAAGAAAACAATAGAGCAATGGTTAGACAAGTTATTACGGCAGTTTGTGACGATATTGAGGGCGATAAAGCAGTTTTGCGTAGCGAATACAATTCGCCCAATGTTGACACAGTTGTAATTTGCGAGGCAATTGACGGAATCAAACAAGGGCAATTCTACAAAGTGGAAATTATTGGATATACTGACTATGACCTTGTAGGCGTGATAAAAGGAGAAAATATATGAATTTACCAAACAAAATTTCAATTTCAAGAATTGTGATGGTGCCAGTCATTATGGCATTGTATCTAATTTCTGCAATTCCTTACGGAAAATTAATAGCATTTTTCTTATTTATAATTGCATCAGTTACTGACTTTTTAGACGGATACCTTGCTAGAAAATATAATCAAGTTACCGACACAGGCAAATTCTTGGACCCAATTGCGGATAAACTACTAGTTATGGCAGGCGTCCTTGTCATAATGGTGGATGCCATTTTGCCGCTTTATGTGTATATTATTGTATGTGCAATGATTTTTGCTAGAGACTACTTGGTAAATAGTTTGAGACAAGTTGCTTCAACTAAAGGCATTGTAATTGCAGCTGACAAGTCGGGTAAAATCAAAACCGTACTACTTGATATTGCGCTTTGTGGGATGATGTTGCTTGGCGCAAACCTACAAGCAGGTTGGGTAACTGGTACAGCGGTTGATGTTGTTTCGTACGTTGTGTACGCTGTTTCGGTTGCTGCACTATTTATGCTTGTATATTCAACGATTGATTATTTCTATAAAAATAGAAACATTTTTAAAGGGTGAGGAATGAAAACATCAATTTTTGTTGTTATGGATGAATTTAATTCCAAAATTTTAATCGAAAACTACAAAATTTTGCAAAAGCAGTTCTTCAAGTTGGGGCTAGACATTGCGCAATTTGCAGTTGTTGAAGATTTGTTAGGTGTCGATTATAAGTCGTTTGGAACAGGGCTGAAGATATTCATTGAGGATGAGGGTAAAAAAGCGAGTTCGCTACTTGTACCGTTAAACAAAATGGATGATTTTGGTAATGGTATTTTTGCTAGTGCTGAAAATAATATGGTTGTCATCAATAAAACAGTTCTCGAATCAATGGACGATTTCAAAAAAATAGTAAACGACGTATTGAAAATAAACTATGATAATTTTTCAATTAAATGCTTCGGTATTAATGAGGAAAACTTGAAAAACTATTTAAAGGAATTTAAAAATAGCAACAATGTTTTTGATTATTTCACGCAAACAGAATTTGGAGATAGTCTGATTGTGTTCCGCTTTCTTTCAAGTGTTGCAGGCAACATAAAGGATGGAATTGTTTCAATGTTTGTCAAAGATTTGAAAGATACATTTTATGCATCAAAAGATGTTTCACTTTCGCGCGCTGCATTTGAAATTTTGACTTTGCGAAAAATAAAAATTAGCACCGCTGAGAGTTTTACGTCGGGGCAGGTCGCAAACACAATCATTCGCGAGAATGCAGGCGCTAGCGCGATAATTGAGGACGCCTATGTTGTATATTCCGATAAGATAAAACACAATGTTTTGGGTGTCGAACTGGCGACATTGCAAAAGTATACCGCTGTTAGTGCTGAAACGGCATATGAAATGATTACGGGGCTTTTGAGCAAAAGTTCCTGCGATATTGCTGTCGCAACGACTGGGTATGCAAATCATTCAGACCCGAAGTTGTCAGGACTGTTTTTTACGGCAGTTGGTGACAAAGACGCAGTGCACGTTTATAGGCACAAAATTGACGGCGATAGAGAGTTTGTCATTAGATATGGCGCCAATGTGGCAATCTTTGAATTGATAAAAAAACTTCGCCAAAATGCTTTGAATATTTCAAATTTTGCTATATAATATAGGCATATAAAATGAAGAATGGAGAAAACTATGTCACAAAAAGATGAAATCCTTGAGCAGGTTATTGCTGACCTTGAAAAACAGTACGGCAAAGGCTCTATAATGAAATTGGGGGAAAAATATTATCAAAAAGTTGATGTTATTCCAACAGGTTGTATGACACTTGACAACGCACTTGGAATCGGCGGCTTGCCAAAGGGCAGAATTATCGAAATCTACGGGCCTGAGTCATCAGGTAAAACAACCGTAGCGTTGCACGTAATTGCTGAAGCACAAAAAATGGGGGGCGTTGCCGCTTTTATCGACGCTGAACACGCACTTGACCCGATTTATGCTAGCAAAATTGGCGTAGACGTTCAAAACTTGTACTTGTCGCAACCTGATACTGGAGAACAAGCGCTTGACATTGCTGAATCACTTGTTCGTAGTGGCGCATTTAGCATTATCGTCATTGACTCAGTTGCTGCACTTACGCCAAAAGCGGAAATTGAAGGCGAAATGGGAGATAGTTTCATTGGCTTGCAAGCTAGATTGATGTCTCAAGCACTAAGAAAATTGACAGGTATTATCAACAAATCAAACACTTGTGTTATTTTTATCAACCAGTTGCGTGAAAAAGTTGGCGTTATGTTTGGTTCACCTGAAGTTACAACAGGTGGTAAAGCATTGAAGTTCTATGCGTCTATTCGTATTGATATTAGAAAAGCCGATGTTATTAAGGTCGGGGATACTATTGTCGGAAACAAAACAAAAGCTAAAGTAGTAAAGAACAAAATGTCACCACCTTTCAAAGTCGCTGAATTTGACATTATGTACGGAACAGGTATTTCAAGAGAGGGCAGCTTGCTTGACACTGCTGTTGAGAAAAATATCATCCAAAAGAGCGGCGCGTGGTTTGCGTATAACGGCGATAAGATTGGGCAAGGCAAAGAGGCTGCTAAACAATTCCTTGCAAACAATCCTGATGTTTATGATGAAATTTATCAAAAAATCAAAGCATCATACGATGTCATTGAAGATGGCGGAATACAATAAAATATTGAAAAACTGCAAATTTTGTGCAGTTTTTTCATATATATGTATGTATACATTGATAATGAGACACCTTTTTCACATTGAGAAAAGTATTTATTGATATTTTTTATTAAAACATTTAAAAGGTAAA
>JBNMHN010000091.1:0-4754 GCA_050872805.1 Clostridia bacterium
ACCCTCTATAGTGTACATTTCGCCTGTCGTTATGTCGACATAACTAATTCCAAAACCGCTGTTGCCTGAGTAAATACACGCGATAAAGTTGTTTTTGTTCTCGTCTAGCAGCTCGGTTTCAATTATTGTACCCGGCGTAACAACGCGCACGACGTCACGATGAACGAGCGACACCCCTTTTGTAGGAACAGTCAGTTGTTCGCAAATCGCGACTTTGTAGCCTTGCGCTACAAGTTTTGTGAGATAGTTGTTTGCAGCGTGATATGGGATGCCACACATTGGTGCTTTTTTGTTGTCGCCACAATCACGAGCCGTAAGAGTCAAGCCAAGTACTTTTGAAACTACTAACGCATCATCAAAAAACATTTCATAAAAATCGCCCAATCTATAAAGTAAAATGCAATCCTTGTATTCATCTTTCTTAAGTAGATATTGTTGCATCATTGGTGATAATTTTTTACTCATCTAATCCTCCAAAATTTGTCCATAAAGTTGATTGTTTTCAATAGAAATAATTTTTACATCGACAAAATCTTGCAAATTCAATTTTGCGTTTTTCACAACGATTGTCTTTCCGCTGTCGGTTTTTACGACATATGTGTCCTCATCCAACTTTGAGTCCACAATACAGTTTTCGATTTGCCCTACCATATTGCGCGAAATTTCTTTTGAAATTTCCTTTTCAAGTGCAAGTAGTGCGTTGACACGTTTGTGTTTGTCCTCGTCCGATACCTGATTTGGCATATCAGCGGCTGGCGTTCCTTTTCGCGGCGAATACATAAACACAAACAAGCCGTTGTATTTCACGCGCTTAACAAGTTCGCACGTGTCGTTAAAATCTTTTTCAGTTTCGCCAGGAAAACCAACTATAATGTCACTTGTGAGCGAAACATTCGGTATGAGTTCCCTGATTTTTTTGATTGTATTTTCATAATGTTCGATGGTATAATTGCGGTTCATCCTTTTCAAAATTTCGTTGCTTCCCGACTGAATTGGTAGGTGTATTGTTTTTGAAATTTTATCATTTCGCGCAATCGTTTCAATGACATCATCCGTCAAATATTTTGGGTGTGAAGTCATAAATTTTAATTTAAAATTATATGGCAAATCAGCGATTTTTTGCAATAGGTTTGCAAATGTTGTGCCGTCGTTCAAGTCTTTGCCGTATGAATTTACGTTTTGCCCTAATAGCGTTATTACTTTGTAGTTACCAGTTTTTAAAAGTGACTCTACTTCCATAAGTATGTCTTGCATTTGCCTACTCTTTTCACGTCCGCGAACATAAGGGACGATACAGTACGTGCAAAAGTTGTTACATCCATACATTATGTTTACCCATCCGTTGTAGCCACTCGTTCTTGCCATTGGCACGTTTTCGACAATGTCAAGCATTTCGCCGTCGATAGCAACGATACGATTTTTCGTATTGTCGTAGTCATCAAGGAGTTTGCCAAATTTACCGAGATTGTGAGTACCGAAAATTATGCTAATAAACGGAAAGCGTTTGTATAGTAAATCGGCCATACTATCTTGTTGGCTCATACACCCGCAAACAGCAACAATGAGATTTGGATTTTTCTTTTTTAAGTGCTTTATTGCTCCGATATTGCCCAAGATTTTTTCTTCAGCGGATTTCCTAATGCAGCAAGTGTTAAAAACTATAACATCGGCGTCTTTTGTATCTTTTGTTTCAACATAGCCCCTTTCTTCCAAGAATCCAGCAAGTTTTTCGGACTCGTGAACATTCATTTGACATCCGTATGTCATTATACAGTATTTTTTAGTGTTTTCCATAAATTTTCCTTTTGTTTTCTATAAATTGTATTATAAATCAAATTTGCTTTGCAAATTTTGTGTGTGATAAATAATTATTAATTTTCATTAAATTATAGCATTTTTACGGCACAAAATGCAAGTCGTTTGTGCAATTTTGCAAGTTATTTCTATCATAAATCAGTCAATATAGTAAATATTTTTCCAACAATTACTAATACTAAATATATGTTAAAGCAGAAAGACAAATTAAGCGTTCACACTGATAGTTGCACGACAAAAAATTTTCAAAATAGTATGAGATTGCGTATGCAAAAAATTCTCAAAATAACGGCATTTTTATTACTGTTTATGATACTAGCAATGGCGTGCGTGTTTGGGTACTTTTATGTGAAAATTAATTCGCAATATGGCAATCTACAGTTTGATAAAGACAAATTGTTAGCAGCCACTTCATATGTCCAAATCGCCGATGCAAACGATAATAACATCGGGAAAGCGTCAATAAATGGGCGCGCAACCGTTGAATTTGACCAGTTACAAAAACATACTATTGATGCTTTCGTTGCCATTGAGGACCAAAAATTTTATGCTCACAACGGACTAAATTACAAAAGAATGTTAAAATCTTTTGTAACAAACATTAAGTGTGGCTACGCAAAAGAAGGCGCGTCCACCATTTCGCAACAGTTGATAAAAAATACTCACTTGAATAATGACAAAACGATTGAGCGAAAATTGAAAGAGATATTTTTGACAAAAAAACTAGAAAAAGAATTTTCAAAAGATGAAATTTTAGAAATTTACTTGAATGTCATATACTTTGGCAATAGCTGTTTTGGAATTGAAGAAGCAAGCAATTTTTATTTTGAAAAATCGGCAAAAGATTTAAATATTGCCGAATCAGCAACGCTTGCGGGAATCATTAAGTCCCCTAAAATTTACAATCCTATTTCTAATTACGAAAATTGCATTTCACGTCGCAATCTTGTACTTGCCCAAATGAAAAAGTGCAACTTTATTAATAATGAAGAATACGTCGCTGCAGCCGCCGAAAAACTAGAGGTTAAACAAAACTTAAAGCAAAACGCGATTGAAAAACTTGTGGTTGACAATGCGTGCGATATTCTAAATATGTCCGAGAAAGACTTGGTTATTTCAAATTTAAAGATAAACACTACAATAAATCCAGATTTACAAAAATTTGTCGATAGTATTGATTTGTCCTTTCTTAAAATTAAAAATGAAATGCCTGAATACGCGATAATTATAGAAAAAAATAGTGATAGTTCGATTCAAGCAATACATTTTTCAAATGTTGACCTTTTAAATATGAAGCGTCAGCCCGCTTCGTGTCTAAAGCCATTTTTGGTGTATGCGCCCAATTTTGAAGATGGTAAAATCAATTTGTTAACAAAAATTGACGACTCCCCTATCAGTTTTGATGGTTTTTCGCCTTCAAATGCCGATAAAAAATACCGTGGAGAAATAAGCGTAACAGAAGCACTGAGCACGTCATCCAATGTTTGTGCGACCAAATTATTGAATTATTATGGTATAGATAAGGCAAAAAAATGCGCACAAAGATTTGGATTTAAATTCGATAAAAATGATAATCACCTTGCCCTTGCCTTAGGCAGTATGTACTATGGTTGCGACTTGTTTACCTTGACAAATGCTTATGCTACACTCGCCCGAAACGGCGTTTATATTGCGCCCAAAATCATAGATAATGTGCGCTCAAGCACGCTTCCGCTCTACCAGTGCAAGAGTGAAAAATCAACTGCAGTTAGCGAAGAAACTGCTTACCAACTCACACTTGCCCTGCAAGAGTGCAGTAACAGTGGAACGGGCAAAAAGTTGCATAATTTTAGCAAGTACGTTGCTTGCAAAACAGGCACTAACGGTGTTAAAAACTCTACAGAAAATACGGATGCTTACAACATTAGTTATTCGACCGATTACACCGTGTTTGTTTGGATAGGCGCTAATGAGAACGCGTTGTTACCAGCAAACTGCAACGGTGGGAATCATCCAAGCATTATCGCGAAAACGATTTGGGAGTATTTAAGTCCGAAAACGGAGTTCACAATGCCGCAAAATATAGTCGAAAAAAGTATTGATAAAATCAGTTATGATAAAAATGGACAAATCAAAATAGCGGATGAAAATGCACCAGCGCGATATGTTTTGAAGTCGAAATTCAATAGAAAATATATGCCGACCGAAGAGTCTACCATATTTACTTATCCGCAACAACTAGTTTTAAAAGCAAAAAAAGTCAACAATTCAGTTACATTAAGTTTTGATTGTGAGAAATACTATGAATATGCGCTCTTTAAGTGCGTTGGGAGTGATGTTATACTGCTAGAAAGCATAAAGAATAAGAGCGGGCAACAAACATTTATTGATACTATTGTAGCGGAAAAATCACAAATCACATATTATGCAATTCTTTCGACGCCAACCAATAAAAAAGTATTTTCAAACGAAGTTAAGATTTTGACTTAATACTCCCCTACTGCGTTTGCGATTTTATAAGAAGCGGCAAACATCTCTCAAATTATTATTTGTACGCTACGACATTTTGCGTTCCCAACAATCAAGGTTGAACGCTTTGCATCCACCCCAACATTTGAAATAGAGCCACTTTTCAAACACTACATCTAAACTCTTCAAACACCATACAAAAAGGGCTTTCCGTTTGGAAAACCCTTTTTGTAGCAGACTTGGTGCCGAAGGCGGGACTTGAACCCGCACAGGTATTACTACCCGAAGGATTTTAAGTCCTTTGCGTCTGCCTATTCCGCCACTTCGGCTCTGGAGGCGCCACCCAGATTTGAACTGGGGAATGAAGGTTTTGCAGACCTGTGCCTTACCACTTGGCTATGGCGCCAGCATTGCATATGATATAAAAAAATGGAGCGGGAGACGAGATTCGAACTCGCGACGTTCACCTTGGCAAGGTGACGCTCTACCAC
>JBNMHN010000092.1:0-4728 GCA_050872805.1 Clostridia bacterium
ATTGATAAATTTATAAAAAAAAAAGGAGTTAGACTCAATTTTAGAGCCAACTCCTTATTTTATTAATGATAACAATTAATTATATAATGTAAATCAATTTTATATAATGACAAATGCAAGCACAAGGTACGCTAGCGTCACGGCGCAAATCAAGCCCGACATCGTGTAGTATGCCCACCTGACTTTGTTTTGGTTTTTGACAAAGATTTTGAGCGTAAGCATTGCCGCTAATAGCGAAATCGTAATAACTGAGAATATTGCAAGCAACTGTGCCGACTCGCCTTGCATAAACACTGACCCGCGGAAATAAAAGATATCCGCAATGGCAAGAATGAGCCAGTTGAAAGCAATGCCGCCCACAATGCTAGACGTCGCAAGATTAAAGTTTTTCATCTTTATAAACATCAGCGTCGTCACAACTTCAGGCAAAGCCGTCGCAATCGCGATAAACAGCGCGCCCGCAAGGTTTTTATTGATTGTATAAGCGTCCGCAATAACATTAGTTAGATACGTCAGCCCAATGCTAAAGACAATGAGCAAAATCGCGCACAATGCAAACAGCCAACCAAGCTGAGCAGGGGAGAACCTATAAGTTATCGACTTGTCGTCCTCAAAAGGTTCTTTTTTGTCGCCGCGATTGAAATACAACATCAGCGCATAGAAAATGATAATTGCAAAACTAATACCGTTGACATTAATTGCAGGAATGACAAACGAAACTGACAAATAGGAATAAATTAGAACAATAATTGACAACACAAGGCAGCAAACCGTCGTCGTCAAATTGCGCCTGTTCATTTCTCCCTCGGCAAACAACTTGCCCGCAATGATTATGAAAATCGCCAAAATAAAGATGTTCATAATATTGCTGCCAAGAATCCCGCCAAAAGCAAGATTTGGCTCAGAAAGCAAGCACGCGGAAGAAATCGTCGTGAAAAGTTCTGGCAAAGACGTAACCCCCGCAAGAACCACGCCCCCGAGGAACACGCTAGAAATTTTTGTGCGTCTGTCAAGTTGATTGAGCATACTAGCAAGCGCAACCGACAAAAACAGTATGCACGCAATTGCAACAATATAAATTGGTATCAAATACCACATAATATGTATCTCCTAAGATTAAATAATATCAAAGTATAACATTTTTTGACAATTATAACAAGCAAATAGCACAAAAAAATTGGCGTAAATGAATTACGCCGAGTAAATTTTTTTCATTTCCTTTTTGAGTTTGCCGATAATCTTCTTTTCAATGCGCGAAATATAACTTTGCGAAATATTCATCATATCGGCAACTTCCTTTTGCGTCTTTTCGTCCACGCCATTGAGCCCGAAGCGCATCAGCATAATTTCTTGCTCGCGCGGAGGCAGTTTCAAAATGACTTGCCACAATAGTTGCTTTTCAACGCCGCTTTCAACCGACTTGTACACTACATCATAGTCCGTCGCAAGAATGTCGGACAAAATGAGTTCGTTGCCGTCCATATCGGAATTAAGCGGTTCGTCAAGCGAAACTTCGGTTTTTAGTTTTTTTGATTTTCTCAAAAACATCAAGATTTCGTTTTCAATGCAGCGTGACGCATACGTCGCAAGTTTGATGTTTTTGTCACCCTTAAATGAGTTTATAGCCTTAATTAGCCCAATACTGCCCACCGAAATCAAATCTTCAATGTCAATGTTTGTGTTTTCAAATTTCTTTGAAATGTAAATGACAAGGCGCAAATTGTGTTCAATCAAAGTTTGTTTCGCACTCTCGTCGCCTTGCGATAGCATACTAATATAATACGCCTCATCTTCTTCATTGAGCGGGGCAGGAAGTTCCGTGCCACTAATGTAAAAAACAAAGTCCTCGCACTCATAAAGTCCTTTACCCGTAAACAATTTTTTGAAAAATTGTAATAATTTTTTGAAAACCATAATAACTCCTAATGAAATATATGAATAAAATATGTAAGTTTATGCAATCAATCAAAAACCTTATCACTAATAATGGCATCGCACCCCTGATTTGTGCTGAGGTCAACCACCGCCACGCGCGCATCAACAAGCGTTTTTCCATTTGAAACAACTAACTTGTCGACCAAAAATGTGTCAATCACATTATATTTTCCGCCAACCGTGCTGCAAATCATTTGCTTGTATCCGCGCATTTTGTCCACCGCGCTTGTCGCAACGGAACTGAATTTCAGCCTGCTGATAAACGTTATTGGGCGCTTCGTGTCCTCGTCCAAAAGTTGATTGCCGCTGTCAACAAGCGCCAGTAAGTCAAGCGTCTGCCCGCAAAATACAGCGCAAATTCGCGCATTGTGTCGCTTTTGCCGTAGCGCAAAATATAGGTTCTTGCCCCCAATACAGAAAATTGCAATGCCGACAAAAATTAACGAAATAGGGAAGTCTGCCTGATAATTGACTTGCGTGCCCAAAATTTGCATTCCGCTGACAAACCCTTGCAGCCCGTAGCAAATGCCACCCATTAAAAATGTCGCAAAAACAAAGCATAGGTACGAAAGAACAAACTGTTTGACCTTAGATAACTTAAACGCCACCCCAACAATGATTGCGCCCATTAAAAGTTTGACCAAAAACAATAGTTCGCCCGCAATGCTCAAAAATGGCGTAACAAACGCAAAACTAACCGCAAAACACAGCGCAAGCAAAAACCGAATCTTTGAAATGCGTAGTTTCAAAACTTTTGCCACCGCATACAAAATCAAGAAATCAATTATAAAATTGTCAAGCAAAACATACTCAATGTAAACAATCATCAGCGCTATTATAGCGCCGAAAAAGATAATTCTCAACAAGAAAAAACGCCTATAATAAAGAATAAAAAGAAAATTTGTCACTTGTTGCCAAAATTGCCGAATAAATAATTTTGTTTTGGACATAATGATTGCAAAGGAGTGCAAGAATGACAACAAAAGTTATAATTTGCGGCATCGACACCTCGCGACTACCAAAGTATACAAGCGCCGAACAAGCCGAAATGCTCAAGCGCGCGCAAAACGGCGATGAACAAATGAAAACAAATTTTATCTATGGAAATTTACGCCTCGTCTTAAGCGTAATGCACCGTTTTTTAAATAGATACCCCAACGCCGAGGACTTGTTCCAAGTCGGGTGTGTCGGGCTTATCAAAGCAATCGACAACTTTGATATGACGTTAAACCTCAAGTTTTCGACCTACGCCGTGCCAATGATAATCGGCGAAATTCGCCGATTTCTTCGCGATAATAATAGCGTCCGCGTCACGCGCAGTATGCGCGACCTCGCGTATCAAGCGCTAAAAGTGCGCGACAAACTTGAAGGGCAATTCAACCGCGAGCCTAGCATAGAAGAAATTGCCAAAGAACTAAACCAAAGTTTCAAAGCCGTCTCAATCGCGCTTGACGCAATCAGCGAACCAATGAGCCTCTACGACCCAATCTACAACGACGACAGCGACACAATCTCGCTAATGGAGCAAGTGAGTGATAACTCTTGTAGCGAAAGTGATTTTTCAACAAAAGTTTCTATAAAGGAAGCGCTGAAAACATTGCCTAAAAAGGAGCGCGAAATCCTAGAAATGCGCTACTTTATGGGCAAAACGCAAATAGAAATCAGCAAAAAAGTTGGCATCTCGCAAGCGCAAGTGAGTCGCCTTGAAAAAAATGCGCTCCAAATTGTTCGCAGCGCACTCTAAAAATTTTACACCTGCTATAGCACATAGCAAGTGTTTTTTTTATATATTAAAAGTTGTAGTAACAAAAAAACTGATTGATTTTGTCCGCTAAAAATAAATTTAAAATGTGTTAAAAAAATTAGCAAAACATATTGAAATTTTTATTTTTTAATGCTATAATATACGCAAAGGAGAGAAAAGTATGTTTTGGGACGAAGTGGTTTCGCTTTTCACGGAAATGAATGTAGTTCCTGCAATCTTGTTGACATTAGGGCTCATTCTTTGTATAATTGAAATGTTTGTTCCGGGCTTTGGTGCATTCGGCATCAGTGGCATCGTCTGTCTAGTCGGCGGGATTGTTGCCAAAATGCTCTATGGCGGAACAGTCACACAAATGTTTGCCTTGATTGTCATTTTTGCAATCATATTGCTCATTATGTTCGGCATCGCAGTTTGGTCAGCAAAACGCGGGTTGATTAGTCGTTCGCCAGTGGTTTTGAAAGAAACTGCACTGCCAGAAAATTATGCTGAAGCGGACAAATCTTTGCAAAATCTCAAAGGCAAAGAGGGTTTGACTGTCACAATCTGTAGACCGTTCGGAACAATTCAAATCGACGACAAGTTTTACGACGCAAGTTCAGTTGACGAATACCTTGAAAAAGGCACGCTCGTCAAAGTCGTCGAAGTTGAAGGTGACCAAATCTATATCCAAAAAGTTTAGTACATACTTAGTTTTAAAAGGAGAAAATGATGATTACAAATTTATTGGCAGGAATGCCAACCTATGCGTACTGGTTGATTGCTCTTGGCGTTTTGATTGTTATCGCAGTCATAATTTGCTTGCTACTTCCGTTTGGTTTGTGGTTTAGAGCGCTCGTATCAGGCGCGCACATTTCAATGGCAAGAATGATTGGTATGAAATTTAGACAAGTCGACACTCAAATGATTGTCAATGCCTATATCAGCGCCCGCAAAGCAGGGCTCAACATTTCTTGCAACGAACTTGAAGCACACTATAAGGCTGGTGGAGACGTCAACAATGTTGTCGACGCACTCATCTCAGCACATAG
>JBNMHN010000093.1:0-4666 GCA_050872805.1 Clostridia bacterium
ATACTTGACAATGGCACCCGCGGCGATGTCGACACTGCTTGCGCACTTTGTAAATACAAACACGACGCCTGACGATTACGATTTGATAGTTACGGGCGACTTAGGAAAACTTGGCAGTGAGATTTTAATTGACCTAATGGAATATAACGGCTATAAATTGGGGCAAAATTATATGGATTGCGGTCATTGCATTTTCACAAATGACCAACACACCTTTATGGGCGGGTCAGGGTGCGGATGCAGCGCTTTGGTTCTCAATTCGTTTTTGCTGAAAAAGATGCTGAAAGGTGAATATAAAAAGGTGTTGTTTATGGCAACGGGTGCATTGTTAAGCCCTACGTCTAGTTTTCAAGGCGAATCAATCCCCGGCATTGCGCACGCAATTGTTTTAGAGAGCGGAAAAGGAGAGAAAAATGTTTGATTTATTACTTTACTTGAAAGTTTTTCTTGTTGGCGGCTTTATTTGTATGGTTGCACAAATTCTTATTATTAAAACAAGAATGACTTCAGCAAGAATACTAGTCTTGTTTGTTACGCTCGGGGTATTCTTTGAAGCGATTGGCATATATCAGCCACTGATAGAATTTGCCGATTGCGGCGCAACAATTCCAATTGTTGGCTTTGGTAAAGCGCTTGCTGAAGGCGCAATTATTGGTGCGCAAGAAAGCGGATTGATAGGCGTATTCACTGGCGGGCTTGAAAAGACTGCGGCTGGAATTGCTGCTGCCGTAGGTTTTGCATATTTGTTTGCATTGATTTTTGACGCAAAGACCAAAAGGAATATGTAATTAATTTTTCTTGCCAAACACCTTTCATATTAATTAAAACGTCAATTTTGTTGCGAAAATGCGGAGTGTAAAATGCTCCGCTTTTATATGTAAATTTTAAACTTCACAAAGCATATATATAGTATATGAAAAAAACTTGTAAGGTGGGGAAAGATGGCGCGTGTGTCAAAAAACACAGAAAGGGAAAGCGTTTTTTGATATTTTTGCTTGTGGTGCTAATTATTGCGGGAGTCATAATGTTATATTTTGACAAATACGTCAATCCCGTCATTTTGACAACGAGTGAAACAAAAGTCAAAATGATGACGTCGCGCGCTGTCAATTCGGCAATTTCCGAAATATTGAACAACAACAATATATATGACGAACTTGTTACAATCACGCAGGATGGCGACGGGAATATATCGATGATTCAAGCGAATGCAGTTTCAATCAACAGGTTGTCAAAAGATATTTCGCGCCTTGCGCTTGTAAAAATTGAATCAATTGGTGACCAAGGAATAAGTATTCCACTTGGGTCATTTACAGGGATGCCGATTTTAATGGGGCGGGGACCTGAAGTGTTGATAAAAATTGTTCCTATCGGAACGCTCGATTGTGTGTTCAAGTCCGAATTTGTGTCGGCGGGAATAAATCAAACTGTCCATCGAATCTATCTTGAAGTATCCTCAGTTGTCAATTTGATATTGCCGATTTTTGATGACCCCGTACAAACATATACACAAGTGTTGATATGTGAAAGTGTTATTGTTGGGACTGTTCCTGACTTCTATTTTAGCAACGCAATGGGCTCATTATTAGATCTTGTGCCTGAAAATTAGGGCATTATGTAAGGTTATTTAAAATAGTATCAAATACAAAATATAGTATATTCTAATCGTAGAATACACTATATTTTGATTTTAACCACTTTATTAGTGTAGGGATGTTTGAAGCGTAATTTATAGCAACGCAAGTAAAATATTGCGTCAGGTGTTTTGCAGTTTGTGTTGTACTTATAGTCGTCAACAAGTGGATGCCCTATATATGAAAAGTGACAACGAATTTGATTTGTTCTACCATAGACTAAGTTGCAACGAACGAGTGAAATCCCATTTTTGTAGTGCAACCTTTTATAGTAGGTTATCGCAGGTAATCCATTTTTGTCAACAACGCGTTTGTGTTGATTTTCATCGTCAATGATGGGCGCATTGATACAGCCACGCCGCAAAGTTTTCCCTTCGACTTTTGCTAGATACCATTTTTTGATATTACTGCTTTCAACTAATAGATTTTCTGTTATAACATCTTTTACAATAACAACGAGTCCCGTTGTGTGTGCGTCAAGACGATTTAGTGCGCGGAAAATGCAATCACTGCCCAAATAGTTTACGACTTGCGATGCAAGTGAGTCATTAAAATTGTGGCTTGGTATTGTTGGCAAATTATTTGGTTTATCAATAATCAAAATATACTCATCTTCAAAAACAATGTTAAGTGGTCTGTTTGAAAGAGGAACGGCAGTTTGTGGTTTGGGTTCTTTTAAATCAATGCACAAAGTTTTGTTTTTGTATATTGTATCCGTCATTATTACGGGTTTATCATCAATTTTCATAATGCCCAGTTCTTTCGCGAGTTTTGTTAGGGTTCGCTTTGACAACCCTTTGAGCTTCAAAAACTCTTTGACTGTGCAAGTTTTGTGTTTGTTTTTCAAATAAATCATAGTTTATTGTATATTAATTTTTAAAACTTGTCAATAAAAATTGACTTTTCAAGCAAAATAATATAAACTATAATAACTATTTTGTGAGGAAAAAATGATTTATTTTGATAACGCATCCACGACGCAAATATCTGAAAGAGCGTTGAATATCTACAATGAAGTTTCAAAAACTTGTTTTTACAATTCATCTAGTTTGCACAAGGGCGGAGTTTTAGCAAAAACAAGACTTGAAAAGGCACGTCAAGATATTTTGAACTGCATCAATGGGCAAGTGGGCGATAGGTTGATTTTTTGTTCTGGCGCAACTGAAGCAAATAATATGGCGCTGTTTGGTTTGACAAGAAAAAATCAGTCAATCCTTGTTTCGGTTGGAGAACATCCTTCTGTATACAATACTGCAATGGCGCTTTCGCAACGCGGCAATGAAGTTGACTTTGTCAAATTGGACAGTGAAGGAACAGTGGATTTTGATGACTTCAAACAAAAAGTTTGCAGCAAAAAATACGACTTAGTTTCTATTATGTTTGCAAATAACGAGACTGGAGCAATTAATGACATTCGCTCATTGTGCGAAATAGCAAAACAGGCGAATCCAAAATGCGTGTTCCATAGCGATTGTGTTCAGGCTTTTGGTAAAATTGATGTTTTGGTTGATAATCTAGGTGTCGACAGTATTTCTTTGAGCGCCCACAAAATCAATGGTCCCAAAGGCGTTGGCGCGCTTTACGTGAAAAAGGGTGTTAGTTTTAATCCAATAGTCTATGGTGGCGGGCAGGAAAGCAATTTGCGCAGCGGCACTGAAAACTTGCCTGCAATTTGCGCGTTTGCTGAAGCCGCGATTGAAAAGTGCGAAGCGCTGAAATCAAATTTCGATAATGTTTCTAAAATTAAGGATACCATACTTAAAAAGTTTGATGACAATGGCTTTGAATATGAAGTAAATGGCAGCAAAACGGGTTCGCCCTATGTTTTGTCGGTTTCGCTTGACGGCGTCAAAGGCGAAGTATTAGTTCACAAGCTAGAAATGGATGATATATACATCGGCACTGGTTCGGCCTGCTCGTCAAAATCTTCCGATAATCGCATTTTGTCTGCAATGAGCAAAGAAAAAGGTAAAATTTTGGGGAATATTAGGCCGAGTTTTTCAGCAAGCAACACAGTTGCAGAGGCTGAAATTGTAGCGGAAAAAATTATTCAATATGCTACTGAACTTCGCAACTTATAAATACTAGTTTTTAGGTAAAGGAATATAAAATGAATAGAGTTATTATATTAAGGTATTCGGAAATACATCTCAAAGGGGCTAATCGCGGCTTTTTTGAAAGGTTTTTAATGGAAAACACGCAAAAGGCAATCGCGGGCATCAATGCAAAAGTCGAAAAGGGCGGTGCACGTTATATCGTGAGCGAATATGATTTAAAGGATGAAAACAAACTAATTGCGCGCTTGACAAAAGTTTTTGGGTTTAATTGGCTCTCAGTTGCTGAATGCGTCGAAAATGAGCCTGAAAAAATACTTGAGTGTGCTAAAAACATTCGACTTTCAAATTGTTCATTTAGAGTCACAACGCGCCGTGCGGATAAAAAGTTTGAAATTCCGTCCGCAAAATTTTCAGCAATGGTCGGCGATGTCATTTTAAATAATAATGAAAATTTGAAAGTTGACCTTGAAAATTTTGATGAAGAAGTCAAGGTTGATATCCGCGAAAACGGACAAACATTTGTCTATCTCCATAGCATCAAATGCGCAGGCGGTATGCCAACTGGGTGCGCGGGCAAGGCAATATGCCTTTTGTCGGGAGGGATTGATAGCCCTGTCGCTATGTACAAAATTGCTAGACGCGGCGCAAAAATATTTGCAGTACACTTTCATAGTTATCCATACACAAGCGAAAGAGCGAAACTAAAAGTTATTGAACTAGCAAAAATTCTTTCGCAGTATTGCGGCAAAATTAAATTGACATTTGTTAGTTTCACAAAGGTGCAGGAGGAAATTCATAGAAAATGCAATCCCGACTATATGATAACAATAATGCGTCGCATTATGATGCGCGTGACGGAGCGCCTTGCATATAAGAACAAGTGCAAAGTCATTGTTACGGGCGAAAGTTTGGGACAAGTTGCAAGCCAAACAATGGAAGGTATCACATCTTCAAATTCAGTTGTTAAAATGCCCG
>JBNMHN010000094.1:0-4442 GCA_050872805.1 Clostridia bacterium
GCACTATATAGTGTCGGCAGGTGACAAAGAACTCATTAGTCGCATTTCGATTGCGTCGCACATTCAAAAGATATACGCCAACACATTCATTTACGAAAACGGCGAACCCGTTTGGGCGGCAAATGTCATCACATCAGTCGAAAAAACCGAATGCATATATAGAATTTCTAAAGGTAAATTTAACTCATATGACGCAACTATCTATGACTAAACAAACAAGGAACACCGCAATGTTCCGTTTGAAAACATAGTGTATTTTGGCGACGGCGAAACGGACATTCCGTCAATGAAACTTGTCAAAAACAAAGGCGGACACAGCGTCGCCGTCTACAGTGAAAACAAGGAGCGCGCGCAAAAACTACTTGACGACAACCGCGTCAGCGCCATAGCACCTGCCGACTACACAGAAGGCAGCGCACTCTACAACTACATTTGCGACACAATCGACCACATCGCCACCCGCCAAAACTCAAACTCAATAACAAAATAGTTGTAAATTTTATTTACTATATAATAAATCAAGTTTATTGTTTATAATAAAATGGAGCAACTAAATTTTGATATTGTGGTCTTTATATTTAAAATTTACAAACAAACTAAATAAAACGTCAAAAAAAAATGAGGCACAATCTTTCGTGTCTCATTTTTGTTTGCGCAAAGTTAGATTGCGCTATTTTTTTATAATGTTGTATTTTTGTTTTGGGCATCTGCCGCAGCATTGGCGGCGCCCTGTTTTATATGGGTCGTAGTCGGGAATATAGCCCACAAAATAGTGTTGTTGCCTAAATTTGATTGCATCAGTTAGTTCCATAGTATGCTCCTTGTGCAAAACCCCTACTACATTATATGCAAGCACTATTTATCGTGTCGAACTGTTTTTTCTTTGCTAAGTTGTTTGTGTTCCTCAACCCACAAAAAGTCCATAAAGTTGTCAAAATCACTGTGTTCGGCAAAAAATTCTGGCGAACATCCGCCGACAACTGTGCAAGAGCCGCTTTCAGCGAAATTGCGTGCCATTGCAAAGAACGATTTGATTGAATAGATTGCTTCCGTATCCAAGTTTCCTTGATATACATCCGCTAAATCCGTGATGAACAAAATGACATCTTCGCCGCACTCGGCAAGGCGCTTTACGTAGTTGATTGCCATTTTCAATACATAAAACTGTCTACTTGGGCCGTCACTAAACGAACTATAGAAAAGTTGATACTTGTCTTTCCCTTCCCTCTTTATTTCATCAATGCGTTCAGGTGTTTCGTTGAGTGCAAGCAAAACAACTTTTGCGGCGCTGCAAACGCTTGTCACGACGGGCAAAACAACTGAATAGAGGCGCGAACGCTTGTTGCCTACAATCAACCCGCGGTCGCCGTAGCAAAGTGGCGCTACTTCCTTTATTTCATTGACGACAGGATATTCACTCTCAAAATCAATTTTCCCTTTGGCAAAAATCGGGGCTATTTCTTCAAAGAGGGGTCTTTCCTTTTTGTCAAATTCACGGTCGTTCATCATTGTCACTTTTTGGACAACCAACATTTCAAGGTCGGAATCATACTTTGCTTCGCAAACAAGTTTGTCTCCTTCTCTAATTCCATTCAAGTCGGCAAAATCTTTTGAAATGAATGCGATGCGTTCTACCGTCATAGGATTGTCAAAACTTATCAAGAAATATTGATAGTTGCTCTCAAGCACAAAGCCCGAAACGCGTGCGACGCCGTCGCCCTCATACTCGGCAATGCGCTTTTTGAACACGACGTCGCCATCCAAATCGCCCTCGACGCCATAAACAATTGCGGACTCACTATTTTCAAGCGGCATAAAGCAACCTTTTGCGGGTCTACCCTTGTTGTTTGGCGCGTAGTATGGTTGTTCCTCGCCGTTTTGAATTGCCATAACCTTTTCAATCAGTTCTTCTCTTTTCTTTGTAGTTGGCGACCTAACACCAACGTGTCTTGCAAGAAATCTTAACTGATAGATACTGTACTTTTTTAGTTGCTCCTCAGTGTAAAGCATAATATATATTCTCCTAAATTTTTTTCATTAGTTTATTTTATGTATTTTTGTTCAAAAATATGCTATATTGTATCACATTATTTTTGTTTTTGCAATAGTTTTTTTAAAAAATTAACAAATATATTGAACATCGGCTTCGCCTTTCAAGTGTTCTGGAATTTCACTTGCGTCAATATCCGCGTCCTCAATTTCGTTTTTTATTTGCTGGATTTCGCTGTCGACTGGCTGGGACTCGTCTGCAGCGGTATCGTCCTCGGCGTCCTCATCATCTTCGTCGCCGTCGCCTATGTCGTACTCGTTATACATACTTTCAGTTGTGTTCCCTACATTCAAAATTTGTATTCTTTCAAGTAACGTTTCATAGTTCGGCAAGTCGTCGAGCGACATCAAGTCAAAGCGCTTCAAAAATTCTTCCGTTGTTCCAAACAAAAGTGGCTTGCCGACGACGTCTTTTCTTCCGACGACTTCAATCAAGTTGTGCCCCAGCAGCACTTGGATTGCGTAGTCGCTGGACACGCCGCGAACGCTCTCAATCTCAAGCCTTGTAATTGGCTGCTTGTAAGCAATGATAGCCATTGTTTCAAGCGCCGCCTTTGTCAGCGCTTTTTCTTTTATCGGGTTCAAAACATCTGCAATAAAATCGGAATACTCTGGGTTTGACGACAGTTGAACTTTGCTTTTGTATGTGATGACGTTGATACCACACGGCGCAACATACTTTTGCTTCAAACTGTCAATGGCTGATTTAACCCTGTCGACGCTGACATTGAGTTTTGACGCTATATCTTCAATTTCGACGCCTTGACCCGCCACAAAAAGGATTGACATCACAATTTCGTCTAAATTATCTAATCTATCCATAATTATTCCTCATACTCATCAATTTTTTCTGTTGCTTGTCCCTCGACGTAATCAGGATTTTTGATTATCAAAATATCCTCGAACAAGTCGGCTTGTGTGACCTTGATGAACTGCATTTTCATTAGTTCAAGCATTGCTTGAAAGGTTGAAATGATCTCGCTTTTTGAATAGTCACTATCAAACATTTCGCTAAAGTGAACTTGCTGTCTCTCGTTCAAAACCACTTTCAAAGTGAATATTTTTTCCGCGACAGTAAATCGGTCTTTCTCAATCTTACGCTCGACACTGATAGTTGTTTTTTGCTGCAGTTTTATCATCATCTTTGTGAACGCGTTCAAAAGATTGTCCATATTCATTTGCTTTAGTACGTACCTAAAGTCGTTGACGGACTCGTCGGGCTCTTTGTAGAACCTATCGATGTCCTCAATTTTTCCTAATTCGTCTGCTGCTTTTTTCAGAATCTTATATTCTTCAAGCCTGCGCTTAAGTTCTTTTTCAGGGTCGACTTCGTCCTCTTTCGGTTCTTCTGGCTTTGGAAGTAATGCCTTGACTTTGATTTCAAGTAGCGTTGCCGCCACCGCCAAAAACTCACTTGCTTGCTCTAGGTCAATTAAATCGGATTGCCTTATATACTCAAGGTATTCGTCAGTTATTTCGCTCAAAACGACTGTTTTGAGGTCGACTTTGTTGTCGTCCATAATTGCAAGCAAAAGTTCATACGGGTTATCAAAATTTTTGATGTCATATTTATGTTCATTGTCAGGCGCGGCGTTTGCGTCGTCAGAGTTTGCGACAGTGGGTTCATTTTCGCAAGTTTCTGTATCTGCATCCGTGTCAGCATTTTCTAGCGCGGACGCAGCGTCCGCCGCTTTCTCATTTTCGTATTTTTCAAGAAATTCAGCATTTGACAACATCACGTTGTCATTCTCGCCGACGTCTTTCACGAACTCTTGTTCTTTTGAATCACTCATCTCAACTCCTTTAGAAAATCAAATTCCAAAACCACTCAAACACCCACACAATGCCGTTGACCGCATACCCAAGCACAAGCCCAACAAGCCCCGAAATTACTAGAATGAGCAGCAGTATTTGCCCGTAACGCATATTGAAATCGACGAACTTGTTATCGTATCGCATAAAGGCGTTCAAGAAATTGAACCCGTCTAGCGGATAAATCGGCAGCAAATTGAACACCGCAAGTGACAAATTGATTGTCATTCCAAACCCGAATAGGTATGATAGGAAAAACCTAAACATACTATCAGGCATCCAATTTGACACACACACAAACAGCCCCGCGCTAATAAACGCAATGATAATGTTTGTCGTAATTCCCGCAAGCGACACGGCAACGACGCCCTTTTTGTGATTGCGGAAATTGAGCGTGTTTATCGGCACAGGTTTCGCCCACCCGAAGCCGACAAGCACAAAGCAAATCAACCCTATCGCGTCAAAATGCGCAAGCGGGTTGAGCGTCAACCGCCCATACGCTTTTGGCGTATTGTCACCCATTTTGACCGCGACATAACTATGGCTAAATTCGTGCAGCACTATCGCCACCACAATTGCAA
>JBNMHN010000095.1:0-4399 GCA_050872805.1 Clostridia bacterium
CGATTGCGATTGTTCTACTGGTTGCGACTCATTTGATTGCGGCAAATCAGTTTGCGGTTGCGGCTTTAGCTTTGAAAGTTGGTCATCAATATTTTTGCCTTGCGAGAGATAAATTTCAAGCAATTCTTGCGCGTTTTCGACATCCAAAAGCTGTTTCGGGTTCTTGAGTCCTGCAAATTCTTTTGCAAACTTATAGAATTGCGCTTGTTTTGTATACTTGAACATTTTTAGCAGCAACCATGTGCCGACATAGACGACGAGGCACAACACGAGAGTGTACAACAAGAAACGCGTGAGAATGTTGACGCCATTTAGATTAATAAACTCATTGAACCTTGCGCCAAATATGTTTGCCGATTCGGCATAGTCGATGTAAGTATTTAGCCCGTTGTTGATAAAGTGAATTATCACACTTGGCCAAATGCTTTTTGTGATGAGCGCGACGCTTGCAAGGAGCATTCCCACAACAAATGCGTAGAAAAATTGCGTGATGTTGAGGTGCATCAAACCAAACAGCAGCCCTGAAAGCAAAACCGCTCTAAATGACCCGATTTTTGAAAAGCCGCTCATCAGCATTCCGCGGTGAGAAAATTCCTCAAACATTCCTGGAAGCATTGCGATGAACACTAGGTCAAGCAAAAACGTCCAAAAACTTGTTTCGGTGGCAGTTCCGTATTGCACGTATGGTCTATAGCCAAGCATTTGGATGAATACGGAGAAAAATGTTGAAACAAATATTATCAAGAAAAATGCTACAAAGCCCATTCCTACTGAACAAAGCAAAACTTTGCCGCTTGTTTTTCTAAAGCCAAATGAACGGAATATGTCTTTCGTTTTTTGCTTATAGACAAAGCGGTATATCAGCATTGGCACTGAAAAAAGGATGAGAATTTGCACAATGATTGTAAATAATCTATCTTGCCATTCGCCTGCAAAATTTAGTAGTCCAGCGCTACTCACTATGCGCAAAACTACAAATAATGTGAGGATAATGAAGTAACATAGGTTGCTCCAAAACAGGCGCTTTTCGTTTTTTAAAAGTTCTTCCATTTTTCTCCTTTCGTATTAATATATGACATTATAAGGCATAATATTATAAATTGATTTCTTTAATTTTTAGCTCATAAACATTGAAATTGTGTTCAAAATCGTGATTGCGAGGGCAACAAAAAACCCTGTTAAGCCCTCTTTTTTGATTGACCCGTCGCGCATAAAGCCTGCGTACCCCTCTTTGAACGTGATTTTAGCAAATTGTTTTTCAATTTCGGTTTCATTTTCTTCAGCGTCCTCTTGAGTTGCTGATTTATCTTTTTCAGCGACTTGCGCTGAAACTCCGTTTTCTTGAATATTTGATTTTTCTTTGATAGTTGCATTTTCTTGAGCAACTACATCTTTTTGAACATTTGTATTTTCTTGCGAAAGTGCTACATTTTCAGCACTGTCTTGCATATTTTGCGCACTTTGTGCGGTTTGTGCGCTACTTGCTGCGAGTGCTTGGTTTTCAAGTTTATTTTTGACTTTATTTAATAGTTTAATTCCAAAATAGATGACCAAAGCAAGCAAAACTAGGTACAATACTGCTTGAATGACATAAAATGCGGTAATTTTTGTGGCAACTGCTTCAATTCCCATACACGTTTGAATACTACTCAGCGTTATCACGAACGTGTTGTTGATTGCGTGGATGATGATTGAAACCCACAGCGAACCCGTTTTTATGACTAGGTACCCTGCCAAAACGCCGAATGCGAACTGGTAGATTGTTTGCTGGATGTTGCCGTGGATGAGCATAAATAGTAGCGCGGATGCTATGATTGCAAAGCAATTTCCATATTTGCGCAAGCCTTGCAAAATGACGCCGCGGAAGATAAACTCTTCGACAAAGGCGGGCAAAATTCCTAGGCATAGTATTGCGAAAATGATTGTTCCTGCGGAATTTAGTTCAAACCCAAGGTCGCTTTTTATATTGCAACCGATTGCGGTTAGTCCGCGCTCAAACAAATCCATTGTTGGAGTTGAGAACCAAAGCAACGCAAAGCCCATACATATACTGATTGCGAGCATCCACGCGTTTGGTTTTACATTCAATTTGGAGGCGGCCGCAAAGTTTATACGGCGTTTATGCACAAACGTAAAATATATGACGACAAAACATAGTTGCATAAACACGGCGTTTATCATCAATACGAGCATAGTTTCGTAAAATGCGTCAATTTTCATATTAATTGAATTAGCAATAATTGAATATACGGAGTATAACAAAAAAACTGCCACGTACGGCAACAACATTGCGTACAAAAACATTCGCGTTGAGTCGCTTGCCAAAAAGTATTTTCTATAATTATTTTTCATTTTGTTTTCCTATATAATATAAATTCAACCATTATTTATTGATTATTGCATTTATATGATTATAAGCAAAGGCTAAATCACAAATAATATAAAATCATTTTTATTAAGTCGAATTGTTTGATTTTATCACTTTATCATTTAGTCGGCAACAAGCAAGTTTATCATATTGCCGATGACGCGGTCACGGACGCGCTCAAGTTCGCGCAAGTCTTCTTCCGAAAGTTCCTCAGGAATTATATCGAGTTTGCTGAGTGCTATCATATTGACGTCGCTTGCACTGATAATCATATCCGATAGTGCGCGCGCGAAAAAGTATTCGATATTGTCGGGCGTCAAATCGTATTCTTCCGCAATTTTGTCAACTTCGTCATATTCGGCAATTTTATAAAATGCAGGCTGAAAGAAAAACTTTAGACGGTTCATCGAAAGTTTGCTGCCGCTTGCGCTTGCAATGATTCCCCACTTGTAGGCACGCAAAATATTTGGCTCAAAAAGCCCGTCTCTACCTTTTTTGTAGATGTAGGTCAAAAAATCCTGCGCGATTGCGTCGCCTTCAACGGCAAGCAACACACACTCTTCAAGTAGTTGATAAAATTTTTCGTTTGCTATTCTTTCATTATAGACTGCAAGTGCGTTGAACTGCGCTTTGAAGCGCCTATATAATTGCGCTTGTTCATCAAAAGTCATATCAAGAAATTTGTCGGCAATTTCTTTGTTCCAAACCTGTTTTATTTCCATAAATTCTCCTAATTTGATTATAACATTAATAAAGCCAATTTGTCAAACAAATCGGCGAGGCTACAAAAGTGGTGTGAACAGTCGGCTGAATGCCATTTTAAAGCGCCTAGTCCACGGAATAGCGACGTTTGTTTTAAATTCGACGCTATTTTTTGTGTCGTTTTCTATTGATTCCAACACAGTTTTGGTAAATTCTTCGTTATAAATAATTGCATTGATTTCAAAATTGAGGTAAAATGAGCGGTTGTCACTATTGCAAGTGCCGATTGTGCAAATTTCGTCGTCGATTATCATTGTTTTTGCGTGCAAAAAGCCTTTATATAGGTAAACTTTTGCGCCGAGTTTGACAAGTTCGCGAACATAACTCAAGCTTGCGTTATAGACAAGTTTTTTGTCTGGAATTTTAGGTATCATCAGTTGAACTTCTATTCCGCTTGCGATTGCAAGTTTGAGGCTGTCAAGATAGACTTGGTCGGGCACAAAATATGGTGTTTGAATTTTGATTGACTTTTTCGCCATTGTTATCATTTTGACAAGCGCGTTTTTAATTTCCGTCTTATCATTGCTAGGCCCGCTTGTTATAATTTGCACGGGGCATTTCCCGTTCAAATTAGGCTCTGGAAAATAATCTTTTTTGAGATATTTTAGAGGATACTTTTGGTCATTTGTTGAAAAGCGCCAGTCAGATAAAAACGCCACTTGCAGTGCTGAGACGCAAAGCCCTTCAATGCGGAGGTGTGCGTCGCGCCACGGCGTCAACTTTTTGTCGTACCCCAAGTGGTCGGCTCGCAGATTGACACCGCCAACATAACCAATTTTGCCGTCGATTACAGCGATTTTGCGGTGATTACGGTAATTCATTTTAAAATTCAACATTTTGAATGGCAAAATCGGCGGAAAAAACTCGCGGAACTCGCCGCCTGCTTTGATAAACTTTTTGAAATGCCTTTTGCGCGTTGATATTGACCCAAGACTATCAATGATAATCTTAACCGAAACCCCTTCACTCAATTTTTGCGTGCAAAGATTTATTATTTCTTTACCAAACTTGTCGTGCGCAAGAATGTAGTAGTCTAGGTGAATGTGATTTTTAGCGGCGGCGATATCCTTTTTGAGGGCGTCAAACTGCTTTTTGCCGTCCGCAAAAAATTGTATGCTGTTGTTGTCGGTCAAAACGCTGCTTGCCCAGTTGTAGTTGAATTTGATTAATTCATCATATTTTTCTACAAGTTCGGCAGTTTTTTCGTCAAATTTGTAGTTGTGGTTTTTTATCATTGTTTCAAGCTCTTTACGATTGCCGACGTTTAGC
>JBNMHN010000096.1:0-4387 GCA_050872805.1 Clostridia bacterium
GAGTAGCAACCGCGCGCGGACAAACAGCGACTTTGCCGCAACGCTGCAAACAACGCAAGGTTTGAACTTTGGTATTTTCTTGGACGATAACACAGGCGTCCTGACAGGCAAAACAGCAGCAGACAAAATCGACCGCGCATTTGCAACGCAACAAAAAATTGAGGCGCAGGAACTGACAATTAGCGACTCAATGGCAGGCTGCGAATTTATGTTCCACCAGCCGTCACCGGGCGAAATATCTCAGTTTGACTATCGGAATACAAACCTCGTGTTTGTCTATTACGACCTTACCCAATTTAACTGGCTGTTCGCGTTTGTGTCGTGTTTCTTCATCACAACAACGCTGTTGTACGCAGCAATGGGTGTGATTCAAAGGCTGTTTGAAATCACCTTGCTGTTTGCAGTCTCGCCTCCATTCATCGCGCTAATGCCGCTGGATGGCGGGAGCGCATTCAAGAATTGGGCGCAAAAATTCATTCAAAGTACAGTCATTATGTACGGTACAGTTGTTGCACTCAACTTCTTCTTCATCGTTGCGCCGCTAATGCAACAAATAGATTTGTTCTATTCGGCGGACGAAATCGCAGCATACGGCAAATTGACTTGTGACCTATTCAATGGCTTTGCACACATATTGTTCATTATGTGCGGTTCGCTAATGATAAAGGACTTCACGGGAATACTCACCGAACTTACCGCTGGGAAAGCGAAAGATCTTAGATCGATGGGTGAGGAAGTATACGGCGACGCGAAGGGGAATGCTGGTAAAATGGCAAGCAAAGCAAGTGCAGCGCATAAGTTTGCGAACAAAGTGGGTTCTAAAGCGAAAAAAGCGGCAGGCAATTACTTTGACCCTGCAAATGTAGCGGCACGTCGACAAGCGCGTCAAGATAATAGAGACAGGAGAGCGGCTGAAAAAGCCGCAGTACAAGGTATGCGTCAGTCTGGCGAATTGAGTTATATGCAAGGTCGTAGACTTTTGGCGGAACAACACGCAGCAGATAGAGGAAAACAAACTTTGCGTTCTCGTATATCAAATAGATGGTATGGCAAGAATGACAAACTTGAAGCAATGCAGCAACAACTTGGCGCAGAGCGCGACAAGATAATCGACTCAGGCGATTATGCTACTGAGCGCAACGATAGATCCCAAAGAGGTCTTAGAAATACGTTGGCAGCGATTAAGAATGGTGAGGCATTGACCGCTCGTGGTGCAGTAAATCGTACAAAAACGAAAGAAATTGCGGAAAAACGCGAAACAGATGCATTGAAAAAATATCGCGCACAAAGAGAAGAGTATGAGAATGTTAGTAAAAGTGAACGCAAAAATGAGAAACAAGATGCTAAAGGACATAAAAAAGCATGGAAAACTCATTATGATTATAACAGGAGCAAAGGCGATGGTAGAATTAAATCATTTAAGAAAGCGAGAAAATTCTACGAAACCGATGCAGGCTATTATGATGAAAATGGCGAAGTATATTTTGGAACACATAAAGGGCATCTCAAACAAGCTGAAAGAGATTTGAAAGCAGCAAGAAAAGACAATTTAGGCTTTACTAGAGAAAAGAAAGACAAGAAAGATGAGGAATAAAAACTAAATTGAATTTGCACAATCTTGTGTATCATTGACCGTTTGCAAATTTACATCACAAATAGATTAAAGAAAAGCCAACACTCACATAATTGTGGGTGTCGGCTTTTTCTTTCCCCCCATATAAAAACAAACAAATAAAGCAGTGTACTTATTAAACACTGCCTTATTTGTTTTTGCCGTTAAATCAAAATTCTTCAAGCAAAAATTTTGATAAATGCAAAAGTTTGATGCCGTTGAAATTGCCGTCCGCATATTCGTTAAGCGTAACAATAATTTTTGGGTACGCGTCCTTGATTTCAAGCAAGTTTGCAAATTCACGGTCAGACTCGGTCGGCAAATCTCTGCAAACTTGAATATAAACTTTTTCGTTTTGTCGCACTGCAACGAAATCAATTTCCTTTTCGCCGTTTTTGCCGATGTAGACATCATAGCCGCGCCTTTTCAATTCAATGAAAACCAAATTTTCCATCATTGCAGCAACCGATGTTGGAGTAAACCCATATAGCGCATATTTGATAGACTGGTCGGCAGGGTAAAATTTTTCTTGCGTCTTTAGAATGTTTTTACCCTGAATGTCAAAGCGTTTGCAACGATAGATGACAAATGCTTTTTCAAGCCACTCAAGATAATTGTAAATCGTTTCGACGGAAATAGTTCTTTGTTCGCTTTTCAAAAATTTTACGATTGAGTTTGCGGAAAATGTTTTGCCCACATTGTCAATGACAAATTTGACAACACGGTTGAACAGGTCAATATTACTAATGCGTCCTTTTCGCGTGATGTCATTGACAACGACCGAGTTGTATATATCTTCAACAATCGGATAAACAATTTTTTCGTCCGCAGGAAGAGTTGCAACGAGCGGGAAGCCGCCGAGGCGCAAATAGTCTTGCAGGAGTTCCGCAACGGGCTTGTTTGACTGTTTGCGGAACTGTATGTATTCCGCAAATGACAGTGGGTACACAGGAATTGTGACATATCGCCCCGTCAAGTAAGTGGAAATTTCGCTAGACATAAGCTTTGAGTTAGAACCCGTGACATAAATGTCGGAATCAAATTCTTCAAGCAAAGAGTTGACGACTTTTTCCCACCCCTCTATTTCTTGCAATTCGTCGAGCAAGAAATAGTATTTTTTGTCATCGACAACTGCCGCCCTTAGTTCCTGAAACATATTTTGTGTTGAGTAGTCGTTAGGATAGTCAGCGTTTGCGTAGTTTTTGACGATTATGTGATTCTCATCCACGCCGCGCTGCAAAAGTTCCTGCCTCAACATTTCAAGAATAGTCGACTTTCCGCATCGTCTAATACCCGCAAGTATTTTTACTATTTTGACATCAATGTAGGGGTTTAGTTTTTCAAGATAAGATTGTCTTAGTATCATTTTTGTTGTCTCCTTGATGTTAATATTTGTTTCGTTATGTTAATTTTTGATAAGTTTAACAAAAAAAATATAAAATGTCAATAGTTTTTCCATTCGCAACCGAAAAACTTGGTAAAAATGCAAAGTTTTTCGACTGGATACCGAAAAACTTTGCAAAATGAGGGAGTTTTTCGACTGAAAACGTCAAAAAATGCCACAACAAGTGGCAAACGAACTTGACAAAAACTTCTAAAAGGTGTATACTCATTTTAGAAAAAGCGCAAATTTGCACATTTTCTAAAATGGGAAGTAGCAACAGTGTGTGGATGTTTAAATATTTCACACACTGTTTTTATGATTAGAGAAAAAACTGACATCAAATTACGGAAAAAAGTAGCATCAAACCACGGAAAAAACTGACATTGAAACACGGAAAAAACTGACATTAGAGTTGACTTTGAAATTTTAATGTGATAAAATATCAAAAGGAGATGAGGTATGAGCAAAGAGTACTTACCACGAATTGTAGATAAAACGCTAGAGCGAATGCTTAAGTGCGTGGGTGCAGTTTTGATTGCGGGTCCAAAGTGGTGCGGGAAAACAACCACTGCTGAGCAACACGCAAAAAGCGTTTTGAAAATGCAAGACCCTGATAAAACGCGAGCATACATTGCAACGGCTGAGACAAAGCCGTCACTTTTGCTTGTCGGTGACAAGCCGCGTTTGATAGACGAATGGCAAATGGCGCCAGTAATATGGGATGCGGTTAGGATGAGTGTTGACGAAATTGGCGAGGATGGGCTTTACATTTTGACGGGTTCGGCATCGGTGGACCGTGACAAGATTATGCACACGGGCACAGGGCGCATTGCAAAGCTTGTTATGCTGCCAATGAGCCTTTATGAGTCGAAAGAGTCAGTCGGGAATATTTCGCTTACCGAATTGTTTGATAACAAGGGCCTTGACATTGACGGGAAAATGTCAAATCTTTCAATTGAAAACCTGATTTATGTTGCTTGCCGCGGTGGGTGGCCAAGCAGTTTGAAAAAAGAGGACAAACAAGCGGCGCTAATGACTGCGAAAATGTACCTAGAGAATATTTGCGATTCCGACGCGACGACTGTGGACGGAATCAAGCGCGACGCTAGGCGTATGCGCACGCTGTTGCGTTCCTACGCACGCAACATTTCGACAATGGCGACGGATAGGGCGATTTTGGCGGATGTCGCCGCAAACGACAGTAGTATGGATGTGCGCACGCTGAAATCGTACATTACTGCGCTTGAAAAACTATATGTTGTAGAAGAAGTTCCTGCGTGGTGCCCGAGCATACGTTCGGCGTCCGCAATCAGGAGTTCTAACAAGCGCGAGTTTGTCGACCCGTCAATTGCCGTTGCGGCACTAAATTTGACGCCCGAATTATTGATGCA
>JBNMHN010000097.1:0-4365 GCA_050872805.1 Clostridia bacterium
CCCCCATTTAGTTAAGTACTTCATTATTCATTTCTCCTTTGCTAAATCATTTGTAATTTTATGGCATCACATATACGCTAAAATCACATCTATGGTTTTAGTTTACCACATTAGAAAGAAAATATCAAACAATTTTTATTGTTTTTTGATATTAAGCAATATTTCTGTCAATGTTAATTTGCAAAATAAAGCCCATAGTGGAATTTGAGATATTTTTTTTTGAAAATCAATAAAGAAAAAGCACCTATAGTGGTGCAATCTCTTATCACGCTGGATCCCAATTCATTTTTTGTCCACCAAGAATGTGGATGTGCAAGTGCGGAACTGTTTGTCCTGCGTTGTCGCCTTGATTGATGACAAGACGATAACCGCCTTCAATCTTCAATACTTCCTCAGCAATCTCGGCGATTTTGGCAAAGATTTTACCAAAATTTGCAATATCATTTGCATCCATTTCGCTGAAGTACTTGAAGTGCTTGCGCGGTATAGCCAAGTAGTGGCGACTTGCCATAGGTCTAATATCGTTAACGATGAAAGACAAGTCGTCTTCGTAAACTTTATGTTCTACCTCTTCATTAAATGCACAAAATAAACAACTATTCATAATTTTTACTCCTCCAATTTGTTTTGTGTGGCAACGAGCGACTAGCGTGTAGATACAACCCGCTGCCAAGTAATAAATATGTGACAAAAATGTGTTTTATTTAATCAATTTTCCAAGCATTGCGTCGCCTGAAATTCCGACAAGTTCGACATCCACAACTTGCGAACAACCGACTTCATCTTTTGGCAACAATACTTTGATGTACTCTTTTGTATAGCCGACAATGTAGTTGCCTTTGATATTTTCAGTCAACATAGATGCAGTTTTGCCAATGTGCGCCGACAAAAACGCGTGGTGAAGTTCCTTTTTCAGTGCGAGCATTATCGCTTTGCGTTCTTTTATAATTTTGCTGTCAAGTGGCTTTTTCAATTTGGAAATCGCTGTTCCTGAGCGTTCGGAATAAGCAAAAGCGTGAATGTCGCTAAAGTTTGCGGCTTTTATTGTTTGCAGCGTTTCTTCAAAATCGGCTTCGGTTTCGGTTGGAAAGCCGACGATGACGTCCGTTGTCACAGCACAATTCGGGAAATACTCTCTTATCAATCTAACCTTTTCTAAAAATTGCGCGGTGTTATAGTGTCGGTTCATATCTTTGAGTGTTTGGTTGGCACCGCTTTGCAACGGCAAATGGAAATGCGGGCAAAAGTTCTTACACTTTTGCAATTCGACAAGCAATTCACGCGAAATTACATTGCACTCAATCGAACTAATGCGCAAGCGAATGTCAATATCTTGCAGCGCCTTGATTAGGGCAACAAATGTTTCCCCACAGTCGGTGCGGTAATCGGAAACATTTATACCCGTCAAAACAACTTCCTTTGATTCCTTTTGCGCTTGCTTTATTTCTTCAACAATATCATTTAACGCACGTGAGCGCGAACGCCCGCGGACATATGGGATTAGGCAGTAAGAGCAAAAATTTTTGCATCCGTCCTGAATCTTGACAAAATGACGTGTTTTGTCCATTTGAGGGCTGGTGTAGTCTTCATATGTTTCGCTGATATAGCACTTTGGCTCAAATTGAAACTCGTTTTGCATATTTTGGACAAAAGAGATAATGTCGAGCTTGTTCATTCCAAAGACTGCAACTACATTGTCTTTACTTTCGTATTGTGTTGGGTTGTTTTGTGATGAACATCCGCAAATAATGATTTTAATATTGGGGTTTTTGCTTGTAATGCTGCCGACCATTTGGCGCGACTTCGCCTCCGCTTCATTTGTTACTGCACAAGTAACTACGATTGCTAAGTCAGCATCTGCGGGCGTGGCAACTTCAGTATGTCCGTGTTCCTTTAGTGATGTCATTAGGCTGGACGCCTCATACTCATTGACTTTGCAACCCATTTTTTTGATGTATATGTTCATTTTTTTCTCTCAATTCTTGTTTTAATCGATTATGCTTTCAAATCTTTCCATAACAAGCGCGCAACTCACGATTGCCGCTGTTTCAGCACGCAAAATGCGTTTTCCAAGTGTAACACAATGCACATTTTTTAAAGCGCAAAGCATTTCGCATTCGCTTTGCGAAAAACCGCCCTCGCTGCCAACAATTATAGCGATTTTCTTGTGTTTTCCGCTTATTTGGCTAATCCTTTCTCGATTCGCGTTTTCATAAGCAAACACTACCAAATCATAGTTTACTAGTTCTTTCACAACCGCACTAAAATTTTTATTATTTTCAATTTCAAGCGGTTTTGAACGCCCGCATTGCTTAGCGGATTCAATCACTATTTTGTTGAGCCTTTCAATTTTTTGCTTGCTGAGTTCGCCTTGCACGACGCAAAATTCACTTGTAAATGGGACAATTTTTGATATCCCTATTTCACTGCCCTTTTGAGCGATTAATTCAAGCTTATCAGCCTTAACTTGCGCTTGATATAGTGTAACGGCAACTTGCGGGTCACATTTATTTGGCGTGCTAGAAAGTACTTTACAAACAAGGTTGTCTTTATTAATTTGGCTTATTTCACAAGTATAGTCGACTCCGTCACCACAACAAATAATTATTTGGTCACTTTCTTTTAGACGCATAACATTTTTTGCGTGCACAAACTCTTGCCCAGACAGTATGAAAAATCCGTCGGTCGGATTTTCAGTCGCGTAAAACCTTTTCAACTTGTTCATATATATGATTTTACTTATTTTTCGACATTTTGTCAAGTTATTGTAGCCATTATTGCTTTTTAAGTATTGTAAAACCTAAAATTTTATAAGGTAAAGCGCAAGTTAAGCAAAAAAGACGCAAAATAAAGCAAAAAATTAACACTATATGACATTTGCAAATATTATGTATTAGGGTATTCCCTATTTTAGGTGAACTATTATAACAAAAAATGTTGTTGTCCTTATTGTTGTGAAGGCGCAGAGAAACCAAAAACAATTATTCGCACGGTTTATACTGGCATAACAGGTGCGACGGGCGACACAGGCGCAACTGGTGTTACGGGGGCTACTGGAGCGACGGGTGCCACAGGCGCAGTCGACAATACTGGACTTGCGGAAACAATTACTCTTGGCAACGTATACATGGTCGAGCCAAACACACGCGCGCGAGTCGTCGACAATTATCAAAACTTGAACCATACATTTGACTTTTTCTTACCGCGCGGCGCCGATGACTTTGATGGACGCGACGGTAATGACGGACGCGATGGTGTTGACGGCAAAAACGGTGCAACGGGTCCTACAGGACCAACGAGCGCTACAGTTCCTGAGAAAATTCCTGTTGTGTATTTTATCTCAACAAATCAACAATATCCAGAATATGGATTACAAATTGGCTCAAAACAACGACTACCACTGGAACGCAAAGAAATCGACAATACAAGCATTTGCGTTGTTGACGCCACTGAAAACACTATTCAGTTCAACAAAACGGGTCTATATAAAGTCGATTTTGTCGTGAACGCATACACCCCGCATTCGGGTACAATTTTTGACCCAACTACCGACTTAATATCAGTCGGTTTTAGACGTGTGGGAACTGACATAGTATTTGCTGGGCAAAGCAGTTTTAATTACGACCAACAACCGATTGAATTGAGCGCGCATGGTGTATTTGTCGTCAGCAGCGTCGCTGACCCGTTTGAACTGGTAAAACTTTCCCCGCAAAGCATCTTTCTAAAATGTCCAAAACAAGAAAACACTGCGACAATCTCGCACTTAGTATGCCCAAGCGTAACAGTAGTAATTACCTACCTAGGCTGAAAGTGGCACTCGCCACTTTTTTGTAAACAATATTGCACGTTTTTTTAACAATAATTATGAAATTTTTATTAAATACGCCTTATTGTTTTTTAGTTTGCTGAAAACTTTAAATAATTCATTATTTAAAATTTTATTCCGCTTCAGCAATAATTTTTAATGCAAAATCAAGTTGCTGTTGTGTTTCACAAATAATTATGGTTCCGTTTTCAATTATTTTGCAAATCTTCCCAGCGTTTTTACACGCACATATTCCGGGATAAAGATCCCACAATGTTTTTATATTATAAATTATTGCACAAGCGCCTTTTAAAAGTGTCATAGCAAAAGTAACAGAAGTTGCCCCATTGCTTCTCACGCCTAAAACTTGTGTTGATAAAATCTTTCCTATTGTCCACTTTTTAGGCTTACCTTCAATCAACCAAAGTGAATCGTCAATTGTTCCTGAAAATGGTTTAGAAGGCTTTTCTCCATTTATTAATGTCCCCCTACCTTTTTGTGACACAACCTTCAATCCTAAATCGGGGAGAAATATAACACTCGCAACTGGTTCATTTTTA
>JBNMHN010000098.1:0-4332 GCA_050872805.1 Clostridia bacterium
ACCCTGGGGATAACAGGCTGATCTCCCCCACGCGTCCACCGCGACGGGGAGGTTTGGCACCTCGCTGTCGGCTCGTCACATCCTGGGGCTGTACTAGGTCCCAAGGGTTCGGCTGTTCGTCGATTAAAGTGGCACGCGAGCTGGGTTCAAAACGTCGTGAGACAGTTTGGTTCCTATCCTTCGTGGGCGCAGGATATTTGAGGGGAGTTGCCTCTAGTACGAGAGGACCGAAGTGAACGCACCAATGGTGTACCAGTTGTCACGCCAGTGGCACGGCTGGGTAGCTAAGTGCGGAAGGGATAAATGCTGAAAGCATCTAAGCGTGAAACCCACCCCAAGATAAGATATCCCATAACATAAGTTAGTAAGACCCCTTGCAGACAACAAGGTAGATAGGTCGGAGGTGTAAGTGCAGTAATGTATGTAGCTTACCGATACTAATAGGTCGAGGGCTTGATCACAAGAAAATCAAGCGCACATAAGAAAGCAGTAAAAAAGACTTGACAAATTGTTTGATAAAGGTATATAATTTATGCAGTTGCCAATGTGCGACGAGAAATAGGTATTAACTAGAGAGATCTAGATAATATACAATACGCGGTGATACTAGCGAGATGGACCCACCTGTTCACATGCCGAACACAGAAGTTAAGCATCTCAGCGCCGAAAATACTAGTTTGGAGACGAGCTGGAAAGATAGGTCATTGCCGTGTTTCCAAACTCATACTGATCCCCCCGGAGGTATGAGTTAGAGAATTTTCTCCCAAGAAAGTTCTCGCAGGTCAAATTGTACTTGTACATTTTGACTTTTTTTTTATAAATTTTTTTACCCACCCCAACATTTATTATACAACCCATTTATTATACAACCTACATTTAGATTAACAATGGCGCTTCTTACATTTTTATTCAAAAGAACGAAAAATATAAACGTTTTTTGTTTTTTAAGAACTTTTTTTTTGAAAACCCCTTGACAGGGGGGGGGGGGGTAGTGGTATACTACAAATGGATGAGGGAAAGAATTAATGCAAAGCTAGAGTAATACAGGCTTTAGGAGGGGATGAAATGAATGAAAAAGCAATACTTTGGATACATAGATTGATTTGGATTGTTATCGTAGTTTTACTAATTTTTATACCAGAAATTATAAATGCTAGCCAACCAAAATTGGAATTAGTTGATGACTCGGCAAATAGCGAATATTTTTCAAGTTTAAATGAAAGTCATATAGAGATGACACTAAAATTTAATAGAGCAGTTGAATCAGGATATGCAACGATAAGGTATTATGATTCAAATGATAACTTGTTAGAAACTGATAAGGGATATTTCACAGCATACGGGTCTGATACTGCAGAAAGTTTATTCATATATATCAAGGGGAATGTTAATTCTTATGAGATAGTATCATACGAATTTGAGCCAGTATTTGTTGGCGGTTGGTTATACATGTACTTGGTAATTGCAATTATATTCCTAATCGTTTCATTGTTATTGTCTTATAGAGAATATGATTATAATGGTCAAAAGGTATCAGTATATTCTGGGTGGTTTCATCATACTTTAAAAGTTAATGGGGAAAAGTGTGATGAACGCAATGCATTGCTTCATTTCCTACCAATCAAATTATCGACAACAATGGAGGATGGAACAAAACTTGTGGCTACAATAACACTTACAAATAGAATAACATTGAAAGCGGATGATAAATTACTAAATAAAAACAAGTAACTTATCTAATGTGTAAGTTTGTTAAAAACAGTATTAATAAAGGCAAGGGAGAACATATTGAAATTTATCAACTATTTGTTTTAGGTACAAAATTCAAAAATGGTTTTATTTTATCAAATCTTTGATTGCTTCGCTTGAAATGATTAAACCTGCGACTGACGGAACGAATGAACAACTCGCGATTGTGCTGGTTGTTTTTTCAATTGGTTTTTCGGTAGAAAAAACTACTTTAACATTATGTATATCTAATTCATTTAGTTTTTTGCGAATTATTTTTGCTAGTGGGCAGGTGTGAGTTTCGGCTATGTCTGCAACTTTAAATTTAGTTGGGTCGAGTTTGTTGCCTGCCCCCATTGCGCAAATGATTGGCACATTTGCTTGTTTTGCGCTTTTAATTAACTCTATTTTTGCGTTTATGTCATCTATCGAATCGACAATGTAGTCCATTTGAGAAAACGGGAAGTCAAAGTGTTCATTGTTGAAACTTTTGCAATACTCGTATACTTTAGCGTTTGGATTAATGTCTAATATTCGCTTTTTAGCAATGTCAACTTTGTTGTGTCCAATTGTGCTGTGAAGTGCGTAAAGTTGACGGTTGATATTTGTGATGTCGACTATATCTTTGTCGATTATATGCAATTCGCCTATGCCTGAACGGGCAAGACTTTCGGCGACGAAACTACCCACTCCGCCAAGTCCAAATATTGCTACTTTTGAGTTTTGTAATTTTTCTATAGATTCTTTACCAATCAATAACTCTAACCTTTGTAGTTGTTCCATTTTTTCTCCTAAAGTAAACATTTTAATTTTTATAGTTTTAATTTGAATAAATCAACTGCGTTTTGCTTTGTCGCACGCGCAATTTCGTCGATGTTTGTATTCCTTGCGTTTGCAATTGTTTCAGCAACAAAGCAAACATTGTTTGGCGTGTTGATTCCTTTGCGCATAAATTTTGCAGGAAGCATACTTGGGCTGTCGGTTTCAATCAAAAGTTTTTCAAGCGGTACTGATGCCGCAATTTTTCTCAAATCGTCGTGCCGCTTATACGTAATGTTGCACGCAAATGAAATGTATCCGCCCAAATCAATTGCCCTAAAGCAGTCCGCTTTTGTTCCACAAAACGCGTGCAGCATAAACTTCAAGTTCTCATAATGCTGCATAATGTCAAAGAATGCGTCATAACACTCGCGTACGTGACAAACTACGGGTAATTGCAATTCTTGTGCTAATTCTAATTGCTTTGTGAAGGTGCGTTTTTGCGTAGTAAAGTCAGTGTCGTATTTTTTGTCGAGACCTATTTCTCCAATCCCAACAAATTTTGGCTGTGATTTTTGACTAATTATATATTTTTCAATATCAATGGTGTATTCATCGCAAAATTGTGGATGAATGCCCAGCGTTGCAAAGTAGTTTGCGTTTTGTAATGCGATATTGAGTGTTTTTTGAATGTTGTTTGCATTGTATGAAGATGTTATAACTGCACTCAAGCCGTTGTTTGGAGCAAATTCTGCCAGTCTTTCATCTGCTAAATGCGCGTGTGCGTCTATAAACATATTATTCCTTTACGATATTATACCACATTTTATTTTTTTCAGTCAATTAATTTTTATTTTATAACAAGAACAAAACAAATGTATTTTTTTTGGGCTTTGCTCTTGAAAGTTTGGAAAAAGTTTGATATAATATAAAAAACGAAAGAGGGAAAAAAATATGACTTTTGAAAAGTATTTTGAGAAATTAGAAACTGCAAACGATGAACAACTATCTACTTTAGTTGTAGATTTTATGAATGAGTGGAACGAAAATCGTTTTGTCAATGAGTTTGAACATAAGCTTACAAAGATTGAGTTTTTAAATACAGCGTGTAAAAAGTTCATTGATAATGGCACATATCCAGAGGGCATCCACAAATTACTTGTCGATGAACTTTCAGGAAAGCAGGCAAAAATGCTTATAAATAGTTTGCCACTTTCTACTGAAATTGTTTCGGATTACGAAGCAAAGTTTTTGGCGACAAAGCAAGTGTATGAGAAAATTGACTTTATTGAAGCACGTGGTATAAATTTTGATGCAATGCAAAACAGTATTTTGAAAAATAGTGACTTAAAAACGTTGAAATATTATGCCAATACAGTAGAGAAAGCAAACATTAAAATTATCATTGGGAGACTAGTCTCAGCAAGAACACGGTATTCGGTAAAAAATTTAAAGATAATGGAAGAAAATAGAAATCTTTGCGCATATTTGAAAGCACTTGATGCAAAAAGAAGCTTTAACCGACAAGCATATGTAGAGAAATAAAAAATTTTAATTAATGAATATTATAAAATTGTCGTTTTAAAATAATTTTACCATAAATTGCTATGAAATCTGTTTAAGAATTAATTATTATCATAAAACATATGAATAATATGAATTAAAAATATAATTAGCATATGAAAAGAGTTGAAATAATAAAAAAAATACGATATAATGATATCGTATTAAAAGCAGGGGTGGCGGAATGGCAGACGCGCTAGTTTCAGACGCTAGTGAATAAAAATTCGTGAGGGTTCAAATCCCTTCTCCTGCACCACAAACACATACCGCAATATGTAGTAT
>JBNMHN010000099.1:0-4236 GCA_050872805.1 Clostridia bacterium
AATGTATGCTATGATAAATTAGAATAATAACCTTTTAAGTTCTTTTTTCAGTTGCGGTATGCCTTCCCCGCTTTTTGCGGAAATTTGGATGGTTTGCCTGTTTGTATTTAGTTTATGGGTCGTTTTTGCGTCACTTTTGTTAAGCAAAACAATACTTTTGATTTCGTTGGCTTTGATTTTGGTCAAAGTGTCGATTACGACATCATATTTTCTTTGCACTTCGGGGTCGGAAATGTCAACCACAATTAATAACAAATCAGACTCTACTGACTCCTCTAGTGTTGCTGAGAATGCGTCGATAAATTCGTGCGGCAGTTTGTCGATAAAACCGACGGTGTCAGTAAGCAGAATTTTGCAATTTGGGTCAAGAAAACACTCGCGCGTTGTCGTATCAAGTGTTGCAAAGAGCATATCTTCAGCAAATGCTTGAGCATCCGTTATTTTGTTTAGCAAGGTACTTTTGCCTGTGTTGGTATAGCCGACTAATGACACAATTTTTTCCGCGTTGTCCTTTCTTCTTGAACGACGAATTTGCCTTTGAGATTTAATTTCTTTAATTTGGTTTTCAATCGCAAACATTTTGTTTTTCAAAACTCTGCGACTGAGTTCCGTTTTTGTTTCGCCCGAGCCACGCATACCCAGCCCTTTATTTTCAGTGTTTTGGAATGCGGGTATACGCGAAAAATTGTACTTCATTCGCGCTAAATTAACTTGTAAGCGTCCCTCATTGCTGCTTGCACGTTTTGCAAAAATGTCAAGAATGACGTTCGACCTGTCGGTAACTTTCACTTCAAGTTCGTCTTCAAGATTTTTTATCTTATTTCCACTAAGTTCGTCGTCAAAAATCACGACGTTCGCTTGTTTTTGCGCGATTTCTTCGCGAATTTCCTCTAGTTTCCCAACTCCTACATAATATGCTTTGTCAGGCACTTTGCGCGTTTGAGCAAATCTACCGACTACTTCAATTCCAGCGGAATTTGCAAGATTTTCTAGCTCGTTCAGCCCTGTTTCTATGTCCTCGCCACGTCTCCCGACGCCCACAATGATTGCTCGCTCGTGTTCGCCCGTTGTATCAAAGCCCTTTTTGCGAAACTCTTTAAATTCGGTCAAATAATCTTCAATTTTTTGCTCAATTCCGTACTTATTGATAAATTCAACCGATTCTACACTTATTGTTTTTACTTCATCAATGTTTAGCAAAGCAATTTCGGCACCGTTAAACTTTTCGTCATATGAAATTTTGCAAATGCATTCAAGGCGCTTGCGTCTCAAAAGTGTTTGTTCGACTGGGTTTATTTTTGTTTTTTCAGCAAAAACCACGTTAAAAACACGTCCTTGCGGCGTTTGTGAGTTATCTTTGTCGTCAAGTGGCAAGGATTTGTAGTCACTGCCGACAAAAATTTCTTGCACACATCTATCTTTATTCAAGGCAAACCCAATGTCAATTTTGTATTTTTGGCAAAAGGGTGTAATTTTTGAAATTAAACTTAAATCTACAAATTCATTCACCTTTTCGCCTTTTAATTCTTCCAAAGTTTGCAAGTCAACTTTTTTAATTTTATCAATGTTTCCTAGTATCATTCTCCAACTCCATTTAGTACTTTTATCATATTTTTGATTTCATCATAGGACAAATTGTCAAAAACAATATTTTTATCTTGCAATTTCAATATATCATTAAGGCTGCGTTTCAACGTGTTCCCCAAAACGACATAATTAAAACTATCGATGCCACTTAAATCGTCAAAATTTGTTGAATTATAAAGATTGTAAGCATTTTTTACATAGTTTTCAATCAAAATAAGTTGGCTTTCGTCTAAAAAATGCAAGTCATTCAGCAAAAACAAATTGCTATAACACCAGTGTAAACGCGACTGCAAAGTCAACTCACTATCAAGTGTTTGCAAGTCGTTTTTTGCAAATTCAAATGCTTGTTGCACCTTGTTTCTATGAATCAATGCGTCGACATACTTATTTTTTAGATACATATCTTCATTTGAAAGACTAATCATCAGATTAATTTTGTCAATGCTGCTACTATTCCCATTTGTCACATCATTGATATTTTTTGTTTCAACATACGCAATAAAATCATAGTAATCTTGCTTTTCAAACAATTTTTCACAGTATTTTTCAATGTTTTTATATTTTTTCAGTTCAATGGACTTATTTATCACAATATATAGCGAATTAATATCCTTATCGCGATTATACTGAACTGTTGAATAATACAAACTTGCATTCTTCATACCTAAACTACCAGTAAATTTTGCCATACTTTGCGGCGCAAAGATGCTAGCATAAAATACAGCCGCAAACATTAGGATAAGCACTATTGTTATAGTCTTTGAAAAAACAACAAGTATTTGCTTTTCAACCGAACGCCCATTTGTTAAATTTTCGTTTTTATTTTCAACTTTCATACTGCGCATTCCTTAGTTAATTATAACACAAAAACTCTATAAAAAAAACAAAAAACACAAAGATTTTTGTCTTTATGTAGATAATTGAAACTAGCAGCAACATACTTGATTATAAATTATTTTTTGTTTTCGACATAATACTTTAAATGTTAATAGCCACATCCAGCGCTTTGTCTCGTCTTGCCACAAAATCTTCTAGTGTTTTTTCAACAACTATTTGCGGTTTAAAAAACACGGGTTGCAAAATTTCATAGGAAACACATTTAACAAAATCAGTTCTACTATGAACTTCAAAATTTTCTTGCAAATTAGGATATAAATAGCTTGACGAAGCAGAAAAAGCATAATCACCAATGAACTTCCAGCTACTGTTGCCATAGCAATTTAATGGAGTGCCAATGCTTGACTCCCCAATTGTAGTTGCTCCCAATCGCAACAAGTCTACAAGCGCATACCGTCCTCCAGAAAACACCCTTGCATCTGTTATCGCAAATAAGCGTTTATCTCTATGTTCATATAAATAATCCATAAGTGGTTTATTCAATTCAGCGTTCCCGCCATTATTTCCACGCAAATCAACAACAATCTTACTAATACACGATAGGTCACAATTGGAAAGCATAGATATAGCTTTTGTAATTTGTTCACGATAAAACTCTTGCACTGAATAATGATTGTAGATTAAAACGTCGTTTACAGTTTTAAATGTAGCATTAGTACTTGGTGTGGCACTTTTTAGTACACTTTGTTGACCTTTTGTATAATTTAACCTTTCGATTTTGCCGTCAACACATTCGACCTCAAAAGAAACTCGTTTTTCATCAATTAAAAATGGTATCGAAAAAAGAATGTATTCATCTTTTAGACATCGCTCTAACTGGGTTTGTTTTCTCCCGAGTGTTCCATAATAAATTATGTCTTCAAACTGCCTTTCAATCTTTTCTACTGGTAAGCCATTTATACTTTTTAGCTTTGCCCCCCTAAGTTCATTTGGGAGATAAATACAAAGATCATTGCCAATCACTTTAAAGCCAAATGGTAAAATATTAGAATGACGAATGGAAAAATCCGTATGCGCGTCACTTTGTCCGCTAAGTCTTTTAATGCAATATCTCATAAGATATGTGAAACCATAATCATCAAAAACATCATAATTCCTAATCACATCATTATAGTTTTGCATAAGTTGTTTCTTCGAAATTTGATGCCAAGGATTAATGTGCGTATCTTCATAAAAACTAACAAAAGTGTCAAACAAATCCTCATATTTTTTGTTAATCATTTTATCTCCTATGCAATATTTGATGGTAAATTTTATTGTGCAACCATAGTATAACAAATAAAAACAATTAATGCAAGTAAGTTTTTAGCAGTTGTATAATAAATGTTGGGCTGGGTAAAAAAAAAATTATAAAAAAAAGTAGACACAAAGTTCTACCTATGTACAAAATTAGTTTGTACATAACAATAACAGGAGAAAACTTTATGTCCAACATTGATTATAGGTTGTATAATAAATGTTGGGGTGAGTAAAAAAAAATGATAAAAAAAAGTAGACATAAAGTTCTACCTATGTTAAAATTAGTTTGTAGTAAACAACAGGAGAAAACTTTATGTCCAACATTGATTATATCATAAACTCACTCAAAATTGCAAGTGTTATTATCGACAATTTTCAAGAAATTAACGATTCTAATACAAAAAAAACTCATACCTCCGGGGGGATCAGTATGAGTTTGGAAACACGGCAATGACCTATCTTTCCAGCTCGTCTCCAAACTAGTATTTTCGGCGCTGAGATGCTTAACTTCTG
>JBNMHN010000100.1:0-4113 GCA_050872805.1 Clostridia bacterium
CGTTTAGCATATTCGTACGCTTAAGCATTCGGCGTGTGCGAATGCCAAGTCCGTTACCAAAAATTATGTACAATATAAAGCCAACTATCGGGAAAAATGCAAGCACTGAAAGCCACGCAAACACACTTTGCACAGATTTTCGCTCACTGACGACCATTGCTATTGCAAGCAATAGATTTAGAACAAATGCAATTATTGTCCACATTGATACTGTATCCATTTCCCCTCACAGAATTTATTTTTGCCAAATTTGCAATGTTTTTTCTTATTTTTTGCGTTAAAAGCGATGTTTTTTAGGCAAAAATCGCATTTTTCTATGCGTTTTCAAAATTTGTAGTACTTTTTGATACTTTGTATTGTTCGCTTGTAACGGAACAATAGCAAGAAGCCAAAGCACGCTAGGCAAAGCAAAAACGCGCTCACGCTCGGCCAATGCACGGCATCAAAAACATAGCAATCAAGGATGAACACGATTAGCGAACACACAAGCAAAAATAGCGTTGGACGGATATACTCAAAATTGATATATCCTTTATATATCGCAAAAATTGCGCATATCACCATTTGAGTCAGGAGCATTAGCGGAATTACGTATCCTACCCCCCATCCAAATGTGTGAGTCATAATTTCAATCGTTATGATTAGTTGCGCAATTCCGAGCGTCATAAACTTCATTTGCAGTGCAAAATTGATTTTGTAGCGGATTGGAACAAGCACGCTCAAATGTACTGCGATTGCACCTGACAAAACATACAAGCACCACAGGTGTTTGATGTCCAAAATCAGGTTTGCTATAATTGCCACTGCCGCAAAAATGAGCAAAACGCGCATCAAAAGTCCCGCGATGTGAAAATATGAGCGGTCAAACGACTTATAGTCGGGATATTTTTCGTGCTTGTCAACGACATTATCATTGACGCAACGGCCACATAGTGGGCAATGCGCCTGTCCTGCGTCCACAATTGTTTTGCATCTATCACAAAAATTTTTTTCCATTTTCTTTCCCCTTTCTAAACATTAGAATATAAGTCGATTGAGAGACCGAGAGAGGCGAGGGTGCGGAAGAATACACGCTCAACATTGCTTTGTTGTATGCGGCGCGTGAACGTGATGACCGCCATCCCATTGTATGAACACGTTGCAACATTAAGCGAATTGAATTTCGCGCGCCCAATCATCACTTCAAATGATTCGACAAACTCACGCATTTCGTCTGGCACTTTCAGTACGCCAAGGTTTGAAAATGCGGTCGAAAATAGACGCTCGCCGTATGTGTTAAAACTATACTTTAGTGCCAAATCTTTGATAAATAGCGGCATTAGTCGCACAAAAATATTCTTTTGCGCAAGAACATTTGCGTTGATGTTTTTCATAAGGTATTCCTTATCAATCTCCGCCATTCCTGCTTTGGCAACTTCTATGCAGTCGGCAAGCGTTGCATCCTGCTTTTCTAGGCTAAAATTTTTGTAGGACGAAAAATTGCGCATTGTCTTAGTTTCAAAAAATCTGCGGCAATCTATCGGTAGCGAAATTTTGACGGGTTTTTTGCGCTTGTGCTCTACTCTATCGACATTTATTGCATACATAAGCGTTGCAAGCAGGAGTTCGTTTAGCGAACAATTTTGCGCTTTTGCCGCGTTCTTTAGTTCAGTAACACTAATTTTGCCCGATGTGACCATAAGTTTACCCAAAACTAGCGGCGTGCCGACAATTTGGTAGGCGGACTTTTCTTTGCGACTGTTGGTTTCCTTTAGGTCGGCGTAACGGTTGAATGCGTCCTCAACCTCCTCTTGCTCATAAATGTCGTTTGGATTTATCATAAAATTTTTGGCATCCACTTGCAAGCCGCACTCGCGCGCGTAGTTTATCAAGAGGCAGTCCATAAAATTGAGCCCGCCAAACCCGTCGCACAGTGAGTGAAAGAATTCGCACGTCACTTTTTTGTTGTAATATAAGACTCTAAACAAATGTTTGTCCCCGCGGAAGTCAAACGGCTGACAAGGATAAAATTCCTCTTGCATAATTTTGGGCTTTTGCTCTAGATACTGAAAATAATACCAAAAAAAGCCCTTGTGCAGTGCCACATTGTAATACGGGAAACGCTGCATTGTTTTTTCTAGTGCTGACTGCAATTTTTGCGGGTCGACGTCGTCTTTGAGGTACGCGGAAATGCGAAAAATCTCGTTCCACTCGCTATTTTTGGACGCTGGGTAGATTAGTGCGGCGTTGTCAAGTGGCAGGCTGCTTTCCTGCAGTTGCAAGCGTTTTTCGCGAAGTTTACTGCGTTTTTCACGACGTAATGCGCGCTCCTGCTGCTGGCGTTCCGTCTTTTCTTCCTTTTGAATTTTCGCAAGCGCTTGCGCTTGTTTTTTAAGTTCTACACGCTCCGCTTGTTGCAGTTTTTTATTTTCCGCTTTCAAAAGCGCTTTTTCTTGCTTTTGGGCGCGTTTTTCTTCTTTTATTGCTAATTTATCATTATTAATTTTTGCCATAGGCATAGTATAGCATATATATTCAAAAAAACAAAACAAACGCACTTATGTTTGATTTTTTAGGTTAGCCGTAAGCCGAGTTCTGTCGAGAGTAATCATCTATCTAGCCTTGCTGTCACCAGCAAGTTCAAGCGGCGTAATTCGGAAGTCGGGCGGACAGCCCTTTGTGACTCCCTGCCTTGCATCAGGTGGGGTTTACAGAATGCCTAAGTCGCCATAGGCATTGGTGAGCTCTTACCTCGCCTTTCCACCCTTACCAAAGGCAAAGCCCTTGGCGGTATATCTCTGTTGCACTTTCCTTAGAGTTGCCTCCACAAGCCGTTAGCTTGCACCCTGTCCTGCGATGCTCGGACTTTCCTAATTATTGTTCATAATTCGATTACTTAACTAGCCTAAAAAATCAAGCATAAATGCGTTTGCTGCACATTATGTGTGGAAATATGGTACCACAAAACAAAAAAAATGTCAATCGTTTTCCAACTTTTGACATCTCATTCGTTTTATTTTTCAAAGCAGTCATCATTCTTTAATTGCGCAAAATATTCTTTCATTTGCAACAGTTTTGCACGATTATACTTTATTTGTCGACTCCACAAGTGTGCAGATGTGAATAGCAATACAGATAACGCGAGTGATAGACCAGTCGTTGCTATATCGCCGACCCCCGTTATGGCCGCTTGCGCTAAATTATAACTATCAAAAACAGTGAGAGTTGCCCCAAAAATCTTAACCCCTGTTGCGGCTGTTTGCGCTAAATCAAGACCTTTCATAAGTTCTTCATCCAAATCATCCACTTCTTTTATTCTCTTATTCTTTATTATTTTCATACACTTATCTCCATTTTCTTTTAGATTATATCACACAATGTTCATCTTGTCAATAGTACAAAAAATTCTTGTCAATATCCAATTTATTTTATATTGCGCACAAAAAATGAATATTATGTGGGCAAACGCACATAATAATTTGATTTTTTTGAATAAAAGCAATGCGGGAGGCAATAATTGGAGAAGAAAAACCAAAGTTTAGACGGCGCGGGTACGGGCAAACCGCTTGATTTGTGCATTGGTGCATACAAGCAGATGCTCAAAAATGAGAAAGAAAGTGTGCGCGGCGATAGTGTTGCGCGTGGCGAAAAAAGTAGACAAATTGCGAGCGAGTTGCATAGAATGGAACGAGAGATGAGGTGCTTAGATTTTTCGTTTTTGGAAGTTGAAAAAATGAATCCTCAACTTGAAAACGAGAGTATTTGCTTGTTTGTCAGTTTTTTGAAGGGAGAATGATATGTCAATCAAGAGGGGCGAAGTTTATTATGCTGATTTGAGCCCAGTTGTGGGAAGTGAACAAGGTGGCGTGCGCCCTGTTCTTGTGCTACAAAACGATGTTGGAAACAAATACGCCCCTACTGTCATTGTGGCGGCAATTACGAGCCAGATTAGCAAGGCAAAGTTGCCGACGCACATCGAACTTGATTCGTCTACATACGGGTTGCCCAAAGACTCAATTATTCTTTGCGAACAATTGCGTACGCTTGACAAGCGCCGTTTAGGACAGTTGGTGTGCGTTTTGCCGCCAAACCTGATGCGTGATATCAATCACGCGCTTTCGCTCAGTCTTGGAA
>JBNMHN010000101.1:0-4068 GCA_050872805.1 Clostridia bacterium
ATGTTTGTAGATAGAGCAAAAATAGTAGTAAAAGCGGGCAATGGCGGTGACGGCAAAGTTTCGTTTTATAGAGATAAATTCACAACAAACGGGGGACCAGACGGCGGAGACGGCGGGCGCGGGGGTGACATAATCTTGCTTGCAAGTCGCGACGTCAACACACTTGTTGATTTCAAGTTCCAAAGACATTTTCGCGCGGGCGACGGCGAGTGTGGCGGTAACAACCACTGTACGGGCGGTGACGGCAAGGACGTTATAATCAAAGTTCCGTGCGGTTGCGTGGTCAAGGACGCGGAAAGTGACAAAGTCATTGTCGATATGTTTGAAGAAGGGCAAAAGTTCACGCTTTTGCGCGGTGGCAACGGTGGAAAGGGCAACCAAAACTTTGCAACATCGCGACGCCAAGCGCCAAACTTTGCACAAAAAGGCTTTTTGACCGAAGAAAAAGAAGTAGTTTTAGAACTAAAAACAATTGCGGACGTCGGGCTCGTCGGGTTTCCTAATGTCGGGAAGTCGACATTGCTATCCGCAATCAGTGACGCAAAACCAAAAATTGCCAACTATCACTTCACGACACTTGCGCCAAACTTGGGCGTCGTGAAATACTATGAAAAAACTTGCGTCGTCGCGGATATCCCGGGGCTAATTGAGGGTGCAAGCGAAGGCGCTGGGCTCGGGCACGAATTTTTGCGTCACATTGAGCGCACGCGCATTTTGGTACACGTCATCGACATCGCAGGCAGCGAAGGGCGCGACCCATACGACGACTTTGTCAAAATTAATGATGAATTGAAATCATATAGCGAAAAACTTGCCGACCGTCCGCAAATTGTTGCAATGAACAAATGTGATATGCTTGGCGACAACCGCGAACCGATAGAAGAATTTAAGAAAAAGGTAAACCTACCTTGTATCGAAATATCCGCATTCACGCATAAAGGCATCGACGAACTTTTGCGCGAAGTGTTCAAGGAACTTGCAAATCTTCCTGAAATTGAGCCAGAGAAAACCGAAGCGTTTGACTTTGATGCCGCGCGCGAATTATCTTATACAATCACGCGCGAAGACGACGGCTCATTTGTAGTCGAAGGCACTTTGATTGACAACATCGTCCGCGGTGTTAACCTGTATGACTACGAATCGTTTGCGTATTTCAATAAACGCATCAAGGATGAAGGCATTGAGGACGCACTCTATGCGCGCGGCGCAAAAGTGGGCGACACAGTCCACCTCGGCGGCGTCGAATTTACCCTCGAATAACTATAAATCATCTTTAAGAAGCACATAGCACTAACTATGTGTTTTCTTTAACCCTGCAATAGTGGCTATCCCATCGCGGAGGAAAGCGAATGAATTATACCGACTTTGTCGTCCACCAAAGCAACTGAATAGTAGGGGCAGTAACCACAGTTGTGGGCTATCCCACCGAGAGTGTAACTAATTAGAAAGTACAATCGTTCTCCGTCTACATAAGCAATTGATACGTAGGAACAGTATCAACAGCAGCGGGGCTATCCCCGCCAGTATCTGCAGCCGCGGGCTATCCCGCAAAAAATGCGATACTTTTTATTGACTTTTGGGAAAACTATGTTATAATAACACCGACAAACAAAAAAAGCGCCCTCTCGCTTTGAGTTCGTCGCTTACAAAAGAGAAAATTTTGATACGACATATAGCACTTTCACACAAGGACTTATGTCGTTTAAAAATATTCAACAATTAGAACATTTGTTCTACTTTAATAATTTAGAAAATGGAGATATTATAATGAAAACAAATAAAGAAATAATGATAAATGCAGTAATTAAAAATTATATGGAAATAAATCAACTTGTAAAAATGCTCAACACGCGCATCAAATTCCGCGCAATAAACTCATATTGCAGTGACATCTACCGCAGTTGCGAAGAAGTCGCAAACAACATATGTCAACTAATGGAAAGGAAAAACATTCTGCAAAATTTGGTACACACACTTGATGAAAGCGTCAGCACCTTGCCCGAACGTCAGCGCGAAATCTTTGAACTCCGTTACAAAAAGCGTGAAAAAATCAACACAATCAGCGAAAAAACAGGGCTTTCAAAGCAGTCGGTCTTTAGGACAATCCACGCCTTGCCAAAATCGCTTGCCAAAGTATTGAACCGTGACACCTTTTTTGATAGATTTTGCGAAATGGAATACCAAAAAATCGCGTTCATCGCAAACGCCTACTCGCACTGTGACGAAAAAGCGCGCGGCGTAGCGTAACAACTAAAGCATTTCATCGTCCTTGATTTTGGACGGGCGCTCCTTTTTGTTTCCCGCTTTAGCATTTTGCTTGTCAATCAGCAAGTTAGTCTTTCGCGGAATAATCAAAATCAGCGCCACCGCCAGCACAGGTAGAGTCACCAGCAAAACAAGCAAATACATATAGCCGCTCACGGCAACATCAGCGTTCTTTGACTTGCTCTTTTGTGGTAGGTCACGCGCCTCAGCCCCCGAACTTTTAGCACCTAGATTTTCCGCCCGCGAAAGAGACGGCGCGCACAAGTTTTGTGAAGTTGACTTATCGAAAATACATAATTTTGCGCCAAACGTCGAAAACAATTTTGTGTGAATTAGAAAAGGAGTGTTTGTAGTACATTCAATTATGTCATCATATTTTTGAATTTGCAAAACATTGAACCCGTTTGACGCAAAACAAGTGAGTGCAGTGCAAGGCGAAGCAAAAATTAGCATCGGTATAAAAATAAGTAAAAACCAAACTACTTTTTGCATCCAAAACCTCGCATGAATAGTATATCGTGAAACAAACGAATAATCAAGAGAAATGAAAACAACAAAACATAGAATAATGACAACAAATGTTGGTTTATAAATGAAATAGTCGAATTTGAAAAGGAGAACCTATGGAAGAAAGGCAAACCGTAGAGCGCGCCCTCGCAATTGAGCGCGAGCAATCCGCGCGCATCGGCGCACTCAATAACTATAATAAAGAAAAGGTCCACAAAAAACAAATTGCCTTTCACAAATCTAAGTGCAAGAATCGGTGGGTTTTTGGAGGCAATCGCAGTGGCAAAACCGAATGCGGCGCAGTCGAATGCCTGTATATGGCGCTCGGCATCCACCCATATCGCGAAAACCGCAAAAACGTTGCAGGCTGGGTCGTCTCGCTCTCCACGCAAGTGCAGCGCGACGTTGCACAAAAAAAAGTTTTGCACTATCTGCCCAAACACGCAATCGTCGACATCGTTATGCAAACAGGGCGCAAAGGAACGCCCTCACGCGGCATCATCGACCAAATCATAGTCCGCAACGCGCAGGGCGGAACGAGCACAATCGGCTTCAAGTCCTGCGACCAAGGACGCGAAAAATTTCAGGGCGCATCGCTAGATTTTGTTTGGTTCGACGAGGAGCCGCCCGAGGACATCTACGACGAGTGCAAAATGCGCGTCTTTGACCGCGACGGCGACATATTTGGCACAATGACGCCGCTGAAAGGACTGACGTGGGTATACGAAAAAATATACAAAGCAAGCACCTACGACAAAAACATTTGGTGCGAATTTATGGAGTGGGCGGACAACCCGCACCTCTCTCCAAAACAAATTGCAATTCTATCAAAAAATATGTCGCAAAGCGAACTAGAGTCGCGCAGATACGGACGCTTTCAAGCAAATGCAGGGCTTGTCTACACCGAATTTGACGAAAACATTCACGTCATACCGCCTTTTGACATTCCGCTTGCGTGGCAAGACAATATATCTATCGATCCCGGGCTACACAACCCGCTGTCGTGCCACTTTTATTGCGTCGACTACGACGGCAATGTCTATGTCGTCGCGGAGCATTACGCAAGCAACCTAGATGTCGCAACCCACGCGCGGCACATCAATAGTATAGCAAAACATCTAAACTGGAAGCGCGCGCCCAACGGTATGCTTGAAAGTCTCATCGACTCCGCCGCCACTGCGCGCACGCTCTCAAGCGAAAAAAATGTCGTGGAACTATTTTATGATAATGGAATTTTAGTCAATCCGCGCGTCAACAAAGAGTTGTTTAGTGGCATAAACCGTGTTAAATCGTACC
>JBNMHN010000102.1:0-4012 GCA_050872805.1 Clostridia bacterium
GACAGTACCTGTAGCCGTGCGCTATCGCACCAGCCGCGGGGCTATCCCCGCCAAACAAAAAAAAGGTACATAGTAAATTAACTATGTACCTTACTCGTATAAAGCCACCCGCACAAATTTGCAGAAGCGGCCTATGCCGCAAGTGCGCTAGCGGGGTACTAGCGCACTTTGCGATGAGGTATTGAACAATGAGGCCTGTGTAAAAAATTTTTGAGGAAAGCGTCCAAGTCAGTTATACAAAAGGAGAAAAATTTTCATATAGATAGTGTAGTTCACTTACTAAAAATGGCAACGTTGCATTATAAGAATATGCAATCAAACTACACAATTCAAACTCAACTCGTGGGATTTTGCGACGTCTTGTTCTATTGGGGAATGAACAAGCAATGGGTAACTTTGTCGCAAACATTTTTGTCTTTACCTTTTGCGCATAATAGCAATACGCATTCAAATCAATGGGGATGAGTTGCCGTTTGAATTACGGACGCTTTTAAAGAGGTGCTAACAAGCCAATGAGCAAACCTCATAGTTAATCTTTCGATTAACTGCCGTTATTATATAATATTGAATTTGAACTTTATTTGAATTTTTGAAAAATTTGTCATTTTTTCAAATTTTTTATATTTTTTTGTTTTTTGTAGTTTTACGACATTAAATCGCTTGCAACTACTGTATATTTCTCCGTTAGTGCAGTTTCGCCCGCCCTTTTATACTTGACGGATACTGCATCATTTACGCGCAGTTGCAGCAACACGTTGTCGATTTCATAGTACCTATTCAATGTGATTTCGGTGTCATTAATAAAAATCGACACCAAAACGTCGCCCGCTTGCAACCCGAGCGTTTCAAAAATTGAACCCGATACCACACTATCTACAGAAATAGTTTCTTTGATATACCCATAGCCAGTCGTTTCATCATAGACATATTTTGAGTTGGAAGTATCAATCGTGACACCAAATTTCGGCTTTTTCACAGTTGTTGCGGTTGTTCCGTCATAGTTGCGCATAATGTTGTTGACAACATTTTTGACAATGTCAAGTGGGATAGCGTAGTTGACGTTTTGGTCGTCATTGTCGCCCGCATTAGTTAGCCCGATGAGTTCGCCGCGCGAATTGAACAGCCCGCCCCCGCTGCTGCCCTCATAGATTGCTGTATCAATGCGGATGCTGCGATAACTGCGCGCCGTTCCGTCAATGTTGAGATTGATAAATTCATTATCGACTGAAATAATGCCTTCCGTCGCGCTGATTCCTTCATTTTCGGGATTGCCGATTGCAATCGCAGTTTGCCCGACGTGGTAGGAGTCGGCAAACGCAACCGCTTTGACATTTTCATTGATTGCGACAACGTCACTCGTTTTTGCTTTCAAAATCGCAATGTCATAATTGACTGAACCACCGACGTAGTCAAACTCTATAGCGTAGTTGCCGTAGTCATAAACCTTATATCCGTTGCTTGTTTGACTCGTTTCGGTTGGCGCTCCGTCACTGCCATATAGGTATCCGTGAATACTCTTTGCGATATTCCCGCCATTGTCGTCGTTTGCGGACACACTATAGACGACGTGGTAGTTTGTCAAAATGTACGTATAGTCGTTGTCGATTTGGTACACGACGCCCGAACCGCACGAAATCGAAATGCCTTTTGTCGATGTTTGGTACGGCCAGCCGTTTGTGCTTGTAACCGCAAATTCGGTGTAAATTTTCAAGCACGACTGTAGACATTTGTTAATAATTGCTGAATTGTCCACATTATCGGTTTTTAAATATTTTTGCAGGAAGTCGGCAAACGAAATTTCGCCATATAGCGCGACATATTGTTTATATATTTCTTGCATTGTTGGCGACGTGGCGTCCTTGCCGTCTTTGCCGTTTTCGACGTAGAAATTGTAGGTACTACCGTCGGAGTATGTGATTGTATAGGTGTCGGTAAGCCCTGAACTGCCCGTTTTTTCTATGCTAGTGATTGTTTTGTTGTTGCCGATTGAACAACCGCCAAACAATAGGCACACGCACACGATGATTGCTAGCAGTAATGCGCTTATGTACTGAATTTTTGTTTTTTTGTTACTCGTTTCCATAATTCGCCTCGATTTATGTTTTCATTACATTATTATATCACATTTTGAAAACATTTACTCGCAAATTATACACTTTCTTTTTTGAACTACATCTAAAGTAGTGCGATAGCGCACTGCTGGTGGCAAACGCCACTGGTGCAAGTTTGTTGAGTGGCTTTATACGGTTTAGGTACATAGTATTGGAGTATGTGCCTTTTTTGCGGCATAAAACGCTGCTGGTGCGATAGCGCACGGCTGCAGATATTGTCTCTACAAGTAATTTACTTTCGCGGGCGGCGTGCTTATGAGCGTTCTATATGTTTTGGTTCTCGGGGCAGTCGCCACAGGTGCAGGTACTTGCGGGGATAGCCCCGCGGCTGTGATTACTGTCCCTACACGTCAGTTGCTTTCGCGGGCGGCACACTATGTACTTTATATGTTTTTTGTTCTCGGTGCGATAGCCCCGCGGAATTATCGTCATATCATTATGCTAGAGTTGATGCTTGGCGTCGCAATCTTGTATGTTATCGTTGTGTTCGCAAACGAATTTAGCGTCACGGCGCGGTTGCTCGTCGTTTGGTTTGCAGTCGATGTGACCGTCAAATTACCGTAGTAACCAAACACAAAGCATACTTTGTACTTTGCAACCGAATACTTGTCCACTCCTCCAAGCGTGATAGTTTCAGTCTTTTTCGTTGGCATCAACTGCATATAGATATCATCTCCACTAAAAATGTATATCATATATTGTTGATTGCCATAATCTTCACACGTCAATGTAAGAGTTATTTTTCTTTCCACTAATCTACCATAGAGTTTTATGTCGCTTGTGTAGGATGTTGCCCCTAAACTTGAAATTGCACCAGTACCGTTTTGATTTGTATACCACCCTTCAAAAGTATATTTTTCGGTGGTAATTGTGGGAGTTTTCAAAGTTGTTGAAGTGTTATATGTATGCGTCGTTGGATACGTTGCGCCACCCCAATCTTTCGTTGAGAATACTGTCGAAGTCCCAACGTAATAGTATGTTATGTTGTACATGTTTGGCGTCCATTTTGCGTAGAGCGAAATCTCTGTGTAGGTTATGTCTGCGCTGAGCGTTTCAACTTTGTTACTTGTGCAAGTCTTGTCGTTCAAATACCACCCGCCAAAAGTATAACCTGTTTTTGTCGGCTTATACATGCTAAGATCCGTGTCACTCCCGTTTGTGTGCGTTGTTGGATACCCACTTTTGTCTCCGCTAAATTTCCCACCACCTTGGTCATAGTAGTTGATTGTGATAGAAGTAGAAGAAACTGTCTCCACAGTAGCAAACAACTGAAATACGTAGTGAGCGCATCCTTTCCTCAAAGTATAACCAATAAATTTCTCTCCAGAAAATGATGCTTGCGTTAAAGTGGTAGAGGATGTAAATGTTAGTTTTGTAGTCCCATTATCATTTTTAGTGTAAAGATTATTTAATTTCAAATTATGTTTCAATAATTCTGTCTTTATCGCATCATAATCTAATGAATATGTAAATGAAGTCACTCTATCACCGATAAAATACAGCCATGAATTCTTTATTTGAGTTTTTAGTTCATCACTTAAACTCGAATCATATTCATAGGAGGCATCATCCATTTTTTCAAATTGTTTCCAGTCAGTCAAAAAAGTATCAATCCTATCATCAAAAGTAATAGCAATGTATCGAAAATAATAATCAGTGCCTGCAGCGTCGACATTTTGCTTTTCATTTTCAAAATAGGCAATGAAATTGAACGCCAAAAGCCACAAAAGCAAAAACGCTACTGTGGTTACAAAAATGTTGTGTAATTTTGAATATCTTTTCGAATTTTGCGAGTGAGGTTTGCACGCACGTGTATCCCTTTCAATAGATTGCGCGGTGCAATTTGCTTGTGATTTTTCTACAAGTTTTCCACTTTTATGTGGATAACTTTTATATGCCCC
>JBNMHN010000103.1:0-3833 GCA_050872805.1 Clostridia bacterium
ACTGCTTCTTGACCGCGATTTCAACAGGCGTTCCGCACCTATCGTGCGTCGAAACAGCGTGCACAATGCTGTCTTGCTTGATAAGCAAGTTGTTTTCCTTCAGTTTCTCGATGACTGCCGCGCGTGCCTCAACGATTTTGAGCCCCTCAAACTCGCCCGCAAGCGCCGTCATCCTGCCGTCGTCCGTAAAGCACTTTTTAATCTCCAAATTATGCTTTCTCTGCCACTCTTTGTCGACCGTGTCGCCAAACGTGCAGCACATAACCACGCCCGAACCCTTTTCCATATCGACCATATCGTCCGCCAAAACGGGCACCGTGTAGCCAAAGTACGGAACAATAAGTTTTTTGTTTAGCAAATGCTGATTTTTCTCATCATTAGGATTAATGAACACGCACACAACGCCGCAAAGCATTTCAGGACGCGTCGTCGCAACCGTTACAAACTCGTCCTCGCCCTCAATGTAGAACTTTAGGTAATTGAAAGTGCTTTCAATCTCCTTGTCCTCAAGTTCGCTCTGCGCGCACGCTGTCTGGCACTCGGTGCACCAAAGCGTCGGCGCCTCCTGACGATAAATGTATCCTTTATTATATAGGTCAATGAACGAACGCTGCGAAATTTGCTGCGTTCGCGGCGAAATACTCGAATAATGACGCTTTAAATTGCAACTAAAGCCCGCCTTTTTGTAAAGGTCAAAAAACTCTTCCTCAAGTTTATGCGTCTCTTTCATACAAAGGTCAACAAAAGTCGCGCGCGGTAGTTGATACGCCTTTTTCTTGATAACCTTTTCAACATAGCGCTCAGTCGGCAAACCGTTGTCGTCAAACCCGAACGGGAAATACACATTCTCGCCAAGCATTCTGTGGTGACGCGCAATGGTCTCAATGTGCATATAACTCGACAAATGCCCCATATGAATCTTGCCGTTGCAAGTTGGAGGCGGCGTGTCAATCGAAAAAATCTTTTTCGGGCCACTCTTTTCAAATTTGTAAACATCATTATCAAACCAATAATTTTGCCACTTAGCCTCTTTTTCGGTAAAATTATACTTTTTATCCAACATTATAAAAATCCTCACTTTGTTGTTTTGCGCCCGCCCCCGTCCGCGCAATAATATAATAAGTTGCCAGCCACACATAATTGTTCCAACAAAAAAATATTAGCGCATTTTAGCGCCGACAACCCTTTTCACTATATTATATAACTTTATAGCCAATAAATCAAGTATTTTTCACCGATTGCTAGCGCTATGCGAACCTGAGGGCGCGATACCGCACGCGTAGCACGCGGTTCGCGAGATTCCTACGCTTCATCAAACCCTACTACGCGGGTTTGATTTTCGCTCTGAATGACAATAGAGTCAGTACTAGCACTAACTTTGACAAGGTTGTTTTATTTAAAGAACAACCTTATAAAAATGGTAAGCCACTCTCTTTATTGTCATTTCGACCAGTGGCGTTTGCCACTCAAACTTGTAAAAATTTGTTTTTTATTAGCAAATGACTGTTTTTTTATTACAATTTGTTGTTCCTTATGATATAATTTAGCCATAGGAGAAAATATGGCTAACATTAAAGTTTTTGAAGATAAAAAAATTAGGACTCAGTGGAACGAACAGGAGGAAGATTGGTATTTTTCAGTTGTCGATGTGATTGAAGCATTAACTGACAGCATCAATCCACAAACATATTGGAGAGTTCTTAAAAAGCGATTGAAAGACGAAGGTAATGAAACCGTTACAAATTGTAACGCTTTGAAAATGCTTGCGAAAGATGGGAAGTTAAGATTGACAGATGTTGTTAACACAAGAGATTTGCTTCGCCTTATACAATCTATTCCATCGCCAAAAGCGGAGCCATTTAAAATGTGGCTTGCGCAAGTTGGAAGCGAGCGGCTTGACGAAATTGCCGACCCTGAAAAAGCAATTATGCGCGGCGCTGATTTTTATCGCGCAAAAGGCTACACTGAAGTTCGCCATTAAATGCAAGCAACAAAGATTTGCTCGAAATTGACATTAAAAAAGATGAAAATAAATAAAAAAGTCACCTATCGCACGCGCTTAATGTATAATTGATAAACGACGTTTTTTTGTAGGTTGCAAAGTTTGGCAACATACTTGACAGCATCTTTGCCGTCCACGCCGCTATCAAGCAGACGCTTGAGTTCCACCTCTGGGTCGCGAGCCACTTCCGCCGCACCCTCGACGATAACGACGTATTCCCCGCGCGGCTCGTCGACGCGCACATCCGCAAGCGTGCCGCGCAAAACTGTTTCGTACATCTTGCTAATTTCCTTGCACACGGCACATTTGCGCGCGCCGCCCAGTTGTTTTGCCAAAAACGCAAGGTCGTCGTTTATGTCGTGAACGCTGCTATAAAAAACCAGCGTCGTCGGCAGGTCGCGCACGCGCTCTAGTTGTTCAAGGCGAAGTTTGTTTTTGTCTTTCAAAAAGCCGACAAAATAAAAGTTTTCAGTAGATAACCCGCTCAAAAGCAGCGCGTTTATGCACGCGCACGCGCCCGAAACGACCGTAAACTCGATATTATTTTCAAGCAGCATTTGCGACAGCCTATTGCCGGGGTCGCTGATGCACGGCATACCCGCGTCACTAATGTACGCAATGCGCTTGCCCTCGCTGAGTTTTTGCAAGCACAACGCGACTTTGCCGTCGTCACTGAACTTGTGGAAACTCTGCAGCGGTTTTGATATGTCGTAAAATTTTAGTAGCGGCAGCGAATGGCGCGTGTCCTCGCACCAAATTTCGTCGACCGACTTCAAAATATCGACCGCGCGATAGGTCATTTCGGCGAAATTTCCAATCGGCGTGCCCACAAAATAAAACTGATATTCCCTCGAATCTACCATTTTTTCTTTACCTCTTATTATTTTGCACGGAAAAATCGCAGCCGTGATTTGCGCCGACAACCGCTTTGACAAGCGCAAGGCGAAAGCGGTTGTTTTTTGTGATAAACTCAACCGCTTTGACGCGCACATTGTATTTATTCAGCACGATTGCAATTTCAAACAGTCGTTCGCTTTTCGCTAGAAAATAGAACGCACCGCCGAACCGCAGTGCGCCGCCCGCCACGCGCGCGATTTCCTCAAAGTTTGTCGCGACTTCCGCGCGCGCAATCATATCGGATTCGCTCGTTTTCTTGAACCCTGTATCCGCTTTTTCATACGGCGGATTGCACAAAACGACGTCAAAACTCGCTTTTTGCACGTGCTCAAACGTATTTTTGAGGTCGTCATTGATTGCCGTAAAGTTGTCGTCCAATTCATTAATATAAATGTTTTTCCTTAATAAATCATAAAGCGGTTTTTGCAACTCGACACAAACCCACTGCCCGCGCCCCGTATCGCCGCGCGTAACGGCGTTATCCGCAAACTTGTGCAGTGAAACAATGCCGCACCCTGCACAGAGTTCTAAGACGCGGTCGCTATTTTTGACGTTTGCAAAATTTGCCAATCTCACGCTGTCGCTTGTGAAGTTGTAGTAGTTTTTCGACTGCAAAATCTTGTAGTCGCCCAGCAGCAAGTCATCCAAACGCTCGCCGTCCGCAAAAACCTCGTCGAGCCTCTCCCTATTCATTGCCGCCCCCGTTTTTGTTCTCTTTATTTTTGCACCCGCACGCGCCGTTGCAGCCGCAAGAAACGGTCTCAAAACTAGCGTTGCACGCCTGCAGTTCGGCAAGCGGATAATCAATCATAACCGCATTGTCGCCGATAAGTTCGACCGTAACAATGCGTTCGAGCAACTTATTGAAGTGCACAACGCCCGTTTCGCCCGTTGGCAAAGTGACCGTCGAGCCGACTTTCGGCATCGCGCGCAT
>JBNMHN010000104.1:0-3704 GCA_050872805.1 Clostridia bacterium
AGTGACCGCAAGTACGCAAAAATGATAAAATCGCGCGATAGAAAGCTAATGTATTTTGATGCCGTCCACGATATGTATCATAGAAAGGTTGACCGCCTTGCGACAAAACTCGGGTATAAATTGAATGACGAATATATTAAAGATAGAACAGTAAACCCATTTGTAGCGGAAACTGATGCTGAAATGCTCAAAAAGCAAGGTAAAAATGAATGGCTCAACAATAGACGTGCAAAAAAGCTTGTTAAGAAGTTTGGAAAACTTGACGACTTGCACGAAGACTATCTCGATTACCTAGGTATTAAAGGCAACGATTTGCGTCAACTTGAGGCGTTCAGCAACAATCTTGATGAGCGTCGCGTTATCAACCGCACAAAACGCGGGTTAGGGGCAATTAAAGGCAAAATCTTTAACCCAGAATCAGCGGCGGAAAGAAAGAAAAAGCGCGAAGAAAGAGAAAAGAAAGGTACAGCTAAAACTCCAGTAGTGAACGTAGCATCAACAAGTGCAGGAATAAGTACACCAGGAGCTACTGAAGCAAAAGATTTACCGTGGGGTGGCAGATGGTTCAAAAGGCCAGAACCAGCCGCAAAAGCAGCGCATACTGGCAAGCCAGTTGCAACTGACAAGACTAAATACGACACAAGTTTTGAGGACGCATTGAATAACGATGCAACAGTTGCACCTGAATATGTCAATGTAAACGACCTTTCATTGTTCGACCAACTTGTTATGAGTGCACAAATTGTGGCGTCGAATAGAGATAAACTCAACCTTGTAAAACATAGTGGAGATTTAGTAGAGTGCATCCAACCGCGCTTTGCATTTGCATCATTGTCAACTAAAAAAGGTTTTATGAAATCATTGCAAAAAGAATCAATCAGTAATGCCCCATTCCCAATTGTGGACAAAGTTACCATTGATGACGCTTGTGAATACTATAAAGGTTCTTATGGAGAAGAAATGCAAGGTATCAAAGCAGCAGTTAAGGATTTGAAAGAAGCAAGCAAATCTCTCGATGACTACATTGATTCACAAAACCTTGATACAACTGGTACGCAATTCTTGATTCAACTCGACTTTGACAATCCAAAGTACACAGTGACAAAAGAGTTTGACAACGCGCAAAAAGCACTTGCATTCACACAACTTGCTGAAAGTACTGCAAGAGAACAAAAAATCAACAAAAATTGCGACGCATACCGCATTACTACGTGGACAAAGCACGAAAACGAATCATATCAAGTAGCACTTCCATTGAGTGCCGTCGTCGTCGACCCAATCACTATGGAACAAGCAAAAGAAAGAATGTACAATTCATATTTGTTTGAAACAACGAACTTGCACCGCACATTGTATATGGTCGAAGATAGAAAAATCAAAGATTCAACAACTGAAATTATCAAAATGATAAACAGTTATACAGGTATGCCAACTTCGGAAAAAGAAATCGTAAAGAGCATCGAAAAAATGCCAACGCTCGGTATGAACACCCTTATTGCGGACGAAATTTCGCTTGACGCCGAAACATTCAGTAAACGCGACAAACAATTTAGAAAAGAACAATTTTGCCGCAACCCTGAAGTTGTCAAAGCATAACTGATTTAGTAATAAAGTAAACAAATTTGAAAGCATAGCGCCGAAACTAAGCACTATGCTTTTGCTTTGGTAAAACCGCAAAACTATGATATACGAGTTCTGTTATTTACAAATACGGAAATCACTCTAAAATTAAGACCGAATAAAGCGCAAAACAAAAAGAATTTTGTCAAAACGCTTGCAAAATTTGTCAGTATGTGCTATAATACTAACAATGACTTCGGGCGGTCCTCTATAGGCGCTTTTTGCGTGGTATATGACCTAATCTATAAGAACGCTAATATTTGTAGGAGGTGAAAAGTCATGAACATAATCGATGTAATTGAGAAAGAAAGTCTAAAATCAGAAGTTGCAAACTTCAAGGTTGGAGATACAGTCAAAGTATATGCAAAGATTGTCGAAGGCGACAAAGAGCGTATCCAAGTTTTTGAAGGCGACGTAATCGCTAGAAAGAACGGCAGCGTTCGCGAAACATTTACTGTTAGACGCATTTCTTATGGTGTTGGCGTAGAAAGAACATTCCTTGTTCATTCCCCAAGAATCGAGAAAATCGAAGTTGTGAAGCAAGGTAAAGTTCGCAGAGCAAAATTGCACTACCTTCGCGGACTCACAGGAAAGAAAGCAAAAATAAAAACAATTATTCAATAGTTTGTTTTTCACAGCACCCACCTCGGTGCTGTTTTTTGTTATTTTCGTTGCTAAAGGAGTGCGCAAAATATGGAAAACAATGTTTTTGGCAAGAAACTGAAAGCGCTAAGGGTCGAAATGGGTTTGAGTCAGAGTCAACTTGGGGAAGAACTAGGTGTCGTCAATCAAACAATTAGTTTTTGGGAAAGCGGCAGCCGTGAACCTGACTTAGATACGCTACTAAAAATCGCAAGATTTTTCGCAATCACAGTTGACGAATTGCTTTGCGAATGAAAATTGCTAGACAAAAATTATAAATTGTGGTACAATTAGTGTGAAGGAGAAATTTATATGGCTAATTTTAAAGAAGTCAATGTTGTAGAATATGCTGGAGACTTGGTAGACTCAGGCGCAGAGGTAAGGAATATAAAAAGTTTGTGCGTGTCCAAGCAGTTCAAGGTAAAGCCGGACAGGTTGTTGAAACAAGACTCAAAAATGGGTTAGTTGAAACAACAAATATTGTTCAAGAGGACCCAGAACACGGCGGAGAATGCGGTTGGATTGTTACAAACCCAGACGGCGAAAAATACATTGTCAAAGACAGCGTGTTCAAAAAGAGATACAACGCCACACCTGACAAAGACGGATTGTATAGCCCAAAAGGCGTACCAATTAGAGCAGTTGAAATTGCTGACGATATTTCATTTACAGCGCCGTGGGGCGAAAAAATGAATGTCGAAAAAGGCGGCTTTTTGGTTTTGAATAGTTCCACAGACATTTATGGAATTGCAAAGGATGAGTTCCATAACACATATAAGCCAAGTGCTGAAGTAGATAAAATGCGTGAACAAATTGAAAATGCTTCAAAACAAAAAGATGAAAGGCAAAAAAATAAATAAACTAAAGAATAAGTGTCAATAATCAAGATATGGTTATTGACATTTTATTTTTATGTTGGGCAGTTGTTTTGTGGCTGATGATTTGCGAAGTGCGCCAAATGAATACGTACAGCGCGCAAAATGCACAAATAATACGGAGAATTAATCAAACAAAGCGCATAATTGCTGCTAATTTGATCAAGCGCGGTTGCATTTTAAAAAACGCACACTTTGTTTACCCAAAATGTGGTTTTAGATTTTTGCCACGATTTTTGTTTTTTGAAAAACAGAATATCTTTATACTTGGAAACAAGATTTGCAAACCCAATGTTGGAGTTTTTGACTTTCATATTGATATTTGCTTCAATTCTCAGCAAAAGTCGATAAATTTTAGCAATTTTGTCAAGGCAAAAGGCAATATGGTTTGTGAAACTGCGTTTCAAGAATACAGTGTTCAAACTACCATTGCAAGCAATTTAAATATTACATTTCGAGTTAAAAAGCAAAAGGCACAACAAGAAAAGCCCTCAAAAGCACAAAATTTGCAGCAAGACAAGCAACAAAGCGCGCAAAAACTGAAACCAAATTTAATGATAAAGTTGA
>JBNMHN010000105.1:0-3647 GCA_050872805.1 Clostridia bacterium
CCCCCCCCCCTGTCAAGTGATTTTAGGCATATTTACGGGGCTTTTAGGCTCAAATTTAGTGCGCAAAAAAAACATATTGATTGACAAACTACAAACGTATTAAGGTTGTTTGCTGCTTCAATATGTTTTTCTTTAATTTTTTATTTTTTTGATTTATTATAATGAATGCTGTTTTTAATTTCCTGCTTTTGTTGCGGATTTTTTGCCTTTACTTACGCGTGAAATGAAATATAGTATCAAAATTAGCGCGAGAATGACAACGATGACAATCAAAAATATTGCGAGGATGAACAGTGGTGAGACAAGGTCAAGCGAAATTGCTGACGTTGCCACAAACCCACAAATGTAGTTGTTGTTTTCGTCAAGATATTCGACGTATGTGTAGTCACTGGTTTTATCAAAGGTTTTTGCATTTACATAGAACTTTGCGCCGACTGCAATTTCGCCGACGACTGTGCCGCCGTCGATTCCGTCATATACTTGCGCGGCGGCATTCCCTTTTAGGTGCGCGTTGTTCGCCTTTAGTTGCAAGCTGCTAGTTGCAACAGTTTCATCATCCGTCACGAGCGCGCGCATTACATAATATATTTTTCCGTCGTATTTTACTTGATAAAATTCGCGTTCCTGCGCGTCCGTATAACCACAAACGCTACTTTGAACCTCAAGTTTTGTGCCGTTTGGAACACGTTTTAGCACGATAGATGTTTTCCCATTTATTATATCGGCAGTTGGATACTTGAAAAGTTTTGTATTGGCTGTGAATGTGTAGTAGTTACCCGTGACAGCGTTTTCGTCCTCGCATTTTGTAAGGTTATCCTTGTTTATGTAGCACGCCGTCATTGCGCCGCTTATGTTTGCAAGCACATACGCGTATGTTGGGTGTTCCGTGACGTCCTTTAGTTTGATAACCATTGCGTTCAAATCAAGTTCGCCAAATTTGACAATTTTGAAAGGATATTTGTACGCGCTTGCGCCAACTCCTGCATTAATTTTACAAATTTCAACCGCAGAACTCAAACTTTCACTCGCGGAAAAATCTATTTCGTGCTGAAAGCGCGACAAGTTATTGACAAAATCACTTGAAAAATTTGCAAAGTTTTTTGCGTCCTTTATATATGTAATAACGCCGTTTTCGCAGTTGAATGCACACGATTTTGTGCTGAGCGCCAAACTGACAGCACTTGCGCCAAAGCGGACAATTTTGTCATTGTCTAGCACGGCATATGGATACCCGAGGTAGTCCATTGATACATCAAGGCAAGCGCCGTCGTATGTAGAGTATATTGCGGCGGCAGGCGCGACGTCAGTGAGCGCGACTTTTAAGATTGCGCCGCCACCGACGATGTAAATCGTTTCATCTTCAAAAGAGCATACCATTTTTGCATTTGCGTCGTACGCAGCGCCAAGCGATGTGATTGTTGCATATGGCAACTCAAACGCGACTGAAAAATATTTATTGTCAATGTTTTTCTTCAAAATCTTGTAGCCGTCGGACTTTTGCAGCACAAACACATTGTCGTTGTAATCACTGCAAATTGAGATGACGTCGTTTATCAATCGACCATTTTCAAACGCGTTGTGCACGCTCGCAAATGCGCCCTCCATCGTATACTCGTGGACGCCCCCTGCCACGCCGTCGATGAGGAACACCGACCCGTTTTGCAGTACTGTGACGTCGCGCAACGATTCAAACGGATGCACGCCCGTGATGTTGCCTTCGCTGCCGACTTCATATCGGCTCGTAATTATTTTTGCCGAACCTGCGCGGATGTCGTCCGCCGTGCCGAAAATGAGCGCATTCATTGTGCTGTCAATCAAATACAAGTTTTCGCCACTTTGACGCAGTTTTGTCAAATTTGAAATCGTATAAGTTGATTCATCCACATTGTGCGCGCCGCTACTTTCGGCAAACACTTGCCTTGCGCTTGCGTTTTGGGCATTTATTCCACAAAAAAGCACGCAAGCCAGCATAAATATCATACAAATCACAAAAAAACAACGTTTTTGTGCGCTTTTTGCGCCGATTTGGCACTCATTTTTCACATTCAACAACCTTTTTTTCGTCATACTTGCACCTATCTATATTAGTATACCAAACCGCGAAAAAAAAGTAAAGTGCTAAAATGCACAAATGTTCAAGCAATGTTTTATTTTTTTGTTTTTTTCATAAACAAAATGCTGATGAGTTGTGCGGCGCCGAGAATAATAAGGAAAATTCCAAAGCATAGGCGCAATACACCGTCGCTTGTGCCGCTGGTCAATAGCGCGCCGATGACGGCGCCGACTATGGCGGGGAAAATTATAATCAATGCCCGCTTGTAATCAAGCAGCTTGTTTTTGGCGTGGATAATCAACGCGACGACTGCCATAGGCAAAAATGTGATGAGGTTGAGACTTTGCGCCACGCGTTGGGTTATGCCGCCAAACAATGTCAAGAGCGGGATGAGGAGTGTTCCGCCACCCATACCCATTCCGCCAATCAATCCGCCGATTACGCCGAATATTATCATCAATACTATGTCCATTATACACCTCTATTCATTATAATATCATTCTCAATCCTGCGGCAATCATAATCAGGGCGAATATGGCGCGCAGCCACGAATTTGACAGTTTTTTCAGCAAGATTGAGCCAATGAAACCACCTGCGACGCTACCAAGCACTACCCAGAGCGCTAGTTCCCACTCAATGCGCATTTTGCACGCGTAGACAGCAAACGACACGAGCGAAATCGGCAACATAATCAAGATTGCTGTTGCGTGTGCGCGTTTGTCGGTTAGCCCGAGCGCAAAAACAAGCAGTGGCACGCACAGCATTCCGCCCCCGCCGCCGAGAAAGCCGTTGACAAAACCCAAAATCAAGCCGACAACTATGCACAAAATGACGGTTTTTGCGGTCAATTTCTTTGGTTCACGCGTGCCAGCAGTTTTGCTGACAACTGCAATCGGGCGCATATCCGAATTTTTAACCAGTTCAGCATAACGCTTGACTTTGTCATCATCACAAATGATTATGCTTTTAGTGTTAATAATTTTTTCAGCGTCGTTCGCGCCGCGCTCATTTTTTGCGCGCGCGCTTTTGCCGCCAACATTCGCCGTCACAACGTCTATTGTTGCAGTTTTTTCAGCCCTGCGCTCAACTTGTCGCAACGCCGCCTTCCTCACTTTTCGTACTTTTCTCATAGCATTATTGTGCGCAAAATCAACAAAAAAAACCTCAATTTTCTCAAAAAATCAAGGTTTTTCCGCATAAAAACTATTATGATGCAATATTTTCTTCAATAAACCCTTTGAAGCAAGCAATCAAACATTTTCTTCAAGTAAAAAAAATATATATAAATACACTTTAAAAACTTTCAAAAGTCAAGGTCTTTTTAAAATACCATTTTAAAAAGTTTGCAAAAATAGAGACTTTTTAAAGTGAAATTGTCGAAAAACAATAAAAATTGTTATTCATTTAATTATATTTTCAAAGGAAAATGCAAAAATTTTGTCATCAGCATTTTTGCTGCTCAAAATTTGGCAGCATTTTTGAAAATGTTGTCTAAAATGTTTGATTTTTGGGCGATAATAAGATATAATATAAAGTACAATTTGGTTTGTTGCAAGACTTGCGTTTTGCCAAACAAATACTACTATATTAAAGG
>JBNMHN010000106.1:0-3579 GCA_050872805.1 Clostridia bacterium
AGTTGCTAATCCAGAGACAATGGTTATATCATTTTCGGCAAGTTCGCGCCCAAACTTGCGCGCGCAGTCGGCGCCATAGTGCGTGCAGTGGCGCGTGCCGACAATACTGATGCAAAATGTGTTCAACAAGTTGACATCGCCTTTATAATATAGGACAAGTGGCGGCTTTGTAATTTGCCTTAGCAAATTGCTATATTTTTCGCTATAGCGCGACACAAAACCGATTCCGTCTTTTTGGTATGACTCAATTGTCCTATCAATATAGTCGTCATTTTTGAGGTAAGCCATTTTGTTATAGTTGGCGTCACCGATGACAGCTTTGATAAATTCAGCATCGGAAGAAAAGTTATCAAACAAGTTTTGCGGTTCAACAAAGTAATCTAAAAGCAAAAACTTTTGCTTTAATGTTATTCCCTCAAATGAGTCAAGCCAAATTGCCGTCCTTTCATTGTTTAGATTCACTTTCATATTTTCTCCTTTCTTTTGTGTAACGAAACTACAGTATGTATTTCTTATCTAGTGAACGATAGCCAATCGCTTCGGCGATGTGTTCAATTTCTATATTTTCGCTCCCCTCAAGGTCGGCAATTGTGCGTGCGACTTTCAAAATGCGGTTGTGACCGCGTGCGCTGAGGTTGAGGCTTTCAAACGCGTCGGCAAGCAACTCCTCACTATCTTTATCTAATCTACAATATGTTTGAATCATTTGTGGCGTCATTTCGCTATTACTGTATATTCCATCATCTTTATAACGCGCTAATTGAATTGCACGCGCTTTGTTGACACGTTTTTTGATGTCCGCAGATGATTCAGCTGTCGTGTCTGACTTTAATTCATTATAAGTGATTCCGTCCACTTCCATATGAATGTCAATTCTATCCATAAGGGGCCCCGATAGTTTGTTTAGATACTTATATATTTGCGCGGGTGTGCAACGGCACTGGTTTGTTTCCGAACCATAGTAACCACACGGACAAGGATTCATTGATGCAATCATCGTAAAATTTGCGGGATACTCGACAGTCATTTTGTTGCGCGCGATTGTAATTTTGCCGTCCTCTAGTGGTTGACGCAGTGTTTCAACTGTTCTGCGATTATATTCAGGCAGTTCGTCTAGGAACAATACGCCGTTGTGTGCGAGGCTAATTTCCCCCGGCTTTGCATTTGCGCCGCCACCAGTCAACGCGATTAGCGTGGCGGTGTGGTGTGGCGAACGGAATGGACGTGTTGAAACGATGCCTTCTTTATTATCTAGGATGCCTGCTATACTATGTATCTTTGTGCACTCAAGCGCTTCACTAAATGTCATATCTGGCAATATACTTGCAAAGCACTTGGCTAACATTGTTTTACCTGCTCCAGGTGGGCCAATCATAAGAACATTATGTCCGCCCGCTGCCGCTATCTCTAGTGCACGTTTTGCTTGCGATTGCCCTTTGACATATTTGAAGTCGTTTGAATACTTTTGCTCCTGCAAAACATTTTCATAGTTGCGGCTTTCAAGCGGCTGTACGTCAATTTCGCCATTCAAGAACGCTACAACGTCACTGAGGCAATCAAAAGCATAGATTTCCGTTCCTTCAATAAAACTCGCTTCCATTGCATTTTTGTTTGGAACAATCACTTTGCGTACATTTAGGTCGTGCGCTGAAATCAAAATCGGCAGAACGCCATTTACGTGGCGAATTGAACCATCTAGTGACAACTCGCCGATGTAGGCAAACTCTTTTGCACGCTCACAATCAACTTGGTCACTTGCCATAAGTAGCCCGATTGCGGTCGCTAGGTCGTATATAGACCCCTCTTTCTTCGTGTCGGCGGGCGCAAGATTGATTGTTATGTTGAGCATTGGGTATTTGAGCCCTGAATTCTTTATTGCGGAACGTATGCGTTCTTTACCCTCTTTCACGGCGGCGTCGGGCAGCCCAACCGTTTCATATGACGGCATACCTGTGTTGAGGTCTACTTCTATTTCGACAAGATACCCGTCTATTCCGTTTAGTCCAAAACTTTTAACATTTGCCAGCATTTTTCTTTTCCTCTCGTATTCTTTACTTTGATAAAATTGCACAATACCACATTGTATCATAATATTATAACTCAATATCGACGTTTTGGCAAGCAAAAACAATCAAGTTATCAATTATGTTAATTCTCTAAGTAAATTCCATAGCGGAATTTTACGCGAAACACTTGAAAGAGAGAAAAATAGTTTGTATCATATTAACCACTTGCTAGATGCTAGCAAAAAAACAACCCCTGTAGGGTTGCTTTTTCAATTATTTTTCGTTGTTAAATTCAACGTCTTTCTTTTTGTCTTTTTTGCTCTTTGGAGCAGGTTTTACAAAGTACCATACTACACCAAGCAATACAAGGATTGAAAGAACAAGCAAGATTGTACCAAATACTTCAGTTGTTGTTGAAGCCTTTGTTTCTTCTGCTGAAACGTCGACTGTGTATGTTTTAACTGTTTCGTTGTCTGCTTTATCCTTAGCGGTAATTGTAACTGTGTACTTACCAGCGTCTGACAAAGTGTAAACATATTTTGTGTCTTCGTCTGCTTCAATTGTTTTGCCTGTAGAATCTTTGACTACGATTGTCAAGTATGAGTCGTTTGACAATGTTTCGCCGTTGTCGGTGATTGTGATGTCGCTTGCACTAATTTTCAATGAGTACTTACCATTCTTCAGAGTTGCCTTAGTTGTAGGTTCGCTACCTTCTTTGATTACAAGTGTTGGCTTGTCTACATCGCCAACTGCGATTGTATAAGATTCAGTTTTTGTGTTTCCAGCGTAGTCAGTAGCAGAATAGATTACTGTATACTTTCCGTCGCCTGTAGGTCTAAATGATGTTCCGTTTGCTGAACCTTCAACCTTTTTCAATTCTTCGCCGTTTTTACCTTTGATTATAATTGAATACTTTGAAGGGTCAATTTTTGAACCGTCGTCGGTTGCTGTGAATCCTGGAACTTCAATTTCTTTGTATTTTGTTTCATCTGCTTCGTCTTTTTCAAGGCTAGCATACAAAGGAACTTCTCCGTCAACGATGACAGTTGGAGTAACTGTATCTTTGATTGTAAATGTGATTGTTACGTCTTCAGCAGTGTTTCCTGTTGAAGCGGTACCCTTATATGTGATTTTAACAGTACCAATTTTGTTAATGTCACCTTCGACATATCTTTCGATTGTAGCACCTTCGTCAATTTGTCCGTCAACATAAATGTTTGCCTTAGGAATATAAGCGCTGCCAAGTTGCATTTCAGTTTCATAATCGCTGATTGCAATTACTGGAGTTGCTTTTGATGCAACGGTGATTGTTGTGCTCTTGACTGAGTAGTTTCCGCTGTGGTCGTAAGCAATATAGTTGATTACGTATGTTCCTGCTCTATTTGGAGTAAATGTTGCTTCTTGAACAGTCAATGTTGAACCGCTTGAAGCGTTCTTTGTGCGCAATGTCACAAATTTGTCAAGGTCAATTTTTTGTCCATTAAGTGTAACGAGAATGTCAAGTTGAACATTTCTATCTGAAGCGTCGGAAACAGTAATTTTGCTGTCACTATTGATGCTAATTGATTCATAT
>JBNMHN010000107.1:0-3566 GCA_050872805.1 Clostridia bacterium
GCCGTAGCCGACGTCACCACAAATGAGTCTATCCATAATTTTGCCGCTGCACATATCGGCTTTGACATCAGCGATTGCTTTCAGTTGGTCGGGCGTTTCGTCATAGACAAAACTTTCCTCAAACTGTTTTTGCAAAAATGTGTCGATTTCGTATTTATGCCCTTGCGATTTTTCGCGCTCGGCGTAAATTTTCAGCATATCGGTTGCCATAACTTCAAGTTGCTGGCGGACGCGATTTTTTGCACGCTCAAACTCGGCGCCGCCAATTTTGTTGAGTTTTGGTGCGGCTTCGGCGCCGATATATTTACTGATTTCGTTGGCATTTTCGACGGGAAGATAGAGTTTATCTGTTCCGTCGTACTTTATCACAATATAGTCGCGCGTGTAGCCCGATATTTTCATTTTTTGGATGCCGAGGCACTGCCCTATGCCGTGAAATGTATGGACGACGTAGTCACCTGCTTGAGGGAGTTCAAAAAATGGCTTTTCGGCGGTTGTTTGCGATTTTTTTACCGATTTTCCGCTGCCATACGGAATTAAGGCTATCTTTTCCTTTATTAATATGCAGCCGAGTGGAAGGGTTTGCTCTATTATTTTGACGCCTTTTTCGTATGTTCGGTCAAGTTGTTTTTTGACTGAAAAGCTAATTAATTGGTTGTCCAAAAATTCCGTCAAGAAACTGCGGTCGATTTCGCTTGACGTGAAGAGGCGGACGGCGTAGCCTTCTTCAAGCATTCTTTTTAGGTCATAGACCATAATTTCGGGACGGTTTTTGTAGTTTTGCGTTGCTTCACTTTCAAATTCTATGCTTGCTTTGTGAACAAAACTATCAAATGCGATTGACGTTTTTTGCGACAGGATTTGCTTTATTTCACTTTCGCTAAAATAGTTTTTCTCAAAGCCTTGATACACTTGCCCTTGCGATAGATATTCTTCTATGCCGCGCGCTTGCGTTTGCAAGTGGTTTTCAAGTGATTGACTAATAAGTTGCGGCTCGTCAAGGACGACAGTTGCGCCTGGCGCAAAATTCAAAAGGTTTTCATTATTGACGGCAAAACTTAAGAAATTGTAACTATTGGGGGCAGTAAACGACTGCAAATTTTCGTCAATTTGCGACTTGATTGCTGAAAAAATTGCAATAGCGTCGGCATTTTCGTTGTTTTTGCAGGCGCTCAACGCTTGGATGAGTGCGTTTTGGTCGCTTTCAAAGAAAAGCGTGTTGGGGAAAACTGTCACTTCGTTCAAATTTTCAATCGCAACATTGTCGTCAAAGTTCATTGCTTTTATGCTTTCAATTTCGTCATCAAAAAAACTAATGCGAACGTTGACTGTTTCACTTGAGATGTCTACAATATCGCCACGAACGGCAAACTGCCCTGTTTTTTCGATTTTTGCAACGCGCGAAAAGCCTAATTTTGAGAGATGCAGCGTTTCGCGGTCAAGCGTTTGCCCCACTTTGAAAGTGATTGCGTTCGATTTGAATTTTTCGACGTTTGGAAAGCGCGATGTCAGCGCGCGTATGTCGACGACGACGCAGTCACATTTGTTGTCGATGATTGAACTCAAAACCTTGATTTTGTAGGCGTTTGAGTTACCGTAGGAGTAAACCATTGGTTCATCGACGTACGGAAACGCGACGGGCTTTCGTGAGAGCGTGGACAAAAAGGCGCAAATTTGGTCGATTTGCTCGCTGTTTGGCACGACGTAGACAAAAAATTCTTTGAGGCACGCTGAACAAAAGAGGCGCTGACCGAGTTGACAGCCAGCAACCACTTCGTGTGCGCCATTTTGTACATTTAACAACTTTTTCAAGTTTTCCGTGATTTCCATATTAGTCAATAAACTTCCCTTTTGAAATATAGTTTTGAATTTTGTCGACTGCTTGGCTGATTCCCTGCTCCAAAATTTTCATTTTTTCTCTTGAAATTGGTGCGAGAACGTAGTCCGCGAGGTCACCAAACTCGGACTTACCGACGCCGATGCGTATACGCGGAAAATTCTCAGTGCCGAGTTCTTGGACGCAGTTTTTGAGCCCGTTGTGCGTGCCGCCGCTGCCGTGTGCTTTGTAGCGGATTGTGCCTGCTGGCAAGTCAATGTCGTCGGAAATGACGACGATATTTTCAAGCGGGATTTTGAATTTTGTGACAAATTCGCGCAAGGATGTTCCGCTCAAGTTCATATACGTTTGCGGCTTTGCAAGGATGATTTTTTCGTCACCGACAAAACCTTCTGCGACAAGTGCTTTGCACTTGTTTTTTGTAAATTCAAGATTTAGGCGTTTTGCTAGTTCGTCGACTGCCAAAAAACCCATATTGTGGGGCGTGTGTTCATATTCTTTTCCGTAATTTCCTAATCCTACTACTAATAACATATTTTTTCTCCTTATTGTTCCTTTCTAGTAAGGCTTGCATTAACTATAAGTTTGTGCGGTAAAGCCCGCGACTGTGAATTTTGTTGCCATATTATCGTAACATAGACACGCTAAAAATCTCCCCGCACCCGTGCCGTTTTTCACTGGTCAAAATAACAAAATGGCTATTCTTCATTTTGCGGCGTGTTTTTCATTTCCGCTTTTGATTTGCGGATAGCGGCAAAAAAGTTTGACAATAGGCTAGCGCACTCGGTAGCCAAAACATTGCCGACAACTTCTTGCGGGCGGTGATTGAAGCGCGCATCCATTGGCAGGTTGTAGAATGTTCCGCAGCAGCCTGCTTTGGGGTCGGTTGCGCCAAACACGACGCGTTGTATCCGCGAATTTATGATTGCGCCGCTGCACATTGGACACGGCTCGAGCGTAACATACAAGGTGCAGTCGACTAGGTGCCACGTGTCTAGTTTCTTGCTCGCTTTTTTGATTGCAAGAACTTCAGCGTGCGCGGTGGCGTCCTTTGTTGTTTGTCTCAAATTGTGGGCGCGCGCGATAATTTTGCCGTCGCGGACGATTACGGCGCCGATTGGAACTTCGCCGAGTTCTCCCGCTTTTTGCGCTTGCTCGATGGCTTTGCGCATAAACTTTTCGTCTAGATTTTCAGTTTTCATATTCTACCTTTGCTATCGAATACATTTTCAATATTATTACACAATTTTCGACGATTGTCAAGCACATACCAATTTGTTTTGGACAAGCAAATTTATACTCCCTACGACATATTTATACTTTATGGTGGTGTGAATATGATTTTTGAAAGCTTTGCAAATTTTATGAACAAAATTATGCTCTTTTCGTCCTACATAAACAATTCTTATGGCTATCCAAAGCCACTTTCGGCGGAAGATGAGAAAAAATACCTTGAGCGATATTGGGCGGGTGACGAGATTGCAAAAGAAAAACTGATAAATCACAATCTAAGACTTGTTGCGCACATTGTCAAAAAGTACAGCAACTCCACTTTTGAGGCGGAAGATATGATTTCCGTTGGAACGATTGGGCTAATTAAGGCGGTCAACACGTTTTCGGCGGACAAAAACACGCAACTTTCGACGTATGCGGCGCGCTGCATTGAAAACGAAATTTTGATGTACCTTCGCAAAACGTCGAACAGAAAAAACGAGGTTTCGATTGAAGA
>JBNMHN010000108.1:0-3534 GCA_050872805.1 Clostridia bacterium
GGATGCAAGCGGTACGCCACTTTCCGCAACTACTAAAAAATGCGGAAAACTTGTGCTCACAAACACGCAAAGTGCAAATGCGGCATACATAAAGTTTGAAATCAAGATATTAGGGAATGAATCACTTTCATATAGCGCAAATGCAACTACGCCGACTTTTTCAGACGGCACTACTTTGACGCATAGTTCATCAAATGGTGTCTTAACATTAACATCTAGTGCCGCTGTATCTCAATATTCGCACATCTTTATTGATTCTATTCTTTCAAATCTTCAAACTGCAGAAGTAATGAGTGACGCTACATTGCAAATAAAGGCGATTGTGTCACTTTCAAGCGACTTTTCAAGTTCAAGTAGCAGTAGCATTTATTACAATTTGACAACACCTAAAATTGTCACAATATCTATTGAAAGGCATGTAGTCTCGACTAAAAGTGGCACTGAAGTTTATGCGGATAATGAAATCATTACTATTAAGGCTGATTATCGAATTTACTACAAAGTTGATTCGAATAACCCTGTGTTTTATTTAGAGAGTGGCGAAGAAATATACAACCAATGGGCAGATGCGACTATGAAAAGTTGTTATTTAAATGGGGCTGTAATGAATGAAAATGAAAAATATTTAATAACTGCCAATAGTACGATTATAATTAATTATACATCCAGAGCATTATGGAGTTGAAGACAAAACGTTAATTTCCAAGGTAAATTCTACCATAAAAATTTCTCAAAGTAAACTCCACATCAAATTCCACTATGGAATTTACTTTGAGAATTAACACAAATTCGTTTAAACGTAATAAAATTAGCAAAACACTTGACATTGTGCACGAAATTGTATATAATATCACAAGTACCGCTTGACAAGGGCATTAAGCACGAAAGTCGCCTCACTCAGCGAGTCTTATTTTAATAGGAGGGAACTAGAATGTACGCAATAATCAAAACAGGTGGAAAGCAACTCAAAGTTGAAGAAAACCGTTATTATGATGTTGAACTTTTGAACGCTCAAGTTGGCGACAAAGTTAAGTTTGATGTGTTGCTACTCAACGATGGCAAAAAGTCTACAGTTGGAACACCAGTTGTTAAGGACGCAGTTGTTGAGGCAGAAGTAATGGCTCACGGCAAGGGCGAGAAACTTACAATATTCACTTACAAGCCAAAGAAGAACGAAAGACGCAAGATGGGACACCGTCAACCGTTCACTAGAGTTAAAATTTTGTCTATCGCAAAATAATTATGACGAAAGTGGAAATTGAGTTGGGACAAGATAAATCAATTAAAAAAATCACTGTTCACGGGCACGCAAATTATGCGGAGAGTGGCAGCGACATTGTTTGTGCAGGTATTTCTACATTGCTGATGACAGGCGCACTTGCTGCTCGAAAAATCATAGGCACTGACATTATGAAAGAATGCAAAGACGGAAGATTGGTTTTGGAAGTTCCAACAGATAATGTTGATGATAAATTGCAGGTTATCTTGCAAATTGTTATCATTGGTTTAAGAGATATTGAAAGTGGATATCCAAAAAATATAAAAAGAAAGGAGATATAAGATGTTTATTTGTTTACAGTTATTTGCATCTAAGAAAGGTGGAAGTAGTTCAAAGAACGGTAGAGACAGTGAATCAAAGCGTCTTGGTCTTAAAAAATCTGATGGACAACAAGTACTTGCCGGTAATATCATTGTTCGCCAACGCGGAACAAAATTTGCAGCAGGCAACAATGTCGGTTTGGGTAAAGATTATACAATCTTCGCACTTATTGATGGTGTAGTTAGATTTGAACACAAGACTAAAGATAAGATTCAAGTGTCGGTCTACGCAAACTAATTTAGTCATTACAATATAGTTTGACTCGGCTGCAATTTTTTGCAGCCATCTTTATTAAAGCGCATTGCAAATTAGCAAGGCGTTTTTTTTGCTGAAAAATATAATTGCTACGCATTCGTCGATAAAATGAATATTAATAGAACTATCCTTTATTCTTCCTAAAGACTTAATAAAATGATATAATAAGTCAATAAAGTTGTGTATGCCATTTTGACAATCCTAAAAAATAGCATAAAAAAGCACTTGCATTTGTAAGCGCTTTATTTGGTGGATAGGGATGGATTCGAACCATCGTAGTCATAGACAGCAGATTTACAGTCTGCCCCCTTTAGCCACTCGGGAACCTATCCATTTGTTACTGCAATATGATATCAAAAAAAAATATATTTGTCAACTGTTTTTATGTATTTTTTTAATTATTTATTTAATTTAACATATAACAAACAAAAATATTTAGACAACTAAACCATTTGTGTATATAGATGCTGGTGTGAGTTAGTTATAATTTGAAGCTTTTATTTGTGCGACCACAATATTTGATATAGAGCCTTAATAGAGCCAAATGAAGCATTGCAGCACAAAAAAAGCGAAATACAACCATTTCGCCTTTTGCGTCTGGTGCGGTCGAGAGGACTTGAACCTCCATGATGTTACTCACAAGATCCTTAGTCTTGCGCGTCTGCCAATTCCGCCACGACCGCTGACTGACTTCAATAGTATAGCACACACTTTTTAAAAAATCAAGTGTTTTTTATGTTTTTTTTTAAAATTTTTGCAAAATGTTGTTCATCTTAAATATTAAATAAAACTACGTAAAAAAATACTTCTTATTTTTCTTTAAGGAAATTTTTATAATTTTTTTTTACTTAACACTATTTCTGCTTAGATGCATATGTATTATCGTTAATTCCCAAGTATAAATCCGCTTTTATCCACTATGGAATTTACTTTGAGAATTAACATTTTTTGCAAAAGCATAAATTATCAGTTCAAAAACTTGACAAATGTTCATAAAATATATTACAATATTATATAAACATTACATTAATAGAATTTTAAAACTAAAGGAGTGGTGTTAAATGGAAATGATTTGGGTGTGGCTTGCGGTCGTCGCAGTCAGCTTGATTGTCGAATTTATGAGTTGGGATTTGACCTCAATTTGGTTCGCGGCAGCAGGACTTGTTTCCTTGATTTTGTCAGCAATCGACGGCGTCGCTTGGGAAGTGCAACTCGCTGTGTTCATCGTCATTTCGGCGCTTTTACTTATTTTTGTGCGTAAGATTTGTCGTAAACTTTTGCTCAAAAATATGAATACGAAAACAAATGTCGATGCCTATGCTGGCAAGCGTTCTAAACTCTTGAAAGCAATTGGAGCGGATGAAAACTATGGCGAAATTAAGTTTAACGGTGTTGTTTGGCAAGCGATGAGCGAAACGGGCGAAGAAATCGAGGCAGGTGCTGAGGTTGAAGTCATTAGAGTTGAAGGCAACAAAATGGTCGTTAAACTTTCAAAACCAGCAAACACTGCCGTCGAAAAAACTGAACAAAAAGAATCCGTCGTCAGGGTTGAAGTACCTGAATGTGCGGTAGAATCTGAAGAACCTGCCGAAAAAGACAAAACAACAAAGAAAACTAAAAAAGTTCAAGACGAAAACAACTAATACGCGATAAAGGAGAAAAATATGAGCGCAATAGGA
>JBNMHN010000109.1:0-3466 GCA_050872805.1 Clostridia bacterium
CCAATAGTCTATTTTGCTCCGCTTTAGCGCATTTGACTTCACCAAAGCAAGGCGGCGCCTTGACTGCAGATACTGTGAGTACGTACCTATTATTTAGGAACGACGGCAAACCGTATGCACATCAAGACGCGTCGGTTCTCGCTGCCCTGCACCCACAGATATTGTGAGTGCAAGCAACACGCATACTTTGTCGGCTAGCAAAAGTGCTTTCTATACGCTTTTGCTCTCGATGCAAAGTCGTTAAGCTTAGGGACAATACCAGCAGCCGCGGGGCTATCCCCGCCACTAATTATTAGCTTTAGCGCGTTCGCCGATGATTTTTTCAGCAACGAATTTTGGCACTTCAGCATAGTGGTCGAGTGACATTTGGAATGTACCGCGTCCTTGTGTCAATGAGCGCAAGTCGGTTGCATAACCAAACATTTCAGCCAAAGGAATTTCAGCGTTGATGATTTGTTGTCCGTCACGCGCTTCCATTTCTTTCAAGTTTCCGCGACGACGGTTGATGTCGCCCATAACGTCGCCCAAATATTCTTCAGGAACTTGGACGTCGCATTTCATAATAGGCTCGAGGATAACAGCGTTTGCTTGTTTAGCCCCCTCTTTGAATGCCATTGAACCAGCGATTTTGAACGCCATTTCCGATGAGTCGACGTCGTGGTAGGAACCGTCGATAACTGTAACTTTGAAGTCGACAGTTTCAAATCCTGCCAAGATACCGTTCATTCTTGCTTCGTCGATACCTGCTTGAATTGCTGGAATGTATTCTTTAGGGATAGAACCACCGACGGTTTTATCTTCAAATACAAAGCCTGAGCCTGCTTCAAGAGGTTCCATTGTTACGACGCAGTGACCGTATTGACCTTTACCACCGCTTTGACGGATGTATTTCCCTTCAACTTCGACTGGCTTTTTAATTGTTTCGCGGTATGCAACTTGAGGTTTACCGATGTTTGCTTCGACGTGGAATTCACGAAGGAGGCGGTCTCTATAAATATCAAGTTGAAGTTCCCCGATACCAGCCATAATTGTTTGACCACTTTCTTGGTCGGTGTATGTGCGGAATGTAGGGTCTTCTTTAGCAAATCTCAAGAGTGCGGCTACCATTTTTTCTTGTCCTTGCTTTGTCTTAGGTTCAATCGCAATTTGGATGACTGGTTCGACAAAGTGCATAGGTTCAAGAACAATTGGATGTGCTTGGTCGCAGAGTGTGTCACCTGTTGTTGTATCTTTCAAACCAACGACAGCGGCGATATCACCTGCTCTTACTTCGCTAATTTCTTTACGTTCGTTTGCGTGCATTTGCACAAGACGACCGATTCTTTCTTTCTTGTCTTTTGATGAGTTGTAGACGTATGAACCGCTTTCAAGCACACCACTATAGACGCGAATGTATGTTACTGTACCATATGGGTCATCCGCAATTTTGAATGCGAGTGCTGCAAATGGTTCTTCGTCACTTGTGTGGCGAACTTCCTTTCCGTCGGCACTAACAACTGGCGGAATATCAAGTGGCGATGGCATATAATCAACGACAGCGTCCAAAAGTTTACGTACACCCTTATTCTTATAAGATGTACCGCAAGTAACAGGGTTCATTTTCAATTCAATAACACCCTTTCTAATTGCTTTCTTGAGGTCTGCTTCGGTGATTTCTTCGCCGCCGAGGTACTTTTCAAGCAATTCGTCGTCGCATTCCGCTGCTGCTTCGACAAGTTTTTCGCGATATTCTTTCGCAAGGTCAAGCATATCAGCAGGAATTTCAGTGACGGTTGGCTCTTTTGTTGGGTCTTCCTCGTCATAATATGTTGCATCCATTTTTACAAGGTCGATGATACCTTTAAAGGTTTCACTTGCCCCTATTGGTAGTTGAATTGCAACAGGATTAGATTTTGGCAATCTCTTTTTCATCATTTCGATAACTCTGAAAAAGTTTGCGTCGTTGATGTCCATTTTGTTGACATAAGCCATACGTGGGACATTGCAGTCGTTTGCTTGTTTCCAAACGTTTTCTGATTGTGGTTGAACACCACCGCGCGCGCAAAATACTGCTACAGCACCGTCGAGCACTTTCAAAGAACGTGAAACTTCGATTGTGAAGTCAACGTGTCCCGGAGTGTCGATGATGTTGATGCGTTTGTCCTTCCATTGGGTTGTTGTTGCAGCACTCGTGATTGTGATACCACGCTCTTGTTCTTGCACCATCCAGTCCATTGTTGCTGCGCCTTCGTGAACTTCACCAATTTTGTGAGTCTTACCAGTGAAATACAAAATACGTTCGGTAGTTGTAGTTTTACCAGCGTCGATGTGCGCCATAATACCAATATTGCGAATGTCCGCAAGAGCATATTCTCTAGGCATAATTTTTCTCCTTGTTTTTATAGACTTTTTCAAAATTGATAGCATTGCTATCGTTTATAGCGGTTTAGCCCGTCGTTTTGGGCGGGTTTCCGCACATTTTTGACAAATTGCGCGAAACACGCAAATTGCCATTTATAACAAATTATAGACAAAATAGTGTCTACTTTGTCTATACATTATTGCATTGGCTTTCCCTGCACGATAGTATATTCGTTAGGCAAACAAAGGCTTGCCGTCCAAAACATTTCTTGCGTGTAGGAACAGTACCTGCAGCCGCGGGGCTATCCCCGCCCACGAGCAACAAACCATATAGGGCGAACAAAATTTCGTCACCCATAAATGTCCAATCGCCGTAGGGACAGCACCCGCAGCGGTGGCCTACGCCACCTACCAACGCATATGTGCAAAAGCTTTGTTAGCTTCAGCCATTTTGTGCATTTCTTCTTTTCTCTTAATACTTGCACCAGTGTTGTTGTAAGCATCAACAAGTTCAGCGCCGAGTCTTTCAATCATAGTTCTCTCACTACGACGACGTGAATAGTTGACGAGCCAACGAATAGCAAGTGTTTGACGTCTTTCCTTAGTAACTTCGACAGGAACTTGGTAGTTAGCACCGCCAGTGCGTCTTGCTTTAGTTTCAACAACTGGAGAAACATTTGCAAGTGCTTGGTTGAACGCGTCCATTTGAGGAACGCCAAGTTTTTGGCTTGCTACGTCGAATGCGCCATACACAATGTTTTGTGCGATGCCTTTCTTTCCGTCAAGCATAACTTGATTGATAAGTTTTGCAACTGGTTGTGAGTTATACTTTGGATCTGGCAACACTTCTTTCTTAGGTACACCACTTCTTCTAGCCATTTTATCATACTCTCCTTTATAGATTTTGTGGGGGTATCCCCAAATATTTACACGGAAATCCGCGCAAATAATATAATATTCTCTTATAAGTCATAACTGCTGCGCATTTTGCGCTCAAGCAGGCAATCTATTGACGACTGCTGAATTACTTCTTATCTTTCTTAGAGCCATACTTTGAACGGGACTGACTGCGTTTTGCAACACCAGCGGTATCTAGTGTGCCACGAATGATGTGATAACGCACACC
>JBNMHN010000110.1:0-3436 GCA_050872805.1 Clostridia bacterium
CATATATATAGTATTTTAGGCGTCGCAAAAATGTGTTTATAACAAGTAAATGTCCAGTGATACCATTCAAGCAAGTTGCTAAAATATTGCAAAAGATGCTTGTATATCACAAAAAAAAACTATGTTTGCTTCCTAAACAAAAAGGATTAAAAGGTATAATAAAACGAAAAAATGTTTAGCGTTTGCTAAAAAAATAAAAATAAAATTTGCAATCAAAATAATTATTAAATAAAAGGGAAGTAGCGTTTATAAATAACGCAAACGCGGTCTAAAAATTTTCATTCATTCATAAAATATCATATGAATGAAATGGAAAACATAAAGCAGTCCGTTTTGTTTGTTGGTAACCCCAACACGGGAAAAACATCACTAATCAACCGTGCAACAAAATCGGCACTACACATCGGCAACTGGCACGGCGTAACCGTCGGCGCCACCGCGCGCCACTTGGCAATTAGCGGCAACGTAGATACGCTCATAGACCTACCGGGGACATACTCGCTTTGCCCCTATAGTTTGGAAGAAAACGTAACCGCCGAATGCGTCGCAACAAAAAATATGCCCGTCCTAAACATATGCGAGCAAAACAACCTGCGCCGAAACTTGCTGCTAACTTTGCAACTCCTAGAACTCGGCATCCCAACTACATTACTTGTCAATCGCTTTGGCAAAACCAAAAACACCCCAACAATTTTTGATGAACAAGCATTGTCAAAATTACTAGGCGCACCCGTCCAAACAATAGACTTTTTTTCTAAAATCGAAATTGAAAATTTCTTTAAATCATACCAGCCGAACAATGAGTATAAAAAGTATACCCTACCATATTTAAAAGATTTTCCACTCGAAAAGTTGAAAAAAATAATCATTGAAAATAATCTCTTGAAAGAATTTTCCCCACAAAATTTATCAAAAGAAAACAATGAAAAATCGCTCAAATTTGTCATAATGCGTGCGCTTGAAAAAGACAAAAAAACGATAGAGAAATTACAAAAAAATGATGAAATAATGACCATACTAAACGCGTGTGATTACCAGTCAAGACTCTATGAAGCGCGCTATAAATACATTGATTTTTTGCTAGAGAATTGCAATTATAACTTGCAAAAAACAGAGCAAGAAAAATTGCAAACCACACAAGAAGTGCAAAAAATGCCAAAAAAAACACAAAAAAACGCGTTTTTTTCGTGTTTTTCACGAAAAAATAAGCAAAATATAAAATTAGATGCAAATAGTTCACCCAAAACAAAGCGCTCAACAACAACCGAAAAAATAGATAAAATTTTGCTTAATAAATATCTTGCACTACCTATTTTTGCACTTATAATGCTCGCCGTTTTCTATCTCACTTTTTCAAGTGTCGGCGCATACATTAGCGGCATATTTGAGTTTGTCATTGTCGAGGTTATCGGCGCACCACTATTGTTTTTCATTGAGTATAAAATCGGCACAGGATTTGTCTATTCATTGGTAGCAAACGGTATCATTGGTGGCGTCGGCTCCGTCGTCTCATTCTTGCCGCAAGTTATATTATTGTTCCTATTTTTGACAATCTTAGAAGAAAGCGGATATATGGCACGCCTTGCGTACCTAATGGAAGGAATCTTTAATAAGGTAGGGCTTTCGGGCAAAAGCGTCTTTACATTTCTAATGGGATTTGGTTGCACCGCCACTGCAGTAATGACAGCGCAAAATCTCAACAACAGAAATGAGAAAATTAAAACAGTGCTAACAACGCCCTTTATGGCGTGCAGCGCAAAACTCCCAGTCTTTGCCGTGATAGGGGGCGCATTCTTTGCAAACGGCAATGTATTTGTCATATTTTTGATGTACATCTTCTCCGCACTGCTCGGCATATTGATTGCAAACTTGCTTGACAAAACACGCCTCAAAAACACGGACTCTAGTTTCATTTTGGAGTTTCCGCCCTATAGAATGCCCGCCGCACACACGCTATTTTCGTCCGTGTGCAAAAACACAAAAGAGTTCTTGACGCGAATCGGTGGATACATATTTTTCTTCTCAATCATCATTTGGCTTTTGCAAAGTTTCACGCTAAGTTTTGAGTTTATCGGCGGAAATAGCGCGCAAAACGCTCCCCAAAATGATAAAATCAGCATTTTGCAAAGCATCGCGCAAATTCTCGCACCTCTCTTTGCGCCACTTGGCTTTGGCGAATGGGGCGCAGTAAGCGCACTACTAGCAGGACTAATTGCAAAGGAACTAATCGTCAGCAGTATCGGCATCATCAACAATGTCTCCGCCACAAATGAACTTGTCGGTGCAAGCCTCTTGCTCCCAACAAGCGCCATATGCTTCACGCCAGCAAGCGCGCTCGCGTTTCTCACATTCTGCCTCTTGTACACGCCGTGCATTGCAACAATCAGTGTTATGCGCGCCGAAATTGGGGCAAAATGGACAATAATTTCCGTCGCAATACAACTTGTTGTCGCCTATATCTGCGCATACTTTGTCTATAAAATCACAAGCATAATCTTGCTATATGGCTGCCTTGTCGGTTTAATCATCTTGCTTGCGATTTGCCCAATATGCTACGCCGTTGCAAAAACAATCAACCATTTTTCGCACCCAACGCCTTGCGCCCACTGTAGCAATCTTGATTGTGAAAACCGCACTCGTTAAAAACAATTAATAATAAAAAAGTTTTAAATGCAAAATAACGGACAAAAACAAGCAAAATTGATTAATTTTCATTAAAAATTCATAATTTTTTATTGTTTATAAAAACGTTGGAATAAAAAAAATGAGAAAAAACTTTTTAATTAAAATATTGTATAAATGATTTTAACATTAAATAACTCATAAATAAAATAACCTATAAATTAATATCAATATATAAAAAATGAATTTATTAAAAAAAGAAAGTGCCATACAACACTTTCTTTTGAGTTTAATTCAGCGTGAGCGATCAATAGAAGCTTGAATCTCATCACTATACATTTTGCACGCAGCAATCAAATGGGCGCTAAACTGTCTTTCTCTCTTTGGACTCAAAGCCCTTGTCTCAAGAAACAACGCAAATATGTACGCACTGTCAAGCAAATCTTCGCAATTTTTTGTTGGCGCAGTATCCTGCACGGCGCGCATAACGAGATTTTGATTTACTTTGTCAATGTTCATTTTGTCAACATACTTTGCAATAACTTGTTTTTTTTCTTTTATCATAATTATCCTCTTTTTTCTTCGTATTTGTTTCACATTTTTCATTATACCACATTCTGTCCGCCTTGTCAACCCGCCATATTGTGAGTGGCTTACCACTCTTTCTAAGGATTTCTTTATGAAATAGAAAAAAAATATCAAATGTACGCAAAAACATTTGATATTTTTTTGTCATTGTGGTAAACTAAACATGAAAAATTTATCAAGTGAGGATTACAAAATGATTAAGAACTTACCCAAATGGGGGGGGGGG
>JBNMHN010000111.1:0-3369 GCA_050872805.1 Clostridia bacterium
ACGCATGTGAGGGTCAGAGTCTCATGCCTTACCGCTTGGCGACACCCCAGTGCTCGGCAAATCTGTGCCAGCCGTTTATAAAAAAAATGGTGACCCATCCGAGGCTCGAACTCGGGACAACTTGATTAAAAGTCAAGTGCTCTACCTACTGAGCTAATGAGTCATTCATTCTTGCTTGCGCAAGAAATGGCTGGGGTGGCTGGATTCGAACCAACGAATGCGAGAGTCAAAGTCTCGTGCCTTACCGCTTGGCGACACCCCAATATTAAAAATGAGATGGAATAAAAAATTATGTGGGGTGGGTGATGAGTCTCGAACTCACGACCTCTAGAGTCACAGTCTAGCGCTCTAACCAACTGAGCTACACCCACCAAAAATGGTACGCCTGAAGGGATTTGAACCCCTGACCCACGCCTTAGAAGGGCGTTGCTCTTCCAGCTGAGCTACAGACGCTTGCTGAAACATAATTTATAGTGGAGCGGGCGATGGGAATCGGACCCACGCGACCAGCTTGGCAGGCTGGGGCTCTACCATTGAGCTACACCCGCATTTCCCTCTCGGTCAACGCTTTCATATGATAGCACAAATAATTTTTATTGTCAACGATTTTTCAACGTTTTTTTAGCTTTTCCCCATTTTTTTTGCAGTTTTTACCGAATTTTCTGCCAATTCTACCCCAATTTCGGGTATTTAACACAATTATTCCACTATTTCTAGCCAACTTCACCCAAGAAATGAAGCACAAATCATATGTTTAAATTTAATTTGTTACAACGCTATTTTTATATGTAAATATATGCTGCACAACCTAAATTAGTCAAAGAACTTGAAAGATTTTTGTTGTAACAATGTCATTTTCAATATAAATCATACCGAAAGTATTGTTCTTCAATGCCCCTTTGCCAAGACTGCCAGGGTTGAGTACGATAATTCCGTTATCAAGGCGTGTTTGAAACGGAATGTGCGTGTGACCAAAAACGAGTATGTCAGCCCCCATTTCGGTTGCCTTTTCAAAAAGTTTTCCCATACCCATTTTGACACCATAACAATGCCCGTGAGTCATAAAAATCTTTTTGCCAGCCATTTCTAGCAATAAATCATCATCGAAATTAATGTCGCCATCGCAATTCCCTTTGACAACAAAAAGTTTATCTTTGATTTTTTTGCTGAAATTCAAAATATCCGTGACATAGTCGCCCAAAAACAAAACAAAGTCATATTCGACTTCATTAAGTATTTTCTTTATATTAAGTAAATTCTTATGAGAATCAGACAAAACCAATATTTTCATAATAATATTATATCATATTATATAGCTAATTCAAAGTGTTTTTCAATAATTTTCTAAATGCACAACGAGAGTGTTAATTCTGTTAATTCTCAAAGTAAATTTCATAGTGGAATTTGAGGTGAAATTGCGATTTCAAAAAACAGCGTTTCAAATATTACTATAAGCAAAACAAAAAAGGCTACAACGTGCAGCCTTTTTACCAATAATAAACATAGAATACGCAAACGCCTATACACAACAAAAAGACTAAAAACAATCCTGTTTTGAATGGAAAAAGCTTTTTATCTTTTAGTACAATTGCTTTAGCAAAGCACCACATCCCAATTGCAAAGCACGCTAGACAAATGAGCGCTTTCCAAAAATCTGGAAGTTGGCGCACAACAGTATTGACAAAAGTGTTATACGTATCCAAAAGCGTTGCCAAACCAAACATAATTTTCTCCCTTTTCCTACATTATACTACAAAAAGCACGCATTGTCAAGGGCTCAAGCATTATCTATCATACTTTCGCTTGTCATTTCTTTTGGCCTTTTGATTTGCATTAGTTCTAGTATTGTTGGTGCGATGTTTGCGAGTGCGGAATCTCCAGATTTGAGCCTTATGTTTTTGTCACATACAATAAACGGAACTTGACTCAATGTATGAGAAGTTATAATTTTGCCATTTCCATCAATCATCAATTCGCAGTTGCCGTGGTCGGCGGTAATAATTAAGGTATAATCTTTTGCGCTCTTATATATGTTTTTCAAGCCTTTGTCAACTGCTTTGACTGCTTGAATTGCGGCTTTCAAATTCCCCGTGTGTCCTACCATATCCCCATTTGCGAAATTGAGAACAATCAAGTCGTATTTTCCATTTTTCGCGGCGTCCGCAACGCTTTTTGCTATTTTATCTGCCTGCATTTTTGGCGCTAGGTCAAATGTTGCGACATTGTCGGACGGGTGCAAAATGCGCTGTTCGTTTTTATATGGGACTTCCCTCAAGCCGTTCAAAAAGTATGTCACGTGTGCATATTTTGTTGTTTCGGCAACCTTCAAAATTTTGCCGCCAGCTTTTGAAACAACTTCAGCCAAATTGTTTTTGATTTGTTCCTGCTTGAATACGCACTCGACGCCGCATTTGTCCGCGCGGTCGCCGTAGCTTGTCATAGAATACATTTTGTACTGCTGCTTTACTTTAAAGGCATCAAATTTTTTATCGGTCAAAGCATACGTCAACTGACGCGCTCTATCGGCGCGGAAATTGCTGAAAAAGACAATATCGCCGTCACTAAAGCCATTATAGTCACTCAAACTAGCGGGTTTGATAAATTCGTCAAACACACCGCTCTTGAAACTATTTTCAATATATTCGTCGACATTATCATATTTTTTACCCTCACCCAAAACAATCGCGTCATAGGCAAGTTTTGTGCGGTCATAGTGTGACTCCCTATCCATTGCATAGTATCGCCCTGAAATAGAAACGATTTGCCCATAACCATTCTCAGCAATATAATCACTCAATTCCTTAATAAAGGTATTTGCAATATTTGGCAAAGTGTCTCTACCGTCGGTAATAGCGTGAATGAACACGCGCTTGAAGTGTCTACTTTTCGCCAGTTTTAGCACTGCAATTATGTGGTTGAGCGCGCCGTGAACGCCGCCATTTGAAACAATGCCAATTATATGTAAATTTTTCTTTGTTCCCTTTAGTTCGTCAAACATCTTATTGAGGACATCATTTTTGAAAAATTCGCCCGTTTCAACTGAATTATCTATTTTTAATAGTTCCTGCAAAACGACACGTCCAGCACCAATGTTTTGATGCCCAACTTCGCTATTCCCAATTTGCCCCGCAGGCAAGCCAACCGCTTGTTCGCTTGCATTAATTTTTAAATTTGGAAAAGTCTTTATTGCTTTGTTCAAAAACTTTGGTTTTGCAAGTTTTACAGCGTTGCCTGACTTTTCATCGCGCAATCCAACGCCGTCCATTATTGCCAAAATCACCTTTTTGCTTGCTTCCATATATCTCCCTATAGTATCATACTAAATGATTTTATTATTACATAATGCACTAAATATGGTGTATTATACAA
>JBNMHN010000112.1:0-3353 GCA_050872805.1 Clostridia bacterium
AGAACTTGACGGCGTGTTTAACAATATAGACAATTTCATTTGAGTGGAGAGAATAGATGAACAAAATAGAATTAGAAAACAAGATTTTGAACGAGATTTTGACGAATAGGCAGGACGCGGAGCATTTGGCAGATGTTCGATACTTTAAAGCCCTCCAAAACAAGGATTTTGAAGCGGTCGACAAGGAAATTCGTGGCTTGATTATCGAGAAAGCAAAGCTAGAGTTTGAAGGTAAACCGACGGCGGAAGTCGATGAGAGCATCAAAGCCGCGAAAGGTAAGCGCGCCGAGATTTTGCAAAAAATGGGGATGACCTTGCAGGATATTCGCCCAAATTATAGTTGCAAACTTTGCAATGACACGGGCTTTGTTGACAACGCGCGCTGTTCCTGCTTTCAAACGCGTCTTTCGCGCGCATTATCTCAAAATAGCAATATGGGCAAGTCAATGACGCACACCTTTAAGGACTTTGACCCCAACATTTATGATAAGCCTGAATTTGGCGAAAAAATGCTCAAACTTGGGCAAAAAATTGTCGAGAGCGAGGGGAACTTTAGTGTTCCCGTGATTATCATTCGCGGTGAAGTGGGGGCGGGCAAATCGTTTTTCCTTGAATGCGTCGCAAACGAACTATTGAATCGCAACGTCGCGGTTTGCTTTATGCCCGCATTTGAACTTTCGCAAAATCTTTTGGAGTGGCACTTGGGGTCGTTTGATACAAAGAATTTGATGCAGCAAATTTTCATTGACTGCGATGTTTTGATTTTGGACGATTTGGGAACTGAGCCGATTTATCAAAATATTTCGCTTGAATATATGCAAAACATTATTGACGTGCGCATTATGAAAAACAAGTTGACGATTATTTCGACCAACTTGCATACTGAAGAATTTATGGAGCGTTACGGTGACAGGCTTGCCTCGCGCATTGTGATGAGCGGCAACGCGCTGAAACTTGACCTTGCTAACTCCGACCTCCGCAAACGAGTGCGATAGCGCACGGCTGTGGGTACTATCAGTACAAACAAGTTACTTATGAGGACGGCGTTTTGCCGTTCTTTTTATATTCGTTGTCACTCGAAACGATAGCGCGCGGCTACAAGTACTAGAGGCGCTATCACCACCGAGAACGGAAGAAAATAGAAATGACAAAGAATGCCGTCGATTAAAGTTGTTTAAGGGTAGGGACTGTATCTGCAACAGCGGGGTTATCCCCGTCGAGAACAAACATTTATAGAAAGAAGAAACTTTGCCGTCCACTAAAGTAACTTAGGCGTAGGAACAGTATCTGTAGCCGCGGGTCTCTACCCGCGGAAGTAACTCATAGGGTGAATGGTGTGGGAGTTTTCAATGTCCAAGCCAATGAGTTTGGACTCAAAGAGAATATTCGCGCGCGAAATGGAAGAAAAACCATACTTCTTTCGTATCTTCTCAACCGCCAAATCCTGTTGTTTTTTGGTTTCATCTGCAATATCCCAAAGACTGATTTGCTGAAAATCGCTCTCAAAATCACTGACCGCAACGCCAAGACTGCGCAAAGGTAGCGAAAAATCATAGTACTTTGTGAGAATCGTCATCGCGCGATGAATGATATCAAACGAATTGCTTGTCGGCGTCAAAAACTTTTGCTGCCGCACAAAACTCCCAAGCGCATTGTCGCGCATCCAAACCGAAACAATGCGCCCCTTGCCAACGCCGTATTTTCGCATACGGCTCGCCACCGACTCAGCAAGCACAGTCAAAACAACGCGCGCCTGCTCAGGTGTCACAATGTCGCGTGGCGCAGTCATACTGTTGCCCACCGACTTTATAATGCTGCTTTGCCCAACTTTTTTGACAGGGGAACTGTCAAGCCCGTTTGCAAACTCCCACAAAGTTTTGCCCCAAACGCCAAGTTTTGAGCGCAAGTAATCAGGGCTAGGGTTTGCAAGGTCACCAATCGTCTCAATGCCAAGATTGTGCATCTTCTTGTTTGTTGCTCTACCAACATATAAAAGTGTTGCAACAGGCAATCCCCAAATTTTTTCTTTGAAATTTTCCGCCGTGATTATTGTAGTCGCGTCGGGTTTTTTCATATCAGACCCCAGTTTTGCAAAAATTTTGTTGAAACTCACTCCCACCGACGCCGTAATGCCGATTTCGTTCTTAATTCGCTCGCGAATTTCATCCGCAATGCTCGCACCATCACCAAACAGCGCCTTGCTCTCCGTTACATCAAGCCACGCCTCGTCAATGCCAAAAGGCTCAATGCGGTCAGTATAATCTTCATAAATCGCACGAACTTTGCGTGAAAAAGCAATGTATTCATCAAAATTAGCAATCACGCAAATAATGTTTGGACAAATTTGCCGCGCCTGCCATAGCACCATACCAGTTTTGATGCCCATATTCTTTGCAATGTAGTTTTTTGCAAGCACAATACCGTGCCTGTCGCGTGGGTCGCCGCATACGCAAAGCGGATATTCTTTCCAAAGCGGGTTGCGGCGGCACTCAACCGACGCATAAAAGTTGTTCAAATCACTGTGTAAAATTGTTCTCATTTTTTCTCCAATAGGGTACGACGTGTTGTGCTTTTGGGGGTACAAAAGGCTAGCAAAATCGTACGACTTTTATTTTTTGCAAAGTTTTCAAAATATAACAAAAAACATCATATAGAAAATTTGTTTCAAAACTTTTCTATATAATAGCACAATTAGAACAAAAGTTCAAGCGTTTTTAGAAAAAAATATCTACAAATTAAAAACAATATTTGCAGCCGTGGGCTATCCCACTATAGGTTCGCATCGTGCCATCACAATTATAAGAATACATTAATTATTGTGGTAAGCCACTCGCTCCCATTGTCATTTCGACCGAAAAAGGCTTGCCAAAGCCTTTGTAGCGGAGAAATCTCCCAGAAGGGGTCAAAGTAATTTATGAGGTACTCAATTCTCACGACCGCGCTAGCGCTAGATAAAAAACGACATTATTGCGCCGCCGTATGTATAATATGTATAGTATGTGTCAATAATGGTTGTGAAGGTGAAAAATATGAACGCAGTAAATTATATCATAGCAGGCGCAGTAGCGCTCGTGGCAATCATCGTGGCAGTGTGTGGGTTCCAGCCACAAAGTGCGGGGCTTGACAAAGCCGACTACATAAGAATACATATCCGCGCAAACAGCAATAGCGAATGCGACCAACTTGTAAAATACGAAGTCAAAGCCGCCGTTGTGGACGCACTCACGCCGCTATTTGTCGACGCAACAACAAAAGAAAAAGCGGTCGAAATTATTGAAAATAATCTGCCGCTCATTGAAAGTGTTGCAAACAAAGTTTTGAAACGCGAAGGCTATACATATACATCATCAGCG
>JBNMHN010000113.1:0-3343 GCA_050872805.1 Clostridia bacterium
AATTGGTAGAGCGCCGGTCTCCAAAACCGTAGGTTGGGAGTTCGATTCTCTCATCTCCTGCCAAATGCCCCCTCAGCGGGGCATTTTTGCATTCACGTAACTTTTTGGACGTTTTTATGTTATGTAAACATTAATCACTTTATGTTATCACATAATTTGTGCTTTTGCCGCTCAAAATGTGAATTTGTAACCATATAATAAATAAGTTAGAAAAAACACCGCCCATGAGGGGAAAAATGAATAAAATAAAAAAATTGTTAAATGATTATCAACCTATAAATGAGCAAGAAGAAAAGGACAAACAACTTTTGCTGCTCGCGTGCGATACATTTGCCGACGTTTTGACGCGTCAAAACGAATTTATGCACTTTACCGCAAGTTGTTTTACAATTAATAGGGAACATACTAAAGTTTTGTGTGCGTACCACAACATATACGACACATGGGGTTGGTGTGGCGGACACGCGGACGGTGACGACGACTTGCTTGCCGTCGCACTGCGCGAATGCAATGAAGAAACGGGCGCCCAAAACCTCAAAGTGCTGAATAACAACAATCCAATTTCAATTGAAAACCTGCCAGTCGAATCGCACTATAAAAACGGCAAATATGTTTCTTCGCACCTGCATATGAATGTTACATATCTCTTTGAAACGGACGAAAATCAACCAATCCGCATCGCGCCCGCCGAAAATAAGGCAGTCCGCTGGATGTCGTTTGAGGAACTTATTTCTAGCGCGCGTGAACCTGTTATGAAACGAATTTATAAAAAAATTGTCGACCAAATTGATAAGTAATCGTTTGAGGAACAACTTAACTGCGCTGGCAAATAGAAAATTTAAAAAAATAAAAAAAATTTTAAAAAAGTTGTTATAAATAGTTGACAAGCGCATATAATAGGAGTATAATATGCTTAGCACTCAAGGAAAGAGAGTGCTAACACTATAAATATGACGACTGCTAAAGTCGCATAATGGCAAAAGTCGAAACAATAAATATAGGTGCAATATGAGTGACCAAGACTTGAGTCCACGCAAGCAGCAAATTTTGTATCAAGCGGTTGAGGACTACATAGAATCAGCCAGCCCAATCACAAGCGGCGCAATGGTTAGCAAGACCGACTCGCAATTGTCGAGCGCAACACTGCGCAACGAATTGAGCGCACTAGAGCAAATGGGCTACCTCAAACAACTGCACACGTCTGGCGGACGTGTTCCGACAACAAAAGGGTATAGATACTTTGTAAACGCGCTGCAAAATAATTGCAATATTGACCTTGAAGGGCTTGTGAAAATCAAAAGCGTGTTCGAGCGGCGCACTATGAATTTGAGCGAACTACTCAAAGTTGTCGCGGACAAAATCAGTGAAGTAACCGACTACCCAACAGTTATCTCGTTTGGCGGTGTTGACAAACTTGAAATTTTGAATATCAAAATCATTCCACTGATGACTTGTCAAGCACTAATGCTTATTGAAACGCCGCACGGATTACTCAACAACACACTTGAAACCGAGCAAGTCATCGACGAACAAAGTTGCATCGACGCTAGCAAAGTGTTGACAAACAAGTTCAAAGGAATGACAATCGGTTCGATGGCGGAAAACATACGCACAGGACACGCGGAAATTTTGCAAGAACTCAACGAATACGCAGTATTCTTTGAAATGGTGCTAAATTCGCTCGTCGACCTCACAAAAAGATACGCGCAAACAAGCAGTATATATAGTAAGGGCGCAACAAAGTTGTTGAAGAACCCCGAATATGACAATGTCGAAAAAGCGCGCGATGTCTTAGAACTATTGGAAGATAAGGAAAAACTGAAAGACATCATCGACGACGATAGCACCTGTGCCGAAATTGAGTTCAAAATTGGCGACGAACTTTGCAACGAAAAGTTGTGTGACTGCACAATCGCAAAAGCGCATTGCAAAGTGAACGGCGAAAACATCGCAAGCGTCGGCATAATCGGACCAAAGCGAATGGACTACGCAAAAATTTCAAGCGCACTGAAGTTTATTGTAGACGAATTTAATAAAGCGGACTTATTAGAATCAAGCCCGCCAACCGAAAAAAGATAAATAATGGCGTCGTGCTATTAGATATATAAATTGACAAATTAAGGAGATGAATAAAAATGACAAATCAAAATGAGCAAAATTTGGCAATCAATGTTGTCATCAACCTTGCGGTTGTCAAAAATTTGCTTAAGCAATTAGGGCTTTGCAACAGCGACTGCGACTGTGGTTGCGTCGATAATGCAGTAAAAGCCTGCAACAGTGATTGCGATTGCGGTTGTGTAGACTCAGCAACGCAATTGTGTGGTTGCGAAAAATGTGAGAAGGGTTGCTACGACCCAGCCGTGCAAGCAAATGGCTGCGGGAAGTGCGATAAAGGCTGCGCCGACCCAGCAAGCCAACTAGACGAACAAATAGAACTCAATGGCTGCGGTAAGTGTGATAAGGGTTGTTTTGACCCCGCAACACAATATGAAGCCTGCAACAGTGACTGCGACTGCGGTTGTGTAGACCCAGCGACGCAATTGTGTGGTTGCGAAAAATGTGACAAAGGTTGCTATGACCCAGCTGTCCAAGCAAATGGCTGCGGCAAGTGCGACAAAGGCTGCGCCGACCCAGCAAGCGAGTTGAAAGAACAAATTGAACTCAGTGGCTGTGGCAAATGCGGAAACGGTTGCTACGACCCAGCAAGCAAAATAGATGCTTGCAACAGCGACTGTGACTGTGGATGTTTAGATAACACAGTTAAAGCGTGTAATAGCGACTGCGATTGTGGCTGCGCAGACAATTCAGTCAAAGCCTGCAATTCCGATTGCGACTGCGGATGCAATGACCAAACGTGTAACTGTGGCGAAAATTCAATGAACCAATCGCAAAACGACGGCGGTGCAAACCAATCAACTTGTGGCGGTGACGACGACGGCAGCGACGACGACCACAACTGTGGTTGCGGCTGCGAACATCACAATCATCACCACCACCACAATCACCACCACAACAACGGCGAACACCACCACGACCACTGTAATTGCGGTTGTGAGCAACACAATCACGAAAGCGCGTGTCAAAGCGAAAAGAACTTAGCGGACGAATACTTGAATCTTGCCCGCCAAGTTCAAGCGGACTTTGACAACTATCGTCGTCGCAATGTCGATGCAATCAAGCAAGCAAAAAACGACGGAATGAAACAAGCCGTAATGGAGTTTTTGCCGTCACTTGATGTCGTCGACCGCGCAATGCAGTATATGCACGACGAAGATAGCAAACAAGGGTTGACCCTCATTCGCAAAATGTTTGAAAAGGCGTTTAGTGACCTCAACATTGAGCC
>JBNMHN010000114.1:0-3325 GCA_050872805.1 Clostridia bacterium
AAACGGCGCAGGCAAACGTGTCATTAGCGAAAATACAAGCAAGCGCGTCCGCAATATGCTTGCGCAAGTCGTCAATAAAAAAGAAATCCGCTCCTTTGTGCCAGGGTACGATGTCGGCGGTAAAACGGGAACAGCGCAAAAGTATGAAAATGGCGTCATTGCCAGCGGCAAATACGTTTCATCCTTTATCGGCATCTATCCCGCCGAAAAGCCTGAATATTTGCTGCTCATCGCAGTTGACGAACCGGGCAACGGCGCATACTACGGTAGTGTTGTCGCCGCGCCATACGGCAAAATGTACTTTGAACAAATGTTCAAAATCTTGAACATTGAGCCAACCGACCTTGAAAATGACGAAAAGAAACTAGAAAAAACAGTAATCGTCCCGAATGTTCTCGGTAAAGGGCTTGCAACCGCCGTTGCCGAACTCATTGAAGTAGGCTTGCAATACGAAATTCAAGGCGACGGCGAAATCGTGAAAGAGCAACTTTTGCCCGCAGGCACAAAAACATACAAAAACGACATCGTCTTATTAATAACATAGCCGTTTTGTAATACAATGTATTTTGCCTATTGCGCTAATCGCAATTATAGGTGTGGGCTAGTGTGTAATATAAACAAAATCTCAGTATAAGACACGTCTTACCAAAAGAGAATATCGCGCGCAAACGCAGCAGCATAAAATAATAAAAGGTGAAAATATGAGAATAGAAAACATAATTGAAGGCATCGAACTAAAGACAGTCAAAGGACTCGCATCACAAGAGATAAAAACGATTGGTTTTGACCCCGACCAGCCTACCGACCTATTTGTCAATCTAAAAACAGACGCCACCGCTGCGCAAAAAAATGTCGAAAGAGCAATAGAAAACGGCGCAAAAGTCGTCCTCACGCAAACGGAGTTGCCGCTCAGCATCCCGCAAGTCGTCGCAAAGGACGTCCGCAACGCATTTGCTCTAAGCGCCTGCAATTTCTATGAAAATCCGTCAAGAAACCTCAAAATGATTGCAATTACAGGCACAAACGGCAAAACAACCTCAACATATATCATTAAGTCGATTTTGGAAAAAGCAGGGTACAAAGTAGGATTAATCGGCACCAACCAAAATATGATAGGCGACAAAGTCGTTCCCGCGCACTTGACAACCCCCGACCCAATGGAACTGCAAGAACTCCTTAGCACAATGCAAAAAAGCGGTTGTGACTACGTCGTTATGGAAGTTTCCGCCCACGCCCTGTATTTCAAAAAAGTGGACGGCATCCAGTTTGAGTGTTCGGTTTTCACAAATCTCACACAAGACCACTTAGACTTTTTCGGCAATATGCAAGACTATGCACAAGCCAAAGCGCAATTATTTAAAAAGGATAAAAGCAAAAATTGCATTTTCAACGTCGACGACGACTTTGGACACCTTTTTGCGCGCTTTTGCAATGCCGACCGCGTCATAAGTTTTGGCATCGACAACCCGTCGGACGTCTTTGCCGTCAACACCGACGTCGACCTCACCCAAAGCCAGTTTTTCGTCAACGCATTCGACGAAATTGCGGAATTTTGCTTTCATATCGGCGGCAAATACAACGTCTACAATGTGCTCGGAAGCATCGCGTGTTGCCACGCGCTAAATATTGATATGTCAAAAATTGTCGAAGGCGTCGCAGCCGTTACAGGCGTCGACGGGCGCTATAACACCTACAAAAGCCCCAAAGGTTACCAATTTGTCATCGACTATGCCCACACGCCCGACGGGCTTGAAAACTTGCTCTCCAGCGTCAAGGAACTGACGTCCAACCGCCTCATCGCAGTGTTTGGCTGCGGCGGCAACCGCGACGCAACCAAGCGTCCAATTATGGGCGAAATCGCAGGCAAAATGGCAGATATAAGTATCTTGACAAGTGACAACCCGCGTTACGAAAACCCAATGAACATAATCGACCAAATCGAAAAAGGCACGCAAAAAGTTACCACAAACTATATAAAAGTAGAAAACCGCCAAAATGCAATCGACTACGCCAGCAAAATCGCGCGTGACGGCGACGTCATCGTCATCGCAGGGAAAGGACAAGAAACTTACCAAGAAATCAAAGGTGTCAAACACCACTTTTCGGATAAAGAAATCGTGCTTGATATCATCGACCGCGAAACCTCCCGCCAAACCCTCCAAGTCCGCTAAATTTGAATAATTAAAAGCCATTTTGCATATAGTAGAAACAGGTGAAAAAATGCAAATGTTTCTATTAAGTATGGTGTGCGCATTCTTGCTTTCAGTCGCAATCGCGCCGTTTGTAATCAAACTTGCAAAGCGGCTCAAAGCAAGGCAAAGCATCCTAGAATATGTCGAACTGCACAAAGCGAAAGAGGGAACACCCACAATGGGCGGACTCATCTTTATCGCGGCCATTTTGGTCATAAGTCTAGTTTTCTTGCGCGGAAATAGCAAACTCGCCACCGTCGCACTCGCCACAATGTGCGCCTTTGGATTACTCGGCTTTTTGGACGACTTTTTGAAAGTCAAAAACCATCACAACCTAGGCTTGCGCGCCTACCAAAAAGCACTCGGGCAGTTCGGGATATCAATCATAATCACATTTTTTGCATATTATAGCGGACTAATCGGCAGTTTCGTCATTATTCCATTCTGCGGAATCGAATTTAACCTTTCAATCTGGTACATACCATTTACAATTTTCGTCCTGCTCGCAATAACAAACAGCGTCAACCTCACGGACGGACTCGACGGACTCGCCACAGGGACAAGCCTTTCATACCTGCTCACATTCGGCATATTGCTCCTATCAATCTATACCGCGAATATCGAAATGGGCGAAAGCGCACAACTACTGAGCGAACAAAAGAATCTAGTTTTTGTCATCTTCATCGCAGTGGGCGCACTGCTTGGGTTTTGGATATACAATTTCTATCCCGCAAAAATCTTTATGGGAGACGTCGGCTCACTCGCGCTCGGCGGACTCATCGCCGCCGTGAGCATATTCACGCGCTTCACACTGCTAATGCCGCTCATCGGCGCCGCATTCGTATTGAGCGCCGCCAGCGTAATTATCCAAGTTCTCCACTACAAACGCACCAAACGACGAGTTTTTCTAATGGCGCCATTCCACCACCATTTGGAAAAACTCGGCATCAAGGAAACAAAAATAACAATCATCTACACCGTTTCCACCCTCATCATCGGCGCCACCTGCCTCGCATTCTTGCTATAAATCAAGCCGAAATTTTGAGAATAAATGCAATTTGTTTGCGCAGGCAAAAAAAGATATATTTTGAAAGATGAAAGTATTGTAGTTTGATTGATAAATTTATAAAAAA
>JBNMHN010000115.1:0-3250 GCA_050872805.1 Clostridia bacterium
ATATAATACACTATATGTTGTGTATTATATTATTTTATAAAATGTGTTGTAATTTATTGACAAAAAATATAAAAAAATGTAAAATATATGTATATTATTTTATACTTTTTTATTGATTTAGCAAATATTTTGTCGTAACATTCCCCACTAACTTAGTAATGAAATGAGGTAAAAATGCGCGGAAAAGTAAGTGCAATGATTCTATGCACATTAAAATCAGAAAATTTATATGGACTTCAAATCATAAAGGCTATTAAAACTCTTACAAACGGACAAACCGACATCAAACTTCCAAGCCTTTATAGTGCGTTACATAAACTTGAAGCTGAAGGCTACATAACGTCGTATTGGGAAAATAGTGAAATCGGCGGCAAACGACGTTATTCTGCCCTAACTGAAAAAGGTAGACAATATTTGGATGAACATCCACTCGACTTTTCTCAGTACGAAAATGCACCAAATAAGAGCGTCAGCAACTCCCCGTCGTCACTTGCAATACAGCCTGACTTTTTCAACACCATCGCACATTCGGAAAGAGCGGCTAGGAAAGAAAAAGAAGAAGAAAATGAAACAAAAGTCATAGAAAATGATATTCCAAATTATTCGATTCTTGACTACATTTCAAGTGAAAAGTTAGACGCAGTAAATTCAGCACTTGGCGGTTCTACAAACGAATCAAGCAGTAGTTATCAAAATTCTGCTAGTGTCAACAGCTTGCCAAAACAAGATTTTGGGACTAAAGTTAACTCGATGCCAACAAATTCAATTTCTAACGACTTAGACTTCCAAAATTCTTCGGAACAATCTGCTCAAAGTTATCAGCGCGTTTATGATAAAAACGATGCAGTTCTTTTATCCGACGATGAAATTATACCACATGATGAGTCATTAAGTCTACTATATAGACCCACAACTATAAAAAATAATGATGTCAAAAACGACGATATTGACTATGACAGCATTTTTGGTGATATGATTGAAAAGGATGTTGCAAAAACCACCCTCTTTGGGACTCCAAATGACAACATCGACAATGATAATGTTGCGGAAAACGAAATTGAACGCAAAAAGATTGATATTTTTGATAGAACGCCTTTAAATGAAAATCAATATGCCAATGTTTTTGACGACGAAATACAAAATTTAGAAAAACAAAAGATAAACATTCTTGAGCCGCGTACAAATGATTTTTCGACTTCATCAATAGCTAAGGAAACACTTTTCTCTACTAACAACAACTGTGGCGAGATACAGCAAACCATTAGTAAGAATTTAGCCCCACAAGCAAAAACAGCACCTACAACACCGACGCAGCAACAACCACAGCCAGCTGTTACTAAAAAGAATATAAACGAATATTTGATGAAAGACAAAATTGTAGTTGAGGACAAGTATAAAGCCAACATTTTCCTCAAGAAAAGCAACTTTTCTAACTCCGAATACGATTTCTTCTCATCCCCACCTAAATATATCAAGGATACCTTTAAAGAAATTGAGCGCCCACAACACAAGAAGATTGATATATTCTTCAGCAACGATTTGAGCAAGAATGAAAACGACGACAATTATGAGCCACCAGTCAAAACACTTGACGAGTTTGTTTTAGATTGTGAGGAAAACGGAATAGAAATTTCCGTTTATAATAGTGGTTGCAAGGCGCGCGTAAAATCAAACAATGTGCACGCAAATAGAACAAATTTGCTCACGTCTATAATCACATTTGGCGCGCTCACTGCCCTATTGCTTGCACTGTTTTTCGTGTACAAAACTCCTGAAACGTTAAATCCATTGGCAATTATGGTGCTGGCAATTTTCGCAGTATCAATAATTTACCCTATAGTTTGCGCAGCATTTTTGATAAAAAACGATAAAATCGGCATCCCAGTTTGCAATATCAAAAAAGAGTGGATACCGCGCTCAATAATTGTAATATCTATAATTCTTTTGACTCTCGCAATAAACATTATTAATGGTATGAATGCAAACAATTTTGCAAAGTATTCGCCATATATGATTATTCCAATCGCTTCATCTTTAATGATAATTTTCGACTACTTTGTCAAAGTAGCTATGTTTAAAGTTAAATTGTTTAGAGAAGAAGTTTAAATAAAAAGATTGTAGGAAACGCCTACAATCTTTCTTTTATGCTTTTTGTTTTTCTTTCTTTGGTTTCTTTTGTTTAATTTCCTTCTTTTGTGATTTTATGTTGAATTTCAATTGTTTTGTTGGTTTGTCAATATGATTTAGTTTGAGTTGTAATTTACTCTTGCAAACTCCCTTATTGTTTGTTTTGCTTAGAAACTTTTTAATCAATTTTTTCATTTTTATATTACTAATGCTATTGTGCCAGCCTATAAATTTTTGCATAAACATTTTTTCAATTTGGTCTTGATACTTCCAACAAATTACAAAAGCAGCGACAAGAAGAATAATCAACACTGGCCAAACATATAGACCCCAGCCACTATATGGAATTAAGTGTCCGCTACCAATATATGCAGTGACAAAAATTCCGAGTGGACGCGCGAACAACGTAGCAAAGAAGAAAAATCTAAATGACATTGATGTGATACCCGCAATCAGGCACAATAAGTCGTCGGGAAATACGGGGAAAATGAACATCAAAATCAAAAGGTATCTTCCCTTTTTATTTAAAATGTCACTATACTTTTGGGTTTGCGCTTCGCCAGCAATCCAAACGACAATTTTTCTCCCGAATACGCGCCCTAGGAAAAAAGCAACGTAACTTCCAACAAGAATTGCCGCAGTGCTTATTAGAGACGCTACCAATGGGCCATAAATCGCTACGCCCGCAAGAATTGTTGCCATTGCTGGAATAGGCGCAACGATTACTTGGGCAAATTGAATTAGGAAAAATACAACTAATCCCCAAATTCCTGCGGACAAAATCAAATCTTTTATTGCTTGATAACTTTCAAAATATTTTAGCCAACCATTGTAAAAGCAAATGACGAACCCTATTGCGAAAATGGCGCAACAAACAAGTGCTACTAAACATATCTTAAAAACTTTCATCCATTTTTTATAATAACTCAATAGCATTATGTTTGAAAGGATTGTAAATACGGCAAAAACGCACCAGCAAACCCACCAACTCATATTCCAATCAATTGTAAGCGCCAAAACGCCGAAAACAATTGATAAAATAGCAAATAAAATTATAGATAATTCTTTAAAATCATTCTTTGTTAATGTTTTCATTTTATCATTTCTCTAAGGTATATTATAC
>JBNMHN010000116.1:0-3230 GCA_050872805.1 Clostridia bacterium
CATGAAGACGGAGTTGCTAGTAATCGCGAATCAGAATGTCGCGGTGAATGCGTTCCCGGGTCTTGTACACACCGCCCGTCACGCCATGGGAGTTGGGAGTGCCCGAAGTTGATGAGCCAACCCGCAAGGGAGGCAGTTACCTAAGGCAAGACCGATGACTGGGGTGAAGTCGTAACAAGGTAGCAGTACCGGAAGGTGCGGCTGGATCACCTCCTTTTAAGGAAGCAGTTAAGAGCTGCGGACTTAGTCGACGAAAGTGAGTAGCAATACTTACTGGGAGAAATAATACGAAGACAAGTAACCAAAGGATATATTCAATAGATTGCAAACGGATGAGAACATTCTCATCCGTTTTTTTTGTGCGGCGGGGAAAGCCCCGCTGCTGCAGATACTGCCCCTACGCGTCAGCGACTAGAGTGGGCGGCGAATCGGCGTGCATTCTAGCAACTTTTGCACTCGAATTGGAAAGCACCGCGGCTACAAGTTTGGTTTGTGACACTATACAATTTAGGTACATAGTTAATTGACTATGTGCCTCTTTTTGTGGCAGTATGGATTGAGTGTTCTAAAATATCGCGGGCATTCATAAAATATTGCAATGGGAGGTACATCGTGGAGAAAGTGAAAAAGTCAGGATTTTGGCTTGCGATTACTAAGGGGGCGATTGTTGCGCTGGGTGTGGCAATGGTATCAATTTTAGCGTTTGCGTTCATCGTCAAATGGGCGTCGCTTGGCGAAAATGTTATTAATGTCGTCAACCAAATTATAAAAATTGTCGCAATTTTCTTTGGTGTCGTTGCGTGCTTGAAAGTCAACAGTGACAAGCATTTATACAAAGGCATGATTGTTGGCGCGCTCTTTGCTGTGTTGTCGTTCTTGCTATTTTCCGCCCTAAACAAATCATTTAGTTTCGACTTGACATTTGTTTGGGATGTGGTTTTTGCAACTGCAATCGGCTTAATTTGCGCAATCGTCGTAAACATTTTGAGAAAATAGTATGGAATTTTTGAGCGGTTATATACTAAGCATTGTCGGCATCATCCTTGTCGGCGTTATCGTCGACTTGATGCTTGTGGACGGACAAGTCAAAAAATATGTGCAAAGCATCTATGTGTTGTTTGTGATTTTCACAATTGTCGCGCCACTGCCATCCTTTATCAACAACATAAAGCACGGCGATTTTTCGCTAGAAACATCTTCAATAGAGGTTGACAAAAAATATCTTGAAATCATAAAAAATCAAAAAAACACCGCCTTGTCAAACGCCATAGAAGCAGTTTTTGAGAACGACGGCTTTGCAAAAGTAGTTGTAACAATTGATTCCGCAATGGTCGACAAAGTCTATACAATCAACAAAGTTTGCGTCGACATTTCCGACTGCCCGAAATGCCCAAGTAAAGCCGTCATTAGCAAAACAGTGCAAAAAGTCGTCACAATCGACGAAAAGGACATAATTGTTTATGAGTGAAGAAAAGAAGCCGAAGAAGGAAAGTTTTTTCTCAAAACTTCCGTTTTTCAAGAAATTGAAAAGCATAAAGAATATCGAAATCGTTGTCGCCGTGCTAATAATCTGCGTAATGTTTCTCATCTACTTTGGAACATCAGGCAAAGCAAGTTCCAGCGCTAGCACTAAAGGCACATCAATCGCGGATATTCAGTATACCAGCGCCAGCCAATACGCCAAGGAACTAGAGGCAAAGCTAGAAAAAACGCTCTCTCAAATCCAAGGCGCAGGCAACGTCAGCGTCGTCATCACTTTAGAATCAAGCAGCGAACTTATCATCGCAAAAACAGTCGAAACCGTCAAAAAAAGTGAGTCCGTAACCGACAAAGGCGTCACCACAAAAACTGAGGACGTCGAAGTCATTGAAAAACCACTCATCGTGAGTGGCAAAAACGGCGACGAACCCATAATTTTGCTTGAGGTAATGCCGAAAATATCAGGCGTGGTCGTCGTCGCGCAAGGCGCAACCGACGTCAACGTCAAACTGAACATCCTAAAAGCGCTGCAAGCGCTCCTGACAATTCCAAGCGGAAATATCGAAATACTTGCATAAAGCCCGCTTGTTGCGCGCCGCGCTTGTTGCCGCGAGCCCACACAATCGAGGGGGCATACGCGGGGCGTATCGCGCGCCGCACCCGTTGCAGCAATGTGCTGTGTTTGACTGCGAGTGTGTGGACAGCAGATTATCTCACGCGCCGCACTCGTTGCTGTAGAAGCGGTTGTTGTCACGCCTGCCTTTGCCAGTCGCGCATTTGCCGCAATGGCGGCAAATAGCGCGCTGCAATAGAGTAAGCACCCAAACAATCGCCTGCAAACAATTCTCAAAAGAAAATAAAAAAAATTAGTAATAATTTGGACAATCTATACATTATATATAATATAAAATCAAACAACCAAACAAGGAGAATGAAAAATATGGTTAGCAAGAAAAAGAAAATTATCGTACTCAGCGTAATGATGGTGCTACTCGTAGCAACAGGATTCCTTAATCTCGCGCTCAACAACAACACCCCAACGCAGCCGACAAACTCGACCGTGACATCCGCAAACTTCTTCACATCGTATAGAGCAGAGCGCCAAGCAACGCGCAGCCAAGAAGTCTTGTACCTCGACGCAATCATCTCAAGTTCAACTGCTTCTGAAGAAGCGAAAAAGGTTGCCGAAAACAAAAAAGTAGAACTTGTCAAACTTATGGAGCAAGAACTCGTGCTTGAAGGGCTCATCAAATCAAAAGGCTTTGACGACACAATCGTCACAATGACAACCTCAAACGTCAACGTCATCGTCAAAGACACCAACCTCGAAGCCAGCGAAGTCGCGCAAATTGTCCAAATCATCCAAGATTCAACAGGCAAATCAATCGATAACATCAAAATTATTCCAGTCGAATAATTGTAAAACTCAACATTTTGAAATGTATGTTCACTTTGTTGAGTTTTTATTTTTGTTGAGACACTATAAAAATTTGCAAATTTTCACGCTAATTCCCAAAGAAAAATTCCACATCAAATTCCACTATGGAATTTACCTTGAGAATTAACATTTGCAAATTTTTATATAAAGTTGATAAAAATCATTTGATATTTTTTTTCTAATGTGGTAAACTAAGATCATAGATGTGATTTCAATACTTTCTATTCTATGTTTACGACGTTGAGAAATTACAAATTTACCATAAGGAGAATAAGAAATGATGAAGTACTTAACTAAATGGGGGGGGGGGGGG
>JBNMHN010000117.1:0-3226 GCA_050872805.1 Clostridia bacterium
GATTAGCAACTGGCATCAACACCTTTGCACACGAAGGCGCGCTCGTCAGTGGTAAAACAATCTCAGTGTTTGCTGGCGGTGTCGATATAGTGTTTCCGACTGCGAATGAAAAACTAGCTGAGCACATAGAAAAGGACGGCTTGATTGTCTCCGAGTTTAAGCCCAAAACTCCAACAAAAAGTTACAATTTTCCGCTAAGAAACCGAATAATCGCAGGTCTTAGTCGTGGTATACTAATAGTTGAAGCGTCCAACCAAAGCGGAACAATGCACACAAAAGAATATGCAATCAGTGAAAACCGCGACGTCTTTTGCATCCCGGGAAACATAAACAGCCCCGCAAGTCAAGGAACAAACCGACTCATCCGCAATCAAGAGGGCATTTGCGTCGTCGACCCGACCGACATCCTAAATCATTACTACATAGCGCCAAAAGTTAAACTTGAAAAAGCGCAAACGCAATATGAAGGGCTAATGGGCGACATTTATAATATCCTTGATGTCGAAATCCACGACTTTGAAACACTGAAAGAAAAAACTCAAGCAGACACAAAAACCCTCAATCAAACCTTGACCAAAATGGAAATAAAGGGCATAATCAAAAAACTTGCTGGCAACAAGTATGAGTTGAAAAGATAAAATAGTTGTTTTTATCAAAAAAATATGCTAAAATTAAATGTTTTGTAGATTTTTTTGCAAAACACTTAGTATTAATAATACGGAATATCGAATTGTATTCATAAATAATTTGGAGTAACAATGATTTTAGTAGTTATAGAAGGTATCGGTAAACGAGAAACCGTGAATAAATACCTCGGTGCTGGGTACGAAGTGTTTGCCTCTGGCGGACACGTCCGCGACCTACCCGAGCGAACACTTGGTGTTGACGTGAAGAATAATTTTGAATGTCAATATAAAAATCTTCCCGACAAGGAAAGAACAATCAAAGATTTGCTTGCGAAAGCAAAGAAAGCCGACGGCGTCTTGCTCGCAACCGACCCTGACCGCGAAGGAGAAGCAATTTCGTGGCACTTAGCATATATTTTGGGTCTTGATGTCAATTCGCCTTGCCGAATTGAGTTCAACGAAATCACAAAGGACGCCGTGCACCACGCACTAGAAAACCCGCGTCCGCTAGACTTAAAACTCGTCGACGCGCAACAAGCACGCAGAGTTTTGGATAGATTAGTCGGTTATAAATTGTCGCCGTTTTTGTCGCACAAAATTGCGCCAAAATTGTCCGCAGGGCGTGTCCAATCCGTTACGCTCAAGTTGGTTACCGATAGAGAGCGCGAAATTTTGAATTTCAAGCCCGAAGAATATTGGACATTGACCGCAATAATGAAAAAGAAAGATTGCGCCAGTGGCGACGATATTGAGTTTAAAGCAACATTCAATAGTGTTGATGGTAAAAAAGTCAAAATCAAAAATGCTGAGCAAATGCAAATTTTGCGTGAGCGCATAAAAGATAAGGAATATAAGGTTTATAAAATCAAAAAGGGTGAAACCTTTACAAACCCCAATCCGCCATACATCACAAGCACGATGCAGCAAGATGCCTTGAACAAAATCGGATTTAGTTTGAAAAAGACAACCAGCGTCGCTCAAAAGTTGTACGAAGGTGTCGACATCGTCGGCGAGGGCAAGTCCGCGCTTGTCACGTATATAAGAACGGACTCCACGCGCGTCGCGCCGCAAGCGCAAGCCACAGCAAAGGAGTTCATCCTTGCAAACTTTGGCGCGGAATATTATCCCTCAAAGCCGAATATCTACAAGGCGAAGAAAGATGCGCAAGATGCGCACGAAGCAATTCGCCCCGTAAATATCAATAGAACACCCGAGTCACTAAAGGGCAAAATTGCCGATGACGAGTATAAATTGTATAAATTGATATATGAGCGCTTTTTGGCAAGTCAAATGAGCAGCGCAAAATTCTATTCCGTGAGCGCCGACTTAGAAACTGTAGACACGGAGAAAAAGTATCAGTTCAAAGCAACTGGTAGAACACTCTTGTTTGCAGGCTTTATGAAAGTTTACAAAGCATACAGCGAGGACGAGGAGAAAGAGCAAGACAAAATGCCAAATCTCAACGAAAACGACTTGTGTTTGGCACTTTCATATAAAGAAGAACAAAAATTCACAAAGCCACCCGCAAGGTTCACGGAAGCAAGCCTTGTTAAAACGATGGAAGAAAAGGGTATCGGTCGTCCAGCAACCTACACCCCAACAATCACATTGCTTGCATCGCGCACCTATACCGAAAAGGACGGAAAGTACCTCAAGCCAACCGAACTTGGCTTCAAGGTCACCGATTTATTGACAAAATATTTTGAAAATATAATGGATGTTTCGTTCACAGCAGGAATGGAAACAAAACTTGACGAGGTTGCTGAGGGCGAACTTGACTGGAAAGTCGTAGTCGGTGAGTTTTGGGCAGACTTTGAGAAGCAACTTGCAATCGCAGGTGAAAGCACCGAAACTTATAAAGCCGAGCCAATTCCGACAAGCGAAATATGCGACAAGTGTGGCAAGCCGATGGTCATACGCGCAGGGCGCTATGGTAAGTTCTTGTCTTGTTCCGATTATCCAACTTGCAAGAATATTCGCAAAGACATTCGCATCGGCGAGAACAACGAACTTATAAAGGTTGAGCCAAAACAACCTATTGAAACAAAAGAGGTTTGCGACAAATGCGGTAGTCCAATGGTCATCAAAGAAGGGCGTTTCGGACAATTTCTTGCTTGCTCAAACTATCCAAACTGCAAGAATATCAAGTCAATAGATAATGTAGATTACGGCACTTGTCCCAAGTGTGGCAAGCCGCTAGCAAAGCGTATGAACAAAAATAGGCGTTTCTTCTATGGCTGCACAGGGTATCCAAATTGCGACTTTTTGTCAAATACCCCGCTTAATCAGCCAACTGAAAACGGAACAAAAAACGAAGAATAAACAAAAAAATAATGACAATATTATATAACAATGAGGAGATAAAATGGAACAAATTCACAGCACAACAATAATCGCTGTCAAAAAAGACGGCAAAACTGCAATGGCTGGCGACGGACAAGCAACAATTGAACATATCGTCGCAAAAGCGCACGCGAAGAAAGTTCGTAGAATTTATGACGACCAAGTCATCGTCGGGTTCGCAGGCGGCGTTGCCGATGCACTAACGCTAATTGATAGATTTGAAAGTATGTTGCAAAAATATTCGGGCAACCTTATGC
>JBNMHN010000118.1:0-3092 GCA_050872805.1 Clostridia bacterium
GAACTCGGGAGAGTGGAAGGCAATTTGGGCGTCCAAAAACCTACTACAAGACAGTGACATTTTCATTGATGACTCATCACTCAATACGCCAATGGATATTTTGGGAAAATGCCGACGCTTGAAACGCGAAAAAGGGCTTGACCTCGTTATGGTCGACTACTTGCAACTTATGTCAAGTGGAAATGCGAAAGACGGGCGTCAAAACGAAGTCAGTGAGATGTCGCGTAAACTCAAGGTTATGGCGCGCGAACTGAATATTCCAGTGCTGGTGCTTTCGCAGTTGTCACGTGCGGTTGATAAGCGTACTGACCACCGCCCGATTTTGTCGGACTTGCGTGAAAGTGGTGCGATTGAGCAAGACGCGGACATTGTTATGTTCTTGCACAAGCCGTTTATGTATAGCGACACGCAAGTTAGCGAGGCGGAAAAGAGCGTTGCGGAACTTATTGTTGCAAAGCACAGAAACGGTGCGCTTGATACCATCAAACTGAAGTGGGTTGGCGAAAACGCAAGTTTCCGCAATATGGATAAAGATTCCGATATGGCGGAACTTGAAAAGTCTATGCCTGAAAACTTTTGCGCGCCGTCTAGCGGGGAAGTGGAAATACCACCTGAGGCTGGCTATCCTGATGAACCTGTGGGGGCGACGTCGCTTGATGATTATCAGGACGCGGAACTTGATATTGAAAACTGCAACGCGCCTGATGAGATTGTTCCTATCACTGACCCTTCACTTTCCGACATCTTCTAGTGGTGGGTGCGATAGCGCACGGCTGTGGGTATTGTTTCTACAAGTAATTTAGTTACACGGTCGGCATCATTTGGTGCTTTCAGTCGGCTTATGTTTTCATTATAAATGTATAACTTAATGAGGTGCAATATGCGTATTATGACATACAATCTAAATGGTGTCCGTAGCGCAAATAAAAAAGGCGTTTGCGATTTTTTGAATCGTGCAAATGCCGATTTTTATTGTCTGCAAGAGACGCGCGCTACGGCGGAACAAATTTGCGAAGAACTTGCGCCGCTAGAGGGCAAGTATCAGTTCATAATCAACGAAAGTGAACGCAAAGGCTATAGCGGAACGGCGGTTTTGACAAAGACAAAACCGATTTCCTATGAAAACAAATTGTTTAATCTAAATTATGATACCGAAGGGCGATTGCAAGTTTTAGAGTATGAAGATTTTTTTCTAATCAATTTATACACGCCAAATGGTGGCACGCGGTTAGACTATAAAATGCAGTTCATAGAAGATTTAATCCAAGCGCTAGACACGTTGATTGCGGACGGCAAAGACATAATTTTGTGCACGGATTTTAACATTGCGCACACCGAACTAGACTTGTCAAACCCTAAAGAATGCGCAACGATAACAGGTTTTTTGCCACAAGAACGCAAAATTTTCGACAAATTTTTGTCAATCGGTATGTTTGATGTATTCCGCGAATTGCACCCAAACGAAAAAAGACATACGTGGAGTTCGTATATTAGTAAACGCTCAGGCGATAATTTTGGCAATCTATATACCTTTGACTATATTTTTGTCACAGAAAACCTGCTTGACAAAGTCCGCACCTGCGAAATATTGCACGATGCAATGTACAGCGACCACTATCCCGTAAAATTAGAAATTGATTTGTAATATGATATTTATGAACGTGCAGTTTGTGCGCTTTTAAATTATCTTGTATTTTTTATGACATTTTGCCTCTTTACACTAATTTAATCATTCTTATAGTAAACTAATACTATGCGTCCTTTCATCTTTTCAGGGAAGATGTTATATTTAACATAAAAAGTTCTAATCAAATAATCTCCAATATTCCATAGTTTAGTTGCCATACCTTTGCCATGTGTATTAGTAAACATTTTTATGGTGAGATTATACAATCTATATATTTCTCCTGTGCTTATATTTTCCTTTATTTTTGTTTTGTTTGTCTTTCTTGTTTTTATGTGATATAATACGCTCGGTAAGGGGTGTATTATGGTCAACTTAATAGATAAAGAATATGCAGAAAATGCTATAAAATTATATAAAACAAACAAGTTTGAAACGAGAGACAAATCTTGGAATAATTGCTATAACTATTTTAAGACTATGATTGACAAAGATTACGAGAATTTTAACATAAAAGAAAAAGAGTTCGCTTGGTTGCAACTAGGGTTTTATTTGGCAAGTTGGGGTATGTTTCGCAACTCTTTTCTATCTCAGTATGATTATTCAGTATATGATAAGGTGTTAAAAATAGTTTTAGATAAAAAATACTCTATCCTATGGAATGTTAGCATAGATACCTTAAAAAATAATAAAGAAGAATATGTAAATAAAGTATTTGATATTTCAAAAGAGATAAGTAATATTTTAGGAGAAAATAGGGTTTTCTATAATACTAAGAGTATTATTCAAAGAAAACACGCTGCTGAAAGCGAAATAAGTCAAACCTTAATTACTAAAATTTTATTAGGCGTATTAGGTTGTTGTCCAGCCTATGATAACTATTTCTGTAAGGCAACAAAGTTTGGTGATAAGGCATTTTATAGCAAAAAGAAATTTGAAAGTTTGGTTGATAATGTTATAGAAAATAGTGTTTTTGCAGATTTAAGCAAAAAGTATGATTTACCAATAATGAAAGTTGTTGATATAATATATTTTCAAATGGGTATTGAACAAGATTTTAAAAGAATGTATGAATTATATATTGACAAAAATATAACTCCAACAAATAACGATGATTGGAAAAATATTGCCAAATTTATAAAAGATTTCTATCAACAAACTAACATTGATGGCGAAAGAACAATAAATGTTGCATTTAAGTTTGACAAAGCAAAAATAGATAAATTTATTAAAAACAACAAGAAAAATATTGATAGTGCTTTGTTTCAATTAGTGTTATAAAAGATAGGTGATATTAAAGGGAGTTTATTATGAAAAATAACACATTTTATGGCGTAGAATTGAAAGAACCAACAAAAAAAGAATATGACAAGTATTGGTTTGACAAATACGACAATGAATTTATCGGAGATTTTAACCACGAACTATTTTTAGATGTAATTTTCAAAGATTATAATCATTCTAATAA
>JBNMHN010000119.1:0-3043 GCA_050872805.1 Clostridia bacterium
AGCTTAGCTGGTTATAGCGTTCGGTTCATACCCGAAAGATCAAAGGTTCGAATCCTTTCACCGCTACCAGCATCAAGGGCTCATTGCCCTAAATTTTAGGCCCTATGGTCAAGCGGTTAAGACACCACCCTTTCACGGTGGTTTCGTGGGTTCGAATCCCGCTAGGGTCACCAAATATGCAAAAAGAAAAGCCAATAAGGCTTTTTTTGTTTTACATATGCTTTTGCCTGCCTTTCAAAACTCGTGTTCATTCAATTTACTGCAACGCGCGCGCATAAAAGGCGCAAAAATACAAATACTACTCATATGAAAAAAATTGAGACGATTGAAAAGACAAACGCGGAATTGAGCGAACTTGAAAAACAAATACTAGACGAACACACTGAAAAGACTGCTCAACAACTGAGCCATTACATCAAATTAAAACGAAAAAAATTGTACCTAAAGAAAAAACTCAATGACAAACGCATTGAGTCTATAAAATCGGAACTTAAAGATTCCCTTAAATAGTTTTATAATGATTTTTATTTGATTTTGAAAAACAGTTTTTCGGTGTTTTGCTTTGTGATTTCAAACACGCGGCTAATATCCACGCCTTTAATTTGCGAAATGCATTCGGCAACATAATACACGTTTTTCGGTTCATTAGGCTTATCGCGCATTGTGCGTGGTGACATATACGGGCTGTCCGTTTCAATCAAAAGCCTATCGAGCGGAATATAGGCGAGCGCTTCACGCAGGCGCTCGTTTGTTTTATAGGTAACATTGCACGTGAACGAAATGTTAAACCCCAAATCAAGCGCCTTGCGCGCTTTATCTTTATCCCCGCCAAAGCAGTGCATAACACCGCCACGCTTGGGGCAAACGTTTTTTACCGCCACAAAAAAGTCACTATATGAATCCCAATGAGACGCAGCATCTACGCCGTCGCGAATGTGAAATATTGCGGGCAAATCGACCACGTTACACAAATTAAGTTGCCTTTCAAGCACTTCTATTTGCGCTTTAACTGGCGAAAGATTATAAAAATAATCTAACCCAAACTCGCCAAGTGCTACAACTTTGTCATTGCTTGCGTTTTGCAAAATAAACTTTTCGCAATTATCGTCAAAATTTTTTGCGTCGTGTGGATGAACCGCAAGTGCGGAATACACCTTTGCATTTTTTTGACTCAAGTCAAACGCCTTTTGCATACTGTCGTAGTCACAACTAGGAATAATGACATAATCAATATTGTCATTCTCAAAATTCGCAATTATTTCGTCGCACCTATCACTAATTTTCTCGTCATACAAATGACAATGGCTGTCAACCATTAGCAAACCTCGGAACCGCTTGCGATTTCGCCCTCAGGGCTGACGACCTTGAGTTCATCTCCGTTTGACGCGCAAAGAATCATCCCTTCGCTGACAATTCCGCGCATTTTTCGTGGTTGCAAGTTTGCAACCACAACGACGTTTTTGCCGACCATTTCTTCAGGCGCATAGAACTTTGCAATTCCGCTGACAATTGTGCGGATTTCGTCACCGATTTGAATGCGTGATTTCAACAATTTGTCCGCATTTTCGACCTTTTCGCATTCCAAAACTTTGCCAACGCGCAATTCGACTTTGAAAAAGTCGTCAATTGAAATTTGAGGCATCTTTTCTTCTTCTTCCTCGTTGTTTTCGGCTGCAAGCTTAGCTTCCATTTCCTTTTGGGCGCATTCAGCGCAGCAGCATTTCTTTTCTTCTTCCATAATAATCTCCTTACCCGCATAGTATACACTTATTTAGTCAATAAGTCAAGCGGACTTTGACATCAATAGGACGATACTTTGGTGCAGCACGTCAATTTAGTATAAATAGGAATAATATTTAAATTGTATTAACAATCAAAAAAAACAAGGGCACAAAACAATTTGCTTTGTGCCCCAAAATTTAGATATAATTAGATATAAAAAGGATTTTCTTTCTTTTCTTCGTCATCAAACCTCTCGACAATAAATCTATCAAAGTCGACGCTTTCCATAAATTCGTTTGCCAAAAATATGCTATGATTAAATTTTTTCATCTCGTTTTTGTGTTTTTGCAGTATGACGGGCGTCGAAACGTCCATTGACTGGCAAATCTTTGCCACAAGTTCAAAAAAATTGTCGTCGCAAAAATCTTCGTCCAATTCAAGAACTTTGTCAAACAAAATCTTGTCCTTTGTCATTGCTCTTGCCCAAACTTTAGTCATTTTTCAGTTCTTCCTCAATTCTTAGTAGTTGATTGTATTTTGCGACGCGTTCGCTGCGGCACGGCGCACCCGTTTTGATTTGCCCGAGGTCAAGCCCAACCGCCAAATCGGCAATCGTCGTGTCCTCAGTTTCGCCGCTGCGGTGCGAAATAACTGTCGAATAACCTGCGGATTTTGCAAGATTTATTGTTTCAATCGTTTCGGTCAGCGTGCCGATTTGGTTCGGCTTTATCAAAATTGAGTTTGCGATGCCCATTTCAATACCCTTTTCAAGCCTTTTTGCGTTTGTGACAAACAAATCATCCCCGACAAGTTGAATCTTCTTTCCAAGCGCGCTTGTCAAAATCTTCCAGCCCTCAAAGTCGTCCTCATCTGCGCCGTCCTCAATTGAAATAAGCGGATAAGCGGTTACAAGCTTTTCATAGTACGCGACAAGTTCGTCAATGCCAAAAATTTTACCAGTTTTCCAGAAATAGTAGCAGCCGTCCTTGCCAACTTTTTTGCCCTCATTGTACATTTCACTACTTGCAACGTCCAAGGCAATGCTGACGTCCTTGCCTGCTTGCAAGTTGCTGCGTTCAATCGCTTCGCACAACAGTTGCAACGCTTCCTCATCGCACGACAAGTTTGGCGCAAAGCCCCCCTCGTCGCCGACACCACAGCTGAGGTTTTTCTCTTTCAAAATTGCTTTCAAATTGCGATAAATATCCGTGCCAAATCTCATACTTTCGCAAAAGTTTTTCGCCCCGTGTGGAACAATCATAAACTCTTGAATGTTAACAGAGTTATCCGCGTGCTTGCCGCCGTTCAAGATATTCATCAT
>JBNMHN010000120.1:0-2971 GCA_050872805.1 Clostridia bacterium
CTATTCAAAACAAGAAATCGCGTGGTGCACTCCACGCGATTTCTTGTTTTGTATTAATGCTCAAGGTCTTATTCTACTTAAAGTATGATTTGATTTACTATATCTTGTTCTTCGTTTATTTTGTGACAACATTAATTAAAAAATAAGGCGAAAATTATGCCTTATTTCCAAAATTATTTTTCTGTGAGGAACTGACAATTTCTAGCAATTCGTTGGTTGGTTCAAAGCGGTGCAAGTGGTAGCAGCGCCCTTCGTATATGCCGTCGTGGTGACGCGTCAAGGTGTAGCCATATTGGTTTGGCACGAGCTTTATGACGAGCGCGTCAAACGGCATCTCGTTGTGGGTGCGTGTGCTGTCAAACAAAAACTCTATGTGCAGACCGTTTTTCATATCTTCGACACTTTCTTTCGGCAAAGCAACAAAGTATGCGGGCATTTCATAGCCATTGTTGCAGTCAATTTGCCACTGCTTAATTATTTCTTCAAACTCCTTTGTTCCCTTTTTAATTTCTTTGACATTGCCGTCGTGATAGATTCTTATTCCACTGCAGTCATCAAAAATTGCGTCGATTTGGTCATATAAAAAATTTTGTATTGCCATATCATATTCTCCCAAAGTTATTTTTTTTCATTTTTATCACTTTCTAACATATTTTATGTAAATTTATAAAATTATTTCGTTATTGACAACAACACCATCGGCTGCGCACAATCAATCAGTTGTTGCTTTCTTTAGCGCATGTCGATAACGTCGCAGCCGCTTTCCTGCCCAATTTTTTCATTGAAAACAAGTTCAAAATAGCAGGAACTGCATTGCGTGCGGCGTATGTAGTATGAATTGTTATCTTCGGCTTGATAATATAGTCCGTCGTGGAAGTCGCAGTCTTTGCAGGAATTGTAGTCGTAGACTGTTTTATATGGACAGTGACAAAACGTCATTAATGTTGGCTTGCCGACAAAATTGTGCCCAATAGGCAGTTCGCAACTAAGGTCGCTTTCAATTGATTTGATAAACGCTTCCGCGCCTCTATCAAACAAAACTTGTGCCGTCAATAGATTTGTCACATTCATTTGATAGCCGACCAAAGTTTTGAAGCCAAGTTTTGTAAAGCACAAAGCGTATAGATTATTTGCGACAATGCCGATGTTTTCTTGCCCAATCTCGGTCAAGATGCTTTTAATTCTTTGGATGTCGTAAGAATTTGCGACATTAGGTAGATATAGATAAATAAAATTATGCTCATTGTCGTTTGCGACTAGCAAACACTCGTTGATTTTTTCTAGTTCGTATGTTTTTGGCGCAAAGATAATGTTTGTTTGAGCGGGCGTGCCTACGATTTGGCTGACGTCGTCGATTATGACGTAATCATTTTTATTCTTTTCGCTAATTTTAGGTAGTTTAACTGAATCACGAACTAATTTGCGAATAGGTTTTTCATTCGTTTTGACAATTTCTTTATATAGTAAATCTACACACATACGTCTTAGTTCATTCATTCTTGACGCTGGAATAAACACTTCACCCAAATCGCAGGTAAGTGATTCCAATTCAAATGGGGTGTCATTGAGTCTATTAATATTTTGCAACACTTTTTCACGCGTAAGTGCTTGATTGAGCGCTCTATCACACACAAACATTGATTCGCATTTTGCTAAAATTTTGCCGTATGACAATGTTAGTTTTGCCGTTTCGTCTGGGTATGCTTCAAAATGTGCGTCGATTTTTAGCCGTTTTGAAACGCTGACTAGATAATTTTCATAGTTAAAATCTACCGTTTTATACACTATGTCTCCAATATTTGGACTTTTCTTTGTGTAAACGCGGTACAATCTATCACTGATTTTTTCTACACCGCCGACGCCGATACTCAATTCGTTTCCGCTTTCGTCGATAAATTTCAAGCCGTCGCCGTTATTTATTCCTTGTTTTGTTTCAATCAAAATCGCAAATATGTCTTTAAAACGCTCCACTTTTGCGACTTGTCCGATGCTCACGCCTCTATGATTTTGGTATTCTTTGTTGATAATGTTTTGGTCGCGAATGTCGTTTAGATATATGCCTTCATTAAATTCGCCGCGGTTGAAAATTCGCTTCAAATTATTTTCCTCAAACTTGCAAACATCTTCATTATAGCCAGAATCAATTGCGTTGCGGTATGACTGCACTGCTTGCGCGACGTATGCTGGTCGACGCATACGTCCCTCAATTTTGAAAGAATCGACGCCAATGTTTGCTAATTGCTTTAGTCTATTAATCAAGCACAAGTCGCGCGGCGACAACAAATACTTGTACTCCCCTTTTGTACTTGCGCGATACTTCAATCTACAAGGCTGCAGACACGCACCACGATTGCCGCTTTTGTTAAACTTTAGCGCGCTAAAGTAGCAATTACCCGAGAATGAAACGCACAGCGCGCCTTGAACAAAGTATTCGACTTCAAGATTTGTCCACGCTTTTATCAAACTAATATCATTGAGCGTCACTTCGCGCGAAAGCACAATGCGCTTGAACCCCATTTCTTCGGCAATCAATGCGCCCTCAAGGTTGTGGATGCCCATTTGTGTGCTGGCGTGCAATTCGATGTCGGGGATATGTTTTTTCAAAACACGCGCAAGCCCCAAATCTTGAATAATAAAAGCGTCAACGTGCTTTTGATAACTTTGGCGCACAAGGTCAAGCACTTCATCAAGTTCGCTGTCTTTTATCAATGTGTTGACGGTCAAGTACACCTTGACGCCAAACAAGTGACAAAAGTCCACGACGTCCGCCAAATTTTCAAGCGTGAAATTTTGGGCTTTGCTGCGCGCATTAAACGCTTGCAGCCCAAAATATACGGCGTTCGCCCCACTATAAACTGCCACTTTTAGCGACTCCAAATCTCCTGCAGGTGCCAAAACCTCAGGCTTTTTGTCGATTATGTTCAAATCATTTTCGACATATTCATTTTCAAAATTATTCATAGTCTAATTA
>JBNMHN010000121.1:0-2768 GCA_050872805.1 Clostridia bacterium
ATAGTCAGGATGAAAGGCTTGTCAATGCTTTCAAGACAGGGCACGACATTCACGTTTATACGGCAAGTGAAATTTTTCACGTGCCGATTGATGAAGTTACGCCGTCGATGCGTCGCATTGCAAAAACCGTTAACTTTGGCATTATTTATGGTATGAGTGATTTTGGGCTTGCACAAGGTTTGCAAATACCGCGCAAAGAGGCAAAACACTATATTGAGACGTACTTTGAAAAATACAGCGGCGTCAAAGAATATATGGCAAATTGCGTAGAACAAGCGCGCAAGGATGGATTTGTTTGCACGATGTTTGGCAGAAAACGCTATGTTCCTGAACTGCAATCAAAAAACAAGATTGTAGAAAAATTGGGCGAACGCATTGCGATGAACTCCCCTTTGCAAGGCACTGAGAGTGATATTATCAAAATTGCAATGATAAATATTTTTGAGAAATTTAGAGAAAACAATTTGCAAAGCAAACTCATTTTGCAAATTCACGACGAATTGATTGTTGAGGCAAAAGAAAGCGAAAAAGACATTGTTAGCAACATTTTGAAAGAACAAATGGAAAATGTTGTCACACTCAATGTTCCTTTGACTGTCAATCTTTCATATGGAAAGTCGTGGTTTGACTTGGAAAAAGAATAATAGCAACATAAAAAAGTCAGCACAGATGTGCTGACTTTTTTGTTTGATGTTTAATTCAAATATGGTTTCAAGAATCTACCTGTGTGACTATTTTGAGTGTTTGCCACTTTTTCAGGCGTGCCTTCGACAATAATTTTGCCGCCTTTGTCGCCGCCCTCGGGTCCTATGTCGATAATATAATCGGCAACTTTAATCAAGTCGAGGTTATGCTCGATGACGATAACCGTGTTTCCGCCTGACACGAGGCGTTGCAAAATGTTGATTAGTTTATCGACGTCATACATTGAAAGCCCTGTTGTTGGTTCGTCTAGAATATAGACTGTTTTGCCTGTGTTGCGCTTTGCTAGTTCCGTGGCGAGTTTGACTCTTTGCGCTTCCCCACCACTCAACGTAGTTGCAGGCTGCCCGAGTTTGATATAGCCGAGTCCAACGTCGTACAATGTTTGTATTTTGTTTTTGAGTTGTGGAACGCTATCAAAAAATTCAAGCGCTTCCTCAACGGTCATATCGAGGACATCGAAAATTGATTTCCCCTTGTACTTGACTTCAAGCGTTTCGCGATTATAGCGCTTACCCTTGCACACTTCGCAAGGAACATATACATCTGGCAAGAAAAACATTTCGATTTTCTTGATACCGTCACCTGAGCAGGCTTCACAACGCCCGCCACTGACGTTGAAGCTAAAGCGTCCCATTTCGTAGCCGCGTTCGCGCGCGTCTTGCGTTTTCGCAAATAATTCGCGAATTGTTGTGAATATTCCGCAATATGTTGCTGGATTGCTACGCGGAGTTCTACCGATAGGGTTTTGGTCGATGAAAATCGCTTTATCACAGTTTTCGACGCCTAGTATTTCGGTATACTTACCTTCGGTCAGTTCCGACTTATTCAATCTGTTTGAAAGTGCTGGCCACAACGTTTCCGTTATCAAACTACTTTTCCCACTTCCGCTGACGCCTGTTATGACGTTAAATACACCTAGCGGCAATTTTAGGTTGACATTTTTCAAATTGTTTTGCTTTGCGCCTTTGATTTCAATGAATTTATCTCCGATTTTACGGCGAATTTTTGGCACTTCAATTTTCTTTTTGCCCGAAATGTATTGCCCTGTGATTGAGCGTTCGCATTCTTTTAGCCCGTCGACGTCTCCTGAGTAGACAAGTTCGCCACCGCGTTCCCCTGCATATGGGCCTATGTCTACAATATAGTCGGCGGATTTGATAGTATCTTCGTCGTGTTCGACAACGATAACTGAGTTGCCTAAGTCGCGCAAGTGCTTTAGCGTTAGCAGCAATCTTTCGTTGTCGCGTTGATGCAGTCCTATGCTTGGCTCGTCGAGAATGTACAAAACACCTGTCAAACCGCTGCCGATTTGTGAGGCAAGGCGAATGCGTTGCGATTCGCCGCCTGAGAGTGTGCTTGAGGAACGCGAAAGTGTCAAATAATCAAGCCCGACGTCAATCAAAAAGTGTAGGCGCGCTTTGATTTCTTTCAAAATCGGTTCTGCTATTGAGTACTGGTATGGTGTCAACTCTATTTTCTCAAAAAATTCCACGGTTTCGATTATTGGCAAGTCGCAAACGTCGTTTATATTTTTATTTTCAATTTTGACGGCAAGTGCTTCGGGGCGCAAACGCTGTCCGTGGCAGTGTGGACATTCGCGCTCTACCATAAATCTACCAATGTCGGCTTTAGCGCTTTCGCTGTTTGTCTCGCGGTAACGTCTTTCAAGATTGTTGACAATGCCGTCATATGGATGGACAAATTTGCGTGACCTGCCGTTACTTGATGTAAAGTTAAATTCGACTTCTTCACTTCCCGTGCCGTATAAAATGATATTTTGGGCATTCTTTGGCAAGTCTTTGAACGGAACATCCAGTGAAAAACCATATTTTTGGCTGAGCCCGCGCATATACATTGCGGATATGCTCTTGGGTTCCATATTCCAGCCAGAAACATACACTGCGCCCTCATTAATTGTCAAGTTTTCTTTGATAAATTTTTGAGGGTCAATTTCCATTTTGACGCCAAGTCCGTTACATTCGGCGCACGCGCCAAGCGGGTTATTAAAACTAAACAGGCGCGGCGCGATTTCGCCAATGCTGATATTGCAGTGCGTGCAGGCG
>JBNMHN010000122.1:0-2724 GCA_050872805.1 Clostridia bacterium
ATTTGTTGTCAATGACAACATTTCTGCCTTTTGGGCCAAGTGTAATCTTGACAGTATCCGCAAGCGTGTTGACGCCTTTTTCAAGCGCCTTTCTTGCATCTTCGCCATATAAAATTTGTTTTGCCATATAAATTTGCCTCCAAAATTATTGTTATAATCAATTTATCATATTATTATTTTAACTCAGTCAAAAATGTCAGTTTTGTTTCAAATTGCCGAAAGTGTGCAAAGCGCCGCAAACTCCAGCAAGTGAACCCCCAATTTGTCCTTTTTGCCACCTGCAAAGCAAAAATCGCCAAACTCCGCTCAAAACTAATCAATCAGCGCCAAAATATCGCTTTGTTTTATAATGATATAGTCTTGATTTTCAAAGTGAAACTCAGTTCCGCTATATTTTGGGAAAATAACCTTGTCACCGACTTTAACTTTCATTTCAACAGTTTTTCCGTCAATCAATCCGCCATCGCCGACTGCAACAACCGTCGCAACGCAAGGTTTTTCTTGGTCGCTACTTCTCAAAACGAAGCCAAATGAGGTTGTTTTTTCTTCAATTTCAATCGGTTTGATAACGACTTTATCAAATAAAGGTCTAATATTCATATAATCATCTCCAAATAAAAATTGACACAAAAACGATTTGTGCTTGTAGTATTATAACATTTTTTTCAGCAAATGCAATTAAAAATAACACATTTTTTTTAATTTTATGAAAAATTTGTTTTATAAATTGACAGGAAATGCACAAAATCGCGCGTATAGAATATTTTACTACAAGTAAAGCATAAAATTGAGTAAAACAACAAAATTGGAGAACATATGAACGAACTTGACCTATACGACGCCTACCGCCTGCCGTCGACAAAATCGGCAGTACAGTTTGAAAAGAAAAAGCCTAAAAAACACAAAGCGCGCAAATTTTTTGCGTTTTTTATGATTATAATTAGTTGCGTAACGGTGTTTTTTGTGGCAAACGCGTTTTCAAACATCCTCGCATTTTCGACCGTCTCGCTCTACAAATCAAAGTCGGCAACAGCGAAAAGTTTTAACGTATTTATGATAAATGTCAACAACTTTGAAAAAGAGGATGACGCCAAAAAATTTGCCGCCGAAATTAAACTCGCAGGGGGCGCAGGGTACGTAATGTACGACCTCGGCTACAATGTCATAGCGTCGGCATACCTAAGTTCGACGGACGCGCAAAATGTGCTTGAAAAGGTAAAACTAACATATGATACCGCGACCGTCAAACTTGTCGAAATCAACCGCTGCGAACTTGAAAACATCGTCGACGACGAACAAGAAAAGTGCGTCCAAAAAGCGCTCGACTTATTTAAAAGCACCTATAAGAGTCTCTATGACCTATCCGTAAAACTCGATACCAGCCAAATTACATCAGCGGACGTCAAAATCGAATTGACCGCGCTATTAGAAAGCGCCAGCGACATATCCGCAGGTTTCCGCAACTACGCCTCAAAAATAACTGAAACCTCGTATTCGCTGACGCAAGCCAAAGTCAATCAAGTTGTCAAACTCTTAAACGACCTCGTCGAATCGTCCCTCACATCAATGCGCCTCTCAGCGCTCCTCAAAAACGCGCAAATCTCCGCACTAATGCTCCAAAACGAACTCGCGCTCCTAATTGCCTAATAGCTCTATTCCATTAGAGTTTCTTTCAAAATATAGTAGATGTAAATACCCTTGAGATTTAGGCTTTTCCCATTATGTAATTTACTTTGAGAATTAACATTTGTAGAAAATTGTTGTGTTTTGTAGCATTTTGCTTGCAAAACACACTTTTTTTGTGCTACAATATTATATTGATTTTGATAAAAGTTTACAATTTTATTTGCAAGATAAAATAACGTTGCGCAAATTCAAGTTTTACCAACTACAAGTGTGCATATGAATGGTTTACAAAATCAAGTTTTGTCAAAAATAATGAATAAATTTGCGCCACAATCGCGCAACCAACATAAATGATGTGTTATCATATATAATAATTAGAGCAGGGAGAAAAAATATGGGAATTTTTGATTGGATGACAAAGGATACCGAAAGCAGCAATGAGCCAGAGCGCGAACAAGCACTCAACAATATAGTTAGCCCCGAAGATGAGGACGCAAGGAAGCGCAAACTAGCGTTTGAACGCCTCACGCGTGGTGAAAATCCTATAAAAGATAAGGAAGAACAGCCAAAGTATTCGTCCGCAACAACAAACGAAAGCGCGCAAGGCTCGCAAGATGTCAGCGTTTTTAACATTAAAACAAACCAAGATTTGGACGTCGTCGTCGACTATATAAATCGTGGCGAACCCGTCATCGCAAACCTCGGCAAAGTGCCAAAAAATGAGCAACAGCGCGTGCAAGATTTCTTGTCAGGGGTAGTGTTTGCCCTCAATGCAAACATCAGTTTGCTAGTGCAAGATATGTTTCTCATCACGCCCGCAGGCATCGTCATAAAGCAACGCTAGAGCCTTTTTAGCGCAAAATTTGTGAAAAATGCCGCAAAACGCTTGACTTAATATAACACATATAGTATAATAATTATTGCAAGCCGATATTCGGCGGTGCTAAAACACTCGTTACTTTTGCGCGTTTCGTGTAAAATTGCGGACGAAAAACCTATGTAAAGCTTGTTTGAATGTGCCTTATTAATTACATAGCCGCCCGCAATCAAAAGTTCGGTGTTTTAGCACTTTATAGGAGATTAGCTCAATTGGTAGAG
>JBNMHN010000123.1:0-2723 GCA_050872805.1 Clostridia bacterium
ACTCAAGCAAAGTTGAATTTAGCGCAATCTTGGACGGCAACAATATGCTCCTAAACGGTATTTCGCTTATCGGCGAAAAAACGACAGGGCAAGCGGAATTTGGCTTGTTTGAAACGCTCAACGGCGCAGTCGTCAAAAACGCGCGTATGCAGTTCAATGAAGTCTCCGCAACCGAAATTCCAATTGTCGGCGCACTTAGCGGAACAGCAACCGACTCCATCATTTTGGGCGTCAAAATTATCGGCGAAGGCAAGTTTGTTCAGGGCAAAAACGTTGTCGGCGGACTTGTTGGAATGGCAGTCGGCAATTGCGAAATTCAAACAATCGAATCAAATATCAGCGTCCACGCGACGTATAGAAAGGGTAGCGGCGCAACCGAGTTTACTGACCTAATCTATGAAAAAGTTGGAGAAGAAATCACAATCAGCACAACCGCAGTCTCCTACGCAGGCGGACTCCTCGGTGCAGTGCTTGCTAGTGAAGAAAACAATATGGTTGTCCGCACGCTAAAAGTCAGCGGCGCAGTATCAATCGGCGCTGAGCGCACAGGCGGTATCGTCGCAGTCAACTACGCAAAACTTTACGACTTGAACTTTGTCGCTGAAATTACAAGTGGCAACGCTAAGCAAGAACTCTCAGGCGACGACGTCATCGGCGGAATTGTTGGTGTCAACTTCGGTTCAATCGACAAAACTCGTCTAACATATGAAGGGGACGACCTCACACTCGTCGATAAATTGAGCGAAGGCGTCAGCGGCGGCAAAACTAACTTGTTCATCGGTACAAGCAATTATATTGGCGGGCTTGTCGGTAAGAACATCAATGGTAAAATCGTCGACTCCTATAATAGAGTAAACGTAACAAACAATAGTGCTGAATATGCGGGCGCAATCGCAGGTTATGTCAAAGGTGGCGAGTTCAGTTCAATTTACGTCACAGGCAGCGTCAACGCAAAAACCGCATTCGGTAGCGCTTTTGGATATCTAGACAAAAACATTGAGACTACAGTAGTCAATAATATTGAAAAAGAAGTTGTTAAAACAATTAATACGTTCAGCAACATCGTGCTAATCAACAACTACACAACGACAATCGCACAAAGTGTTCGTGGCGGCGCGAAAGCAGGCGTAGTTGCAGGCTTTGTAAATGCCGACTACATCTCGGACGTGTTTGAGCCAATCTCAATTAGTTCAAACTATTCAGTGTCCAATTTGCCATTAAACTTGAGTGGAACAAGTTATCAAAAACTTGAGTACTTTGGTTCAGTAAAGTTTGATAAAATGGAAATTGATGAGGATGAATACAAAGCGCGCCTAGCAAACTTTAACGCCTTCAAGTACGGAACAAAAGACGGAACAGATGTGACCTTCAGTTGGTTCAATACTATAGACGATTTTCTAAACGCAAGTTATAGTACACTCTTTAAAAACAGGCACACAGCGTTTGTTACATACGACGACAGTAACTGGACAAAGGAAGTAAGCACATTCCCACTCTTGAAAATTACAACGCAAGCAACCGAAATTGTCATCACAGATGATAATAAAGAACAACTGCTCAAATTGATTGAAAACAATCCAAACGCAACATTTGTCATCAAATGCGACATCAAGTTGTACAATAAAGCGAGTGGCGGTGACCTCGACGGCGATTGGACGCCGCTCGGCACAAAGATTTCGCCATTCAGCGGCAAGTTCTTGGGGCAGGCAATTACGGCGCTTGACGCAAATGGAAAAAACATTGTGCGTTTACCTATTATTGAAATTAGGGAAACATTGATTGCTTATTGTCGCAGCACAACGGTTTCAAACTTGACATTTAAATTCAGTTTGTCAAACAATGAGGACGAATATAACAGCGAAACGGACGATTACTATTTCGGTTCAATCGCGAATTATGCGGAAAACTCATCTTTTAGAGGCTTGACAATCGAAGAGAACGTGCCACTCATTGTGACGGGCGATCGTTCATACAATCCTGATGAAAGAGCTCCAATAAATTACGTTGGCGGAATGGTCGGGTATGCTTCAAGTTGTATAATTTCAAACATTAATTTTGAAAATTCAATGAATGTCGAATTGCAAACGGGGAAGGACACCGTCATCGCGTCAAACGTCGGCGGACTTGTTGGCTACAGCCTCCTTTGCGACATTCTTGACGTAAATTATAAGGTCGCATACACAAAATACAACGACGGCAGAGCATATAGTTCACTTAGAGTCACATCAGGCAATGCAAACGTTGGTGGCATCGTCGGCAGTGCAGTTTCAAGTCGAATTAAGGCAATTAGTTTGACCGAAAGTGAGAGCAATATTGTTGAGTCAGCACTTCCGGAAAATGTTTCAGTTTCACCAATTGTTGTCAACTGTCGTGTGCCTGAAGGGAACGCAACCACAAATTTCGGTGGCATCATAGGCGTCCTAAATAGTTCGACAGTTTCGAATGTTGAAAACGCTTTGAGCGGTATCTCAATCGTCGCAAATCACGAGAGTGCCAAAACAATCATTGCGGGCGGCATCGTCGGTGACGTGTTCACCTCAACGATGACAAGTGCCGTAAACAGCGCAAACATTTCGCTATCTAACGAAACACTAAACGATACGTTTGAAAATCAATTCAAACTTGCGGGCATCGTCGGGCGTGTTCGTGGCGAAACCGACATCTCAAACGCACAAAACCGCGGGCAAGTTAGTGTTAGTGGTACAACAATGACGCAAACAACA
>JBNMHN010000124.1:0-2715 GCA_050872805.1 Clostridia bacterium
ACCTAATGCACTTGTCGTAGTCGATTTTTGCGACTTTTTTGCCGTCCTTGCCCTCGACCATTGAAATGGCTTTGACGGGACAATGCGCAAAGCATTTTCCGCACCCACGGCACAATTTGTGGTTGATGTTTGGGCGCTGCGTCATAATGTTGTGAACAAACTTTTGCATACATTGCGGAACAAAGTTTGCGTATGGTTTTTGAACATTTGGCGTAATGTTTTGGAAGTCTTTTACAACAAGGTTTTCCACATTTTCGCCCACGATTTCCACATTGTAGTCATCTATAAAACCGCGCGCAAGCCCTTTCGTGATTGTTGGCATTTTGTCTAGTTCCGCATTGATTAATTTAACGCTGACAACATCAAGCGCAAGGGCGTTGCTAGATGCCATAATTGCACCGATTTTGCGCGGCGTTCCGTTACTTGGCCCCTCGCCCTCCATTCCCCACACGGCGTCACTTATGTTGAGACAAAGTTTGCTACCAAAGTATGCGTGAATGTCGTACAAAAAGTCGCAAAAAGTGTCAATGTCCCTGTACTTTCCGTGCATTTCAACTTTGGTAAGCCCCGGTATTGCGCCAAACATATTTTTGACCGCGTTTGTGAAGCCCGCAAAGGCGTGCGTTTTCAATTTGGATGCATTTATAATGACGTCCGCGTCGTATAGCGCTTGCAAAACATCGAACTTTTTGCCGACAACGCCGCTAGGGTTGTCAACTGACACAAAATCAAAATTTTCATTGAGTTCAAAGCCATATTTTTCAGCAATATCACTTAGACCACTTGTCTTGTAAATACTATTCATATAGCCCGAAGTAAATGGGCCGCCAGCACTGTCGACAATGACGACGTCTGCGCCCGCATCTTTGCAAAGCCTGCCGATTGCGGAAACAACTGTCGGGTGTGTAGTCGCACATTTTTCGGGCGCCGCTTTCATCAACAAGTTTGCTTTGATTGCCACTTGCTGCCCCGACTTGACAAACTTTTCTATGCCGCCGATTTTGTCTACCGCGTCTTTGACCGCCGCAAACACCTTTTCTTCTTCATACTCGTCACACGCCACAAGTGAAACAATTTTATCCATACTCTCCACCTTTTTCAAATGTTTTCTTTTTTTAATAACAAATCAATGTTATAATATCATTTTTATCAAAAAAAATCAACTTAGTGAACCCACTAAATTGATTTTTGATGTTCTATAAATTAAACAACGACCATATTTTTCCATTCGCCATTACCAGTAAGAGTGAAACTAACATTTACAGTTGTATTGCTCGACATATCTAATATAAAGCGCGTCAAACTGGACTCTCGCTCGGGAGTAACTCCCGTGTACTCTAGCCCACTTCCGAATGGACGCGTGACTAATATATAATAAACTGCCTGTTCTTCAAAAATAATTTGCGCACTTAAGTTTTGTCCAGTAACAAATCCTAGTTCGCTTACAACTTTGTTATTAGCGTCCACGATTGTCAATAAAAGCATACTGTTAGAACTTTGGACGTTTGCGGTGATTTCAGCTTTTATTATAACTTTTTTAAATGAAGGATACCCGTTGTTGACGGTTGAGTCATACGCCCAAATATTTGAATCATTCCACGTCGCACTTGACGACCAACCTAAATTTTTGAATTTTGTTGCATTAAACGCGCCATTTTCATAAAACGTTGCAGCCGTTCCGCCTCCAGCACAATTAAAAGCAACACCACTAGGAACTTGATAAAAACTATTTTTTACGCTTGACGCATTATCATAAGCGAATGTAGTGGTATTTGTTCCAGTCAAACTATCGCATTTGAAAAAGCAATCTTCAATCGAAATGCTGTAATCACTGTCAGACGTTCCAAAGCCTGCCACATAATTTGTGCCAACTATTTTATCTATCACACAATAGCAATTTTTTATAGTTGGATTACCACCATAGCAACCAAGCATTCCAATAAACCCAGTGACATCGCCACTAGCGGTAATGCTAGAAGCAATAACATAGACATTAGTAATTATACATTCATAAGCGCAACCCGCGACCCCCCCATGGTACGTGCCTTGTTCAGCACTATAGCCTTTGACCCATATTATACCTAAATTTTTTACTTCAGCAATTCCATTTCCATAAACCCCGCCGACATAACCAAAAAGACCAGTGCAGTATTCTAACACTTGCACACTGTTTGTGAATGTTATAGTATGATAGTTTCCATCAAACTTGCCCGCAAAACCGCCAGTCGCCCCAATGGGCGTCCAAGTGGCGTCCGTAATTTCTAAGTCGTTTTTCAAAACATAACTCAAACTTGAATATTTCACTCCGCTTGCATTTGTTGCTTTTGCATTTGTGGCGGTAGCAAGTGCTTTCAAGTCGTCAACTGTTTCTATTTTAAACGGGCTTTCATCAGAGCCGTCCGTACCCTCTCTTATAAAAGAATAATCGGCGTCCGCTATTACTGAACTTTTTGTTTTTTCATTACCAACACAAAATTGCGACGATAATATGCAAGAAAATAGGACGCAAACCAACGCAAAAAGGCACAACAACAAAATTTGCGCGCAATGTGATTTCGATTTAGTTTTGTAACAAATGTTTTTGCGATTTTTATTATTATTTGTCAAAGTGCAAATTTTGCCACTTCGCAAAAATGTGCTGGTATGTTGCTGATTTTGACAGTTATCCCGTTTATTTTGCGAGGCTATGCTGTCATTTTTTGCAACGTTATACCC
>JBNMHN010000125.1:0-2688 GCA_050872805.1 Clostridia bacterium
CCTATATAAATGTAACGTCCTCTCGCTTGCCAAAGGTTCGCGCGGGAAAGCAGGGGAAATCAAAGGAATCTTTGTACAATCCGCAAACCCGCTCGGCAGCGTCACAAAAAACACCAACTTTGGCATATTCGGCACAGCAAACGAAGAACTCCTGCAAATGTGCAAAAAAGTCAAAATCGGCGGACGCAGCACCGTCAAAGCTGGCAAAGCACAAATTTTGTGCAGTCTCGACGGAAAAAATATTGAATCCTTTGATATTGAAATAATCAAAACAACCTATCAAAGCAAACAAAGCAATAAGTCTTTGATTTTCAAAGTTACGGACAAAAATCTAATTGCGCGCACAGGCGGCATCATACAAGGAATGAGCGGCAGCCCAATCATCCAAAACGGACGTCTCGTCGGCGCAGTCACGCACGTTTTTCTCAACGACGCAACAAAAGGGTTTGGCGTATACCTCGACCTAATGCTCAACGAAAACTAAAAAGGGAAGTATAGAAATGAAAGAGAAAACAATAACAATCGACGCAAAATATAAGTACGACCTCGCAAATCTAAAAACGCAACTAAAGCACTCAAACAAGTGTCTTATCGTCAGTGAGTACGAAGCGGATAATGACTATTCAATTATGTTCGCGTGCGAAGATGTACATTTGTCAATGCTTAATAATATTGTCGCACAAAACCTCGTAAATTTCTATGTTTTCAGGTACAAAAAATTATATTTGCAGCAAAATTTAAATCTAACTGACATTGAAAAAATGTTTGCTCCCGCGTACATTTGTGCACTTGCGCAATTCGACACATTTACAGATAAGGAAATTGCGCTCGACGCCGACTACACCCACGACAAAATAGCCGTCATTCCATTTTTGCACTTTCGCCTGCAAAGCCTCATCCAGCGCTGGAAAACAATCATCAACTTGACAAACGAAAATATAGCCGCATTTAACAAAAGCAGCGCAATAATCGACCTCTTGCGCTACCTAGTGAAAAACCTACAAAGCAACAAAAAGGAACTTAATTTGCAGTTCACAGAAAACGGCATCAAAATATACGACAACAAAACATTGTCCTTTGAAACAAAATCGCAAAGCAAAACCGACATTGCAAACACAATCGCCGTTCTCGTGAAACTCAGCCCCCAACGCCTAATCGTCCGTCCCGCACACCCCAACTCTCATCTAGAAACAATCCGCCAAATCTTTGACGAAAAAATTGTGCAATGAATTGCGCTAATTGTGAAACCCTGGATTTAAATAAATATATTTTTACCTCAATTTAACTATTAAATTTATTTTGTAATTTAACAAAAAAATGAACTATGCAATATAAAAAAACTATGCAAAAGTACTTGACAAAAAAGTTTAAATCGTGTATAATACGCATAGTTCAAAGAAGAAGGCAACTTCTCACCAGTCAGGCAAAGCCTCGATTGTGTTCAAAAATGAGATTTTTTTGAAGCGGTTTTTCTTTGAACACAAAGAATGCCGCTTTTGTTTTTGCGAATATTTTTGATTGTTAATTATATGTGGGAACTGCTAATTGTATGTGGTAACATAGCGCTTTCCATTTGTCATTTCGACCGCAGTGGAGAAATCTCCCGGAAGGAGAATAGACAAATGGTGCGCCTAGCAATCTGAGAAAATGCAAAACAATCTTAGTTTTGTGAAAGTTCGCGAATTTCACGAAACATTAGTTTGTATAAGAACGAAATTTTGGCTCAGTAGAGCAACGGAGGAACCGAAACTGAAAGATTTACCAGTAAATGAACAAATCAAAGCCGCAAAAGTGCTTGTCATCGACAGCAACGGCTCACAAATGGGAGAAATTTCAACTCGAGACGCTCTAGCACACGCAAAAGAGCAAGGGCTAGACCTTGTACTTGTTTCGCCTAACGCAAACCCACAAGTTTGCAAAATTATGGACTACGGCAAGTTCAAGTTTGATAGCCAAAAGAAAGAAAAGGACAGCAAAAAGTCGCAAAAAGTTCTTGAAATGAAGCAGGTTAAACTTTCAATGAAAATCAGCGACGGCGATTTGGAATATCGTGCAAAGCAAGTCCTCAAATTCGCAGAGCGCGGATATAAAGTTAAAGTATTCATCCAAAAGAGTAGAGGTCGTGCGCAAATTTACGATGCAAAAGGTTTGGATATTCTGCGTAAGTTTGCTGATATGGTATCCGAAGAATATCGTATTGAAAAAGAACCAAGCTTTGGTATGTACGACATCAATATGGTTTTGACTATACTAACTAAAAAAGAAAAGGAGCAAAGAAACAATGCCAAAAATGAAAACAAATAAAAGCGCAGCAAAGCGTTTTAAATTGAGAAAAAGTGGCTCAATCAAGCGTTCTAAGCAAGGAACAAGCCACATTTTGACTAAAAAGTCGGCAAAAAGAAAAATGCACTTGAGAAAGGGTACAAACGTCAGCAAGGCTGATGAAAAGAATATCAAAACCCTTCTCAATGCCTAATAGGGAGAAAGTTTTATGAGAATTAAGAGAGGCGTCAACGCAATAAAGAAAAGAAGAAAGGTGCTCAAATCCGCTAAAGGTTACTGGGGCGCTAAAAGCAAGTTGTATCGTGTAGCACGCGAACAAGTTATGAAATCGGGTCAATATGCTTATATTGGTCGTAAACTTAGAAAACGCGATATGCGTCAACTTTGGATTGCAAGAATTAATGC
>JBNMHN010000126.1:0-2614 GCA_050872805.1 Clostridia bacterium
ACTTGTTGAACAAAAATGTTATTGGCATCAAAATTTTTATGACGACAAACAGTGCGCCCGAATATCGCAGCGCGACTTTCTCAGCATTTTGTTTTGCAGGTGCTTTTGGCGTGATTTCGCCACAGATGAGCAAAACTATAGTCATTACAACGGTGTTTAGGATATTTGACAACGTTGGGTTTGTGATTGCTGACGAAATCAAGAATGCACAAATGGTTGTCGCGCCGATGTTGACAAGGTTGTTGCCGACCAAGAGCGTTGAAAGCGCGATGTCGTAGTGGTCGCAAATCCACACAGCCTTGCGCGCACCTTTGACCTTTTCATCAGCATAGTGCTTCATACGCATACTATTGACCGACGTGAATGCCGTTTCGCACCCACTAAAAAATGCTGAACATAAAATTAATAATACAATGACTCCACTGAGTATTGTGTTTACTTCCCACGATAAGCATAAACAACTGGGGGGAACTGTCATAAAAATTCAATCTCCTTACTTTATTTTATTAATATAACATTTGTATTATATCATATATTTTTTATTTTGTAAAGGTAATCAAGCGTATCATATGAAGCAAAGAGTATACATAAAATAATTGTTAATTTTCAAATTCTATTCATTAGTAAAAACTAAAAGGCACATAGCAAATTAACTATGTACCAAACTTGTTTAGTGCCACTCACCAAACCTGCAGCAACGGGGCTACCCCCGTTAGAGCCATTTGGGGGAGGTGACGAGAATGGTTTGCGACAAGCGAAAACTCTCCTGAACATCAATGACGCGCTGATTGCTAGACCCACGGAACTTGAGCGTGTAATCGCGCAATCCCTCAATAAATTCGCCGTCAATCAAAATATCTACATAACTTAACAATTCTTTCACGTCAAGCATATCACTAGAAATTAAATCCTCAAACGTATAGCCCGTGTAAATCGCTAAATGAAGCCCGCGCTCCTTTATCATCTTTGCAAGCGGCACAAGCGCCTCCGCCTGACACATAGGTTCGCCACCCGAAAATGTCACGCCGTCTAAGAGCGGGTTAGCGTCAATTTGTTCCATTATTTGAGTGGGCGTCATCAGCGTTTTTTCAACAAACGGCTGTGTGCCCTCATTGTGACAGCCCTTGCACTTGCGCGGGCAGCCCTGCACAAACAATACGTATCGAAGCCCGACGCCGTCAACAATCGAGTCGTTGGCTATACCTGCCACATTAATCATTTTTTCCATATAAATACCGTCTTATCTTAGCCCGTGTTTGACGCGGTCACGCTCCTCAGCGCGCTTTGCGTTGTTGAAGCGGTCAAGTGTTCCAACAAGATAGCCCGTAATACGTCTAATTCTTTCAAACTTGACGCCGTCGTCGCCGTCTTTGCGCCCGCATTTTGGACACGTTGCGCCGATTATTCCCGTGTAGCCGCAAACTGGGTCGCGGTCTACTGGGTGATTGATTGAACCATAGCCTATGCCGCACTCTTTCATATGTTTGATAACTTTCATAAATGCGTCGACATTATTTGTTGTGTCGCCGTCAAGTTCAACATATGTAATATGCCCTGCATTTGTCAAATTGTGGTATGGCGCTTCAATTTCTATTTTCTTGAACGCCGAAATTGGATAGTATACAGGCACGTGGAATGAGTTTGTGTAGTACTCTCTATCCGTTACACCCTTTATAATGCCGTACTTTTTCTTGTCGATATTGACAAATCTCCCTGACAAACTTTCGGCAGGTGTTGCAAGCAACGTGAAATTGAGGTGATATTTTTCGCTCATTTTGTCCGTGAAATTGCGCATATATCCAACAATTTCAAGCCCGAGTTTTTGCGCTTCTTCACTTTCACCGTGATGTTTGCCAATCAAGGCAACAAGTGTTTCGGCAAGCCCGATGAAGCCAATGGATAATGTTCCGTGCTTCAAAATCTCTGCTACGCTGTCGTTTGGCGACAGTTTGTCACTACCAATCCATACGCCTTGCCCCATAAGGAATGGATAGTTTTTGACGTGCTTTTGGCACTGAATTGCAAAACGGTCAAGCAGTTGCTTTGCGACAAGTTCTAGTTTGCCTTGCAAAAGTTGATAAAATTTATCAATATCGCCGTGCGCTTGAATGCCGATGCGTGGCAAGTTGATTGATGTAAAACTCAAGTTGCCGCGACCAAATGTGATTTCATTGCTAGGGTCATACGTGTTGCCCATAACGCGCGTACGGCACCCCATATACGCGACTTCAGTCTCTGGGTGTCCTGCTTTGTAGTACTTCAAATTAAATGGCGCGTCGATGAACGAAAAGTTCGGGAACAAGCGTTTTGCGCTAACTCTGCACGCGAGTTCAAACAAATCGTAGTTAGGGTCGCCCTCTTTGTAGTTGATTCCGTCTTTTATTCTAAAAATACTAATTGGGAAAATCGGTGTTTCGCCTTGCCCAAGTCCTTTTTCGACGCTCAAAAGCAAGTTTTTCGTAACCATTCGCCCTTCAAGCGAGGTATCAAGCCCAAGGTTGATTGATGAGAATGGCACCTGCGCCCCTGCACGGCTGTGCATTGTGTTGTGAACAAGCGCTTCCATTGCTTGGAATGTTTCTTCGTCGGTTTCTTTTTCCGCGTGTTCTTCAGC
>JBNMHN010000127.1:0-2556 GCA_050872805.1 Clostridia bacterium
GTTCTACATACATCGCAGGGCAGCGCGGGCAAGAAGATTTGACCGCGGATGTCGACTTTATCTACGCAAGCAAAGCGTTCATTGAAAAAATGGATGAGTTGCTCCAAAATTGCGGCTATACAGACGTTTCGTATAAATGCGGAATTGTCGAACAAGCAATGCAAATGACAAAGTCAAGCTTCCGCGATATGGGCGTCGTGCTCATCGACACGGGATACCTCTTGACAAGCGTCGTCGCAGTCAAAGGTGACAATGTCGAAAGTTTGTATTCATTTGACCTCGGTGGCGCGCACATCACAACGGATTTGAGCGAAGCATTTAAAATTCCGTTCAAAGTTGCCGAAAATCTAAAGCAAAAAGTACTTTTGACAGTCGACCCATCCGAAGTGGACTACTATGTCGTCACTGACGAAAAAACGCAAAAGGAATACGAACTCAAAGCAAGCGACGTCAATCAAGTCGTCCGCGCTAGAATTGAACACATTGCAAAAATGGTCAGCAAGTGCGTCACGGACGAACAAGGTATCTATCAATTTTTGGTCACAGGTGGCGGACTTTGTGAAATGAAAGGTGCGCTTGATATTCTTTCATCAGCGCTCGGCGTTGTATGTAAAGTCGAAAAGCTTGAAATGGGCGTTCTTGAAGAATATAGCGAATCTGCAATCGCAAGTTTGATAAAATCAGCCTATATGAGCGAAAAAATCGGTTATCAAAATATGCCTTTCTACAAAAAATGGTGGCAAAAAATTAAATCAGTGTTCAAACGTTAGTTAGAAAAATAATACGATTATAATACATTTTGTGCAAGCATTGCTTGCACTTTTTGTATAGAGATTGATATTGAAGTTGCAATAATTTGCGATTTTTGGGCAAATACCTTGACTTTATAGGGTAAATTGTGGTACACTACAAAAGTTTTAAATAAGATAAGTTTGCAAGTGATTTTTTATTTGCAAAAATTAAGGAGATATTATGAAAGTTTCTAATATAGGTTTTATATCACAAAAATTAGGAGATTTGGACAGCCAATTTCCAGTGCAAGATATGCTCTTAAGAACAGGACAACTTGAGCAATACTCAGGCGGAATTTTTGGGCTTGGGCATATTCCATATTTGGTGGAACAAAACATCAAAGCAATCATTTCAAAAACGTTGACAAAACACAATTGTGTAGAAGTTTCGCTGCCACTTTTGCAACCCGAAAAAATTTGGGCTGACTCAGGAAGATTACAAAAATACGTCGAAAACGGACAAATGTTTAGATGTTTGACCGACAAAGGCAACTTTTGCCTCGCACCTACGGCTGAAGAAGCAATCGTCGAATTTGCAATGAAAAGATTGACCTCGCACAAAGATTTGCCAAAAGTGTTTTTCCAAATCGGCGCAAAGTTTAGAAACGAAATCAGGCATAGAGGGTACTTGTTGCGCGGCAAAGCCTTTGATATGATGGACGCATATAGTTTTTGCAAAACGCAAGACGAACAAAACGCAATCTATGACGAAATGAAAGTCGCATATAAAGAGATTTTTGAAGAACTCGGGCTCGCAGTCCAACCCGTCGCAGCCGACAACGGCGATATCGGGGGCGACAAGTCGGAAGAATATATGAGCATATCGCCAATCGGGGAAGACAACGTCCTCATCGACACAAAAACAGGGCTCGCGCTAAATTCGGAACTGCTTGATAGAAAGGACGCGAAAGAATACCTTGCAAAAACATACAATTTGACCGATATCGACGCTTTGGAACAAAAGAAAGCAATCGAACTCGGGCATATCTTTGACCTAGGCAAAAAGTATTCATCGACAATGAATGGCGTCTATATCGATAACGACGGCAAACAACAAAACTATATTATGGGTTGCTACGGAATCGGTGTCAGCCGCACGCTCGCATACCTGTATGAAAATAGCATCGTGACAAAGGACGGCAAATTTGACGGCATTTGCCTGCCAAAATCAGTAGCGCCATACCTATTCTATATTATCGCAAAAACTGACGACGAAGAAAAGTTTGCAACTGCAAACAATCTCCACAATAGCCTAAATGAAATCGGCATCGATGTCCTGTTCGACGACCGTAAAGACGTTTCAATCGGTGCAAAAATCAAGGACGCAAAATTGACAGGCGTGTCATATATTATCGTAATGGGCAAATCTCTTGACGAAGGCTTTGTTGAAATTGAGGAACTAAAAACAGGCGAAAAAATCCGTGTTGCAACCGCCGACCTTGTCAAAGAAATGTGCAACTTATTGAAAAAATAAAAAAATTAAAAGACGAACAAACAAATTCGTCTTTTTTTGTGTTTATTATTATGATACTTAATAAAAAAATGTTAAAAAATGTTGTTTAAAATATTTGACAAATAAATGAAAATTATGGTATCATTATGCTAAACAAAAAAGCGTAGTAGTTTTTGTATCAAATAAATGTTTATGCACTAGGAAAAATGTCAACATTTTGGAGCAAAAATTATGATTTGCTGTTTGATGTCGTATCAAATGCAGAGGTTTTTGTTCTTACATTTTTTGAGTGTTTTACTATCTATTTCAAGA
>JBNMHN010000128.1:0-2506 GCA_050872805.1 Clostridia bacterium
ATAGTGACTATCTCAGCGAAATGACCAACACATCATTCAAAATTAGCGGTGTAATGCATATTGTTGCAGTCAGTGGTATGAATGTTGTTTTCATTATTTCAATAATTTTGATGTGCTTGCGTTTTATCAAAAGAAAAAAGCTGTTGAAATTTTGCATCATAACCGCCGTCCTAGTCTTTTATTGTTATCTTTGCGACTATACACCAAGCGTCGCGCGTGCAACGATAATGGGACTTGTCGTCTTATCCGCAAAGAACCTTGGGCGACAGGGCGACATATTGTCATCACTCGGTTTTTCTTGTATTTTGATTTTGTTCATTTGGCCGCTGTCAATTTTGGATGCTGGCTTTTTGATGAGTTTTGCTTGCGTTGTTGGTATCGTGTTCTTCTGTGACCCGTTGACAAAGTTTTTCAAAAAGTACTGTAAGTTTCCAAACTGGCTTGCAACCGGAATGGCAATGACAATTTCTTCGCAAATCGGTATTTATCCAATTATGGCGGAGTATTTTAATTGTTTCAGCATATATTCAGTTTTAGCAAACATTGTAGTCGTTCCAGTGTTCTCACTTGCATATATTTTGTTATTTGCAATCTTGTTGATTGTATTGATATTCCCATTTATGGCGTTCACACTCAAAATTGCAGCAGTGCCAATGTCCTTTGTGTATTGGTTCCCATCATTGTTTGTCGGGTTGCCGCTTGCATCAGTATACGTCTTTGAAATGGGTTGGCTGACCGTGCTGTATTACGTCGCAATGGTTCTCATATCGTCGTTTATCTTTATTCATCCCGACTATCGTTTAGGCGTGAGTGTGTTCTTGACGACCTGCATAATAGCAGTGCTCGTGCTGTCAAATGTACCTAAGACATACAAGGAAGATACAATAACCGAATTAACCGACGGGTGTTACATCATCACAACAAACTGCAACGAAAAGATTTTGTTTGGCGTGGCAGGGCGGAACAGTGCTGAAAATTACGTCGAAGCAATCCAGCGCAAGCGAATAAACACGCTGAACGCAGTTATAGTTTATGATTCCACCGACCCATACGACTCGCGCTCAGCGATTGAATTTTTGCAAAGCAAACTGACAATCAAACAAATTGTCGTCGACGAGTCAGTTGAATATGCCTATAAGTCAATGGAAAAGAAACCGCCTAACGGTGTCGCAACTATGAGTCCAGAAGGAATTAGTTATTATGGCGCAACCTTGTCCAAACTGTACCACGGCAACAACTATTTGATGACAGTGCTAGACTTGAATGACTTTTCAATAGCTGTTTTGCCTGATAATCTCAGTGAACTTGACTTGTTGTACGCCCGCAACATTTTGACCGCGAATGCATACCTGTATTACAACGATGACTCATATTCAAAGATTTTACCAAACTTCAAACGACTGAATGCAACTAACTAAATTCGACAAACCAAGTCCAAACAAAAATCAAAAAATTGGAGTAAATAGAGTAAAACACTGCTTGCTTTTGATAGGTAAATTGTGTTATAATAAACAAAAGGGCAAAAAATGAAATTTGTAGAACTAAAAAAGACATTGAAAACTAAGATTGATAACGCATATATAATTTTTGGTAGTGATAGATTTTTGCAATCAAAAAGTATAAATTTGATAAATGCAAACTGTATTGAAAACTTTAAAGAAATGAACGAGACAGTTTACAATGACGAAAATATTAATGTTCAGCAAATGCTAGAGATTGCCCAAACGTTGCCGTTTATGAGCAAATACCGCGTAATTTTTGTGAAAGAGTGCTTTTCAAAAATGAATGACGGCGACAAAAACCGAATAATTGATTACTTGAAAAAGCCAGTCGCAACAACTGTTCTTGTGTTTGTTGCAGAAGAAAAAAACGACTTTTTGAAAAAGTGTGAAGCACACGCGACGAGCATTGATTGTAACTTTCTTGACAACGCAACACTGTCAAAAATTGTCGCTGCAATGTGTGCCGAAAACGGAAAACAAATCACGGCAAATGCGCTCAACAACTTGATAGAGTATTGTGGGCTTGACTTATCAAAAATTGCTAATGAAGTCAAAAAACTTGCATCTTATTGCACCGAACCAGTAATCAAACCTGAAGATGTCGAAGTAAATGTCGCAAAAACAATGGACTATGAAATGTATCGAATTGCGAATGCTATTATCGCAAAAGATACAAGCGCCGCCATTAAATTATACGAGTATATGTTGCGCGTGAAAGGGAACACGCAGTACATTTTGGGTGCACTTGCAAACTTTATGCGTAGGTACTTTTACTTGCAAGCGACTAAAAACAATGTCGATCTTTGCGTTTCGGCTTTCAAAATTGGACAGTATCCAATTAGTATGATGGTCAAAGAAACAAACAAGCTAAAAAAGGTAGAACTGATGAATTCAATTAGTGCTATTCTTGAAACAGACTATCAAATCAAGGCAGGGCACGCACCTGATATTAACGCAATCTACAGTTTGATTATGAACATAATTTATAAATTATAATACACCAT
>JBNMHN010000129.1:0-2473 GCA_050872805.1 Clostridia bacterium
ATATAGACACAATACGACTTTGAGTGGTCACTCAAGGGGTATGTATCAAAGCCGATAACCTTGCCATAGAAGGGCGAAAAAACATCGACGGAATTAAAACCTGCGGACTTGGCAATGACTTGTCCGCATTTGACGATTTCGTTCATTTTGACAATAGGCAATGCGGCGTCGCCGTTTGTGACTTTCAGCGGAACGATTGCCATTTGTGGCTTTGGTAATGATTTGATGTTATAATCAATGTTTTGTAAGATTTTCATATTTGCTACCTTTTAAAAATGGGGTCAATTTATTTGTCGATGTTGTGGTAAAGGACTTCGCGGAGTTCCAATTCTTCAAGAAAGCCGAGGGCGTTTTCGGACTTAAATTTTGCGACAATTGCGTCCTCAAGTTCTTCCATTTTCAAGGGTTCGACATCCTCGTCAGGTTGGTAGAAGCAGTCGTCGAGGTACGCAAGATAGTCGTTGCGCTCGGGGCGCGGGCATACAGCAAAGAACGCGAGCATAAAATTTCGGGCAAATGCGCGTCTATCAAACTGCGTGATACTGAAAAAGTCGGTTTTGTCCTTTTCAATTGTAGAATACATCAGCATCACATTATCAAGTTTGAAAAGCGCTTTGAAGTTGTCGGGCAAACTGTCGTTTTCTTTGACGCAATAAAACTGCCCTGCGTTATTCTCTCTTTCAGCCAAAAATTCTTTGAACCCTCTTTGCATTTGGACGCGGACGATTGTTGCGACACAGTCAATGACAAACAAATATCCGCACGTCGCGAAATTTTTGCAGGCGCTCAAATTGAGTTTTGGTGCGCCTTTTTCAAACTTGTATAAGTAGTTTTCGTCGTCTTTGACACACTCAAGTATGCAAGCAGTTTTTAGGCTGTCGCAATGACAACTTTTCATAATACTTTCGTAAAGTTTGCTTATGAGCGAGCGTTGTTCGGTTTCGTCTTTTTCAAAAAATGTGTTGTCAAATGATTTTAAAATTTCAATCAAATTCATAGTTTTCCTTTTTATGCACAAAAAGCAAAGCCCCTGCACAGCCTTGCTTTTGTAACACTTTTATCTATTTTTTGAACTCAAATGCTATTGACGCTTTTAATCATTTCGCCAAACTTAGCGTTTAATGCGCTTTAAGAATGGTGGAATGTCGTTGTCGTCGACTTCAATGCGGCTCATTCCGCCTTGTGGACGTTGTGGCTGCATCTGTGGTTGTTGTTGCATTTGAGGTTGAGGTCTAGCAAATTGCGCGCCCAACCCTTGTTGCTTTTGTTCGTTTTGCGCTTCAGAGATAACATTGTTGTTGAACCCTGTTGCGATGATTGTGATTTCAACTTCGTCAGTCATACTTTCGTCGATGCCTGAACCAAAGATGATGTTGCAGTTAGGGTCAACAACTTCACGTACAAGTTCGGCTGCCTCATAAACTTCAGCAAGTGACAAATCTGCGCCACCTTTGACGTTTAGGATAATATCGGTTGCGCCCTCGATTGTTGTTTCCAAAAGCGGACTTGAAACTGCTTGGCGGACGGCTTCGATTGTTTTGTTTTCGCCCTTGCCGTGCCCGATACCCATATGTGCGACGCCTTTGTTTTTCATCGTTGTGCGAATGTCCGCAAAGTCAAGGTTGATAAGACCCGGTTTTGCAATCAAGTCACTGATACCTTGGATACCTTGTCTCAAGACATCGTCGGCGTATGCAAACGCTTCCATCATAGGTGTTTTGTTTGGCAAAATCTTATAAAGTTTATCATTAGGAATGATAATCAATGTGTCGACGTACTTTTTGAGCGCTTCAAGACCCTTTTCAGCGTTCTCCATACGTTTTCTGCCTTCAAACATAAATGGTTTTGTTACGACTGCGACTGTGAGCAATCCCATTTCTTTTGCGATGCTTGCAATGATTGGTGCAGCGCCTGTACCTGTTCCGCCGCCCATACCAGCGGTGACGAAAACGAGGTCAGCGTCTTGCAACATTTCTTGCAAAACTGACTTGCTTTCTTCGGCTGCTTTTTGCCCCATTTCAGGGAATGCGCCAGCACCCCAGCCGTTTGTGATTTTTTCACCGATTTGCAAACGCTTTGGTGCGTTTGAAATCAAAAGTTGTTGCTTGTCCGTGTTGACAGCAATGAAATCTGCGATTCCTGTGTCTTGCGCGACCATACGGTTGACGGCGTTGTTACCTGCGCCACCTACGCCGAAAACCTTAATTCTAACTACAGTCGAAACGCCGTCTGCGTCAGTATGTTCCATATCATACGAATTAGCAGTAACGTCCTCGCCTGCAAAATTAAAGTTTTCTTGTGGTCTTTCGACTGTTTCAGTAGTTGTATTGCCAAAAAGAGCATTGGAGTTGAAACCGCCATTGTTGTTGTAGCCGTTTCCATTGCCATAGCCATTGTTGTTATAATTTTCAAACATTTTTTTGCCCATCCTTATTTTTTTCTAAACAAAACATTTAGTAATCTTGAAATAGAT
>JBNMHN010000130.1:0-2449 GCA_050872805.1 Clostridia bacterium
ACTCGCGGTGACGAATTGCAATCGTCGATTTGCTTTTTGCTGACGACGCCTTTGTTGTCAATTTGTTTGCTTGTTCTTTTGCTTTTTCGACGCTGTCGACGCCGTTTTCTTTCCATTCGGACAAAACCTTGTTCAAATACTGCATTGGCTGTGCCTTATCTTTCGCTAGGCTTGCGCCAAACATTATGATTTCGTGGCTAAGCCCCCAACTATAAGTCCACGTGCGGTAAAAGTCTCTATCCCACGACGTCACGTTTCTCATCAAGCCGCACTCGGTCAAAACTTCTTTGATTGTGCTATCGGTTTTGATTGAATTTTCAATTTGTTGATTGAGGCTATCAAGCGTAACAATTCCGTGTGCATAGAACTTGTTGATTGCGCTGTTGACGCCCTCTAGCGTCCTTATCGAATTTTTGAAGCAGTTGTTTGCAATCGCAAGCAGCGTTTGTTCGTCGTATCCTTTTGCAAGCCACGGCTGCACATAATTTGTGATGACAGGGTCAAGATTGTCGTAATATACGCCGATTGCTTTGGTAATCGACTTTGTTAGTTTCATTATGTTTTCGCGCTCACTCTCAAAACTGTCAATTTCTTTGACTGAATACAACTTTAGTTCAAAGTAGTTGAGTAGTTTTGCGTCCAACCTATAAATTGTCGGGCTAACTTTAATATTTTTTGCAACATACAAGATGACGCCGTGTTCAAAGCCAAGTTCTTCCGTCCACTTTTTGTAGAATTGTCTATCTTCAAACGTTGCTTTTCTTTTGCTCTTAAGCGCTTTGATAACCTCGCTGACTTTATCAAGTGACTGCTCAAATTCTTCAATTTTTTTACTGACTTCTTCTTCCGTATGTGCGCCCTCTTGCGCCCAGTTTTTTGCAACGGTTGTTATGTACTTATAGCCAACGCTTTCGCCCTTTTGGCTGACGCAAAATTTTGCGATTAGCAAAAACGCGGCGGTCTCAATGTGGTATTCTTCCATTGTTTCATAGTACGCGCTATACTCATTGGGCAAAATCATTGCGCCTGACTTTATGTCTTGAATCATCAAGTTGAAGTCCTCATATTTTGATTTACTCCACTTGTGGCTTTGCGAAATGACATTCTTTAGTGGGTACAACACTACTTGGCAAGGATCGCCATAAAGGTGCAGTAGCCCCTCGTTTTCCCAGTATTTGAGCGCGTTCATAACATCAATTTCCGCCATATTCAAGATTTTGCAAATCTTGCCTAAATCGTTGTCGGGGCTTTCGCCGTTGCTTGACAAATACAAGCAATAGACATACACTTTGACAAAATCACTTTGCGCGTACGGCAGGTAGTCGTTGATAAAAATGTTGTCAATTTCCGTCTTAGAATTTTCGATGAAATCACTCGATTGCTTTATAAATGCCATAATTTACCTTTCTTCCCTTTTTGCTTCTCAAATATTGTTATTCATTATAACACATAAATTGTTTTTTCACAACACATTTTGCCAGTCTTGCCCGAATATTGCGCGCGCTACAATAATATAATACAATATGATAAAAATTGATTTCCGCAGGTCGATGAACGAAATGGCGTTCAACCTCAAGGGCCATTTTGCGCGCTTCAAGAAAATGTACATTGTTTTTTTGCTCATTATGCTCGTAGGGCTCGTAACTGGAATGCTGACTGCTTTCAAGTACACGGGCGAAATTACCGTGCAGCACCTCAATGACAATGTGCTTGTCGGGTTTCTTGAAAAAAAAGTAGGCGCTTTTAGCCTACTTTTCAAGCGAATATTCGCTTTTTGCATACTGTTTTTTATAATTATTGCAATAAACTTCAAAAAGTTCACGTGTTTTCTAAATTTTTTCCTTATATTATACGAAAGTTATCTACTTGGGCTAAACTGCGCCATATTCATTATGCTGTTCAACATTAGCGGAATTATCAATGTTTTCATTGTCTACTTGCCGTGCCACCTCATTTCGCTTGTCGCGCTAATGGGCTTGTGCACAATCTTTTGCAGTTCCTGCTTTTCGCTTTGCCGTTATCGCGAGAGTATCTTTAGCCAATTCTTTTGGCAACAAAACGGCCGCTCAATTATCACGTTTTTGCTCATTGCCATTTTCGCCTTTTTGCTTGAAATGCTGCTGCTCCCGTCTTTTTGCTCCGCTTTCTTCATTGTGAAATAATGAAAATTTGTGTTTCACAAAAGTTGCAAAACTGTTTTCTTGAGGTAGGCGGCAATATCGGCGGTCATTGCGGCATCCTCGCCCTCGACGAGGATGCGGATTTTGCTTTCAGTGCCACTTGCGCGCACGACGAGCCTGCCGCCGTCGCTTAGTAGGTTTTGCCCGCGGTCGATTGCGTCGAGTAGTTTTTCATTTTCCAAAACTGCTTCCTTATTCGTATTTTCGACAGGTACATCAATTTCGGTTGCGGGGTAGATTTTCAAATCTTTCAAAATATCTTGCGGCGA
>JBNMHN010000131.1:0-2405 GCA_050872805.1 Clostridia bacterium
ATATGAATTAGTGGAAAAATTAATTCATTAAGTACACTAAAAAATATTAAAATAATAAAAAATAAAAATAGGAGAATTTATGACAACTGGAATTTGCACATTGCAAACAAAAAACTCAAACGACTGCGCATTTTTTTCAACCTATCCCTCAAAACTCGGTGATATTGTTGGCAAAAAGTTTTGCAAGGTTGTCGATGTTTCCGCTGAACCAAATTTGCGACGGAGATTGTTTGAACTTGGGTTTGTAAAGGGCGCGATTGTGCAAGTGATTAATGTTTCGCCGATGTCGCGCGCGTATCTTATCAGTATTCAAGATAGCGTGCTTTGCATTCGCGCAAGCGTGCTTGCACACGTTTTGGTTAACATAATTGATATTTGAAAACAAAGATAGTCATATTTGTTATATTCAATAAACTTTCATACTTGTTACGTGACTCAAATAACATTTTCAATTTTGGCAAACTTGTATAATCAAAATGCTCACTTTCTATCGTTGCGCAGCAGTATTTTTACAATTTTGCGCGACAAAACCCCACGTAATCACTCACGTGGGGTTTTAGTAAATTTTTATCTTTTTATTTTTCACTTTCGACGTCCAATTTGCGTTTTCGGAAAAGTCTTTTGAAAAAGCCTTTGTCTTTGTTATAGACATCTTCAACCGTTTTCAGACATCTTAGATAACTACCTGCGGTAGCGTGACTATAGTATCTCAAATTTGTAATTGTAACAAAGTAGGAAATAAATTTATCCTCGCCGACTTCTTCAACGCTCTTAATTTTGCTATAAGACTGAATACGTCTATCAAGCGATGGCAAGATAGACTCAATATAAACTAAATCAACACGAATTTTATGATTAAGCATATTTATATCTTCATCTTCGACAATTCTTCTTTCTATGTCCTTGTCGTTTCTTATTTTTTTGTCATAATACGCTTTTTGTTCGAGCAATTTTGTTTTAAATTTTGAATCAAACGACGGATGTTCCTTTGCATATTCAACTGCAATTTCTTGCAAAATGGCAAAGCATTCGTCTTCTTTTATTTTTACTTCGTTAAATTGTTCATTAAAATTGATGCAATAGTCTTTTAATTTTAGATACGCGTTTTCTTTCATAACTTCACCATTTTCATTTTTTTCATTAATCAATTTAGTTTTTCAATTATCGCAAAAACTTTTCATCGCGAATTCGATTTATCATCTTGCGCTCGCTCTTTTTGTTGCTTGCGCATTTCTACAAATTGTTTTACTTCAAAATTTGTCAATTCGCGCTTAATATGTTTGATAAGTTTGCGCTTGCTGAGTTCTTTAGGATTTTTCGCACTTTCCAATATTTCATCGCGTTCTTCTTTTGTCATACAGGCAAGCGCGTATTTGTCGGGCAATTTCACTTTGTGCGTGTTCAAAATTTTTTGAACATCTTCTTCAGTCATCTTCCCGCGCGCACGAATATATGCTTTACGTACATCGTCTATCACTTTGCGATACTTCAAATCATATTTAAAATCAGCGTACTTTGTGCCCGCAAAAACAATTATGCCGCTTGCAGCAAGTGTCAATGTACTCTGCGGGTCGTTTGCGACTAGAGAAGCAGCGATTAACATCGCTGAAAAAATTTTGAATGACAAAACTCGCGAAGACGCTTTTGCAAGCGTTTCATCGACTGGAATACCAAGTTCGCGCAACTCGTGTCTTTTCAACAATATTGCCTCGCACACTTCGCGTTGCTTATCCCAATTCGATTTTTTCTTTTCATAGATTCTATTTGCACTTGAGGCAGCGTTTTTGTCTACTTCAAAATTTCTCTTGAAATCATCGCTCCCTAAATCTTCATTTCCAACAACAATTTTATCTGGGTTTTCCCTTTTAGCGTTGCTATTTTCCATTGTCGAATTATCAATTGTAGAACAATTTGAATCGGCACTGCTCACACGAACTTTGTTTGTCGTTTTACCCGTATTGTCTAATTTGTTTTCATTTGAAGCGGTTGTCACTTTCTTTGCGTCAGTTGTTTTTGTTTTTTCTTCAGCAACAGTTTTATTAGCAAATTTTTTCTTGAGGCGGTTTTTCAAACTGCGCTCTTCTTTTAATCCTTTTTGTTCCTTTAGTTTTTTGTCATACATATAGGCTTCATAGACAATCCCGTACGGGATAAGTTGCGGCTCAAAGTCTTCCGCCTTTCCGCCCGCTGCGACATACCTATCAAGTTCTTCCTGAATATCTTTTTCACAAGCAATGCGCAATTTTTCCATTGTTTCAATCATATCGCCCGCCATTTCGCCAACTTGCTCTTTGATTCGCGCAATTTCTTCCGCATTATAATCTACTTCAACGTCATTAACAGGCGGACGTGCAAGGGTGTCAAGGTAATCCGCATTAAACACTTTTTCGTCACTATGTGTGTCA
>JBNMHN010000132.1:0-2390 GCA_050872805.1 Clostridia bacterium
CTGACTATAGTGCGCAAGCAACCTCAATTCAGTTTGGCTATAGTCGGCGGAAATAAATATGTTGTCACTAGATTTGACAACAAACATTTTGCGCAAACTTTTGCCTTCTTCGTCGCGCGTAGGAATGTTTTGCAAATTTGGGTTAACGCTCGAAAGCCTGCCTGTCGCCGCCATTGTTTGGTTAAATTCAGTATGAATAATGTTGTTTTCATCAAGATGCGGAATCAACCCGTCAAGATACGTGCTGACAATCTTTTGCACCTTTCTGTAGCGCATAAGTAGCGAAACAATTGGGTGTTCGTGCTCTATTTCCTGCAAAATCTCCACATTTGTCGAACGCTTTTTGTTTTTTGGCAAAGGAATGTTTAACTTATCAAACAAAACTTCCGCAAGTTGTAGTGTCGAATTGATATTAAATTTTTCGCCAGCCAGTTCGTAAATTTGTTCAACAATTCCATCAATTTGTGAGGAAAATGTTTTTGTAAGTTCAAGCAATATGTTCCTATCCACCTTGATTCCTTCTTGCTCCATATCAAACAAAACATCTTCAAGTTTGAGCTCTAAGTTGTAATATAATTCGTGCAACTCCATTTTGTCAATTTTGGGTTTTAACATATCTTTTGCTTGCAAAATGCCCACACCAATATGATTAATGTTCAGTCCCAAATAGTCAAACGCCTTGTCAATGATTTCAAACTTGACGGAAGGGTCAATCAAGTATTGCGCAAGTGCCACATCAAAGCACGGCATTTTGATTTCAATGTCAAAGTCCGCAAAAAAGTGTTTTTGCTTTTTGTATTTGAAGTAGACTTTTTCAACCTTTTCATTTTGAATAAACGGAACAAGCAAGTCAAAATATTGTTTCACATTGTCTTTTACATTTTCCAAAATGATAAAATAGTTTGTTTTCAAATCAAAAGCAAAGTGAAAAGCATCGTAATACTTTTCATAATGCGCCGCAAAAAGTTCAGCATTTTTGTGTTTTGCCACAATTTCTCGCAATTGTTCTAACGTCGTAACCTCAACATTTTCGCATTCAACAACATTTTCCTTTGCAATTTCCGCATTATCCTCAAAAATATTGCGCTTTAAAAGGGAAGTAAATTCATAATCAGCAAATTTTTGTTTTACAACATTGTTGAAAGGGAATTGAAAGGATAGTTCATCAAGCGTGCATTCAATATCACTTTTTGTGTCAATTGTTGCAAGGTCAAAACTCAAGTACGCCATATCTTTGCTTTTTTCGACTTTTTCGCGCTTAGCGCCCTTTAATTCATCTATGTGCGCATACAAGTTGTCAAGTGAACCATATGTGTGCATAAATTCAAGCGCCGTCTTTTCACCTACGCCCGCAATGCCGGGGATATTGTCGCTAGAATCACCCATCATAGACTTTAGGTCCACCATTTGTGGCGGTTCAAAACCATAAACTTCGCGGAAGTGCGCTAAGTCAAAAACTTCAGTCTCGGAAATTCCTTTGCGCGTCAACCAAACTTTTGTGTGTTCATCAATGAGTTGCAGTAAGTCCTTATCTCCCGAAACAATAACCGTATCTAAGTCAAAACGTTTTGCAAGCGTACCAACAATATCATCAGCCTCAATCCCGTCTTTTATCAAAACCTTGATACCCATATCACGCAATAATTCTTGCAAAAGTGGCATCTGTGTAACCAAATCTTCAGGCATAGCGTTTCGTCCCGCCTTGTATTCAGCGTATTTTTCGTGTCTAAAAGTCGGCTTGTGCGCGACAAACGCCACAGCAAAGTACTTTGGCTTGTTTTCAGTGATTAGTTTTACTAAAATATTGCAAAAACCAAAAATAGCGTTGCAAACCAGTCCATTTTTGTTTTTTAGCGGCGGCATTGCATAAAATGCGCGATTGGCAAGCGAGTTGCCGTCAATAATAATTAAATCCACAATAAACCTCATTATTTTAGTATAACACAGTTTTTGAAATTATCAAAATGTATTTCAAATTATTATTTCCAAAATTTGCAAGGGTTATCTATACTGAAACGGATTGGGACTAAAAATGTAATAGATCAGTACATTTTATTGTTAAAATTCGTTGAAAATGGTCTTTTGAGTATCAAATCTAATGTTTTTATATAAAAAAAACAAAAAAAACAATTTCTTTTCAAAAACTATTGACAGGGGGGGGAGTGGAGTGGTACACTATGAATAAAAAGGAGAGAATATTATGACAAAATTTTTGAAATCTGCCACAAAAGAAACGAAAGAGGTAGGTTTAAGAGATAAACTTAAACTATATTTTACAAATGATAAAATTCTTGGTGTAGTTAAAAATCCGACTGGGGCGAAAAGAAGTGTAATAGAGCGCACGTATTTTTATGCTGATGGGAAGATTAAATTTAAGGAAAGATACGATA
>JBNMHN010000133.1:0-2331 GCA_050872805.1 Clostridia bacterium
CCACAAACACATACCGCAATATGTAGTATATTATATTAATATATAATACTATATATTGCGGGCGTTTTTTATTTAGGCACATTTTAGGCACAAATTTTTAAATATTTTATCTCCGTTGTGCCATTATGACTTCTTTCCCAATGTTATGATGTAAATTACGTACCCCAGTCGGCGCAGGTGTAGTACTTCCAGTGAAGATCGCCGTCGTATATGTTTACTTTCAATTTGTCATTTGTTGATTTGTTTTTGTATATTTCTGAGTTTACATTAATTTTAATAGTTTTATTGTCAATTTTCACATATAAATAATATGACTTTGAGCCTTTGCTGCCCGCTTCGACTTGCTTATCAGTTATTATGTATTCATTTTGCGATGCGGGTGTTTGTCCTGTTGTGTTAAGTACATCTAGTAGTGGAACGGCGACACAAAACGATAGAATAGCGGCGCACGCAAATGTAGCGAATCTTGTAGATTTTTTTACAATCCAATTTGTGTAAATTTTGCGGAATACTGTTAGAGTTAAAATTGTGTAGATTAAAAATGCGACAGCGCCTACTATTCCTCCAACCTTATATAAAATGTTGGTATCAAAATATGTTCGGCGCAATGAAACGATTAATGTGAGTGTGATTGCCACTAATACAACCATAGTTATTTTGTGGTCATAAATATCATTTTGTGGTTCAGGGTGATTAGTCTTGTAACGCATAAATAATATCAGCGCAATTAGTCCAAAGAATAAATTAAATGAAAATATCAAGCAAATTGTTATATTTAGCGGCAAAAACAAATACAAAAAAGCGAAAATGGTGTTTGGCAAGAAACATAGTGCGCTCATTATTAGTTGTGTTTTTGAGCGTCCAAGCTTAACATTATTAGCAAACATCGCAATGAATGCAAGTATCAAGCACGTAATAGACAAATACATAAAAGTGTTGTCGTTTTTACCATTTTCAGCAAAATATCTATCGAGTAGTAAAAATGTAAATCCCGCTAAAGATAAAGTCCAATAAATAGCGGCAAATATTTTTTTTGCTTTTCTAATTTCTTGAAGATTATTATTTTCCAACATATTATGTATTGTAACATAATTTATCAATATTTGCAATAAAAAGTCTTTTTTTAATAAATAAATTTTATATAAATTAAATAAAGCATTGCAAAAAACATAAAATAGTGGTATAATAACAATCACAACGAGGTGTAGCGCAGTTGGTAGCGCGCGTGGTTCGGGACCACGAGGCCGTGAGTTCGAGACTCGCCACCTCGACCACAATAGTAGGCGGGATTCATTTTTCGGGTCTCGTTTTTTTTTTGTTAGTAGGTAATGAAAATAAAAATTGTAATAAGGTTAGTTCCCTAAGTAAGTTTTACCTCAATTTTCACTGCGGATTTTACTTTAAAAAATAGCACGCACTATAATAAAAGATAATTTAGAAAATCTATAAAAATAAATGCAAATTTTTATACAATTTGTTATAATATGATGGAATAATTTGTGGAGAGAGAATGGAAAGTAAACGACATCAAAAATTATTAGAACATTATGAAAATAACTTTAATCAAAATCCATTGTTTAGTTTGAAGCTAAAAAAGAATGTTTTGTCTAATGATATGAAGCCATTAACAACTTATGTTTTTGAGCCTACCAAAGAACTGCCCTTTTGGAAATTATGCACTATTGGGGCAAGTGATTATTTAATGCCTGAAAGAAATATCGGCTGGGGAAGAAAAGCAAATCGCAGAAATGAATATATTATGCTTATATCTCCAGATGTGAAAGTTGATGAGTCTGCTACCGAATGGCTTGTATTAAATTCATTGCTTTGGTCAACTGCAGAATATGCTTTTAATGAAAAAGATAATATAACAGTGTCAGACACCATTGACTTTGAACTAAAAGGCAAATATTGTGGAACAGTTTTGTTATTGCCAGAAGTTTTTAAGACACCAGACATTGTTAAGTGCTTTGTTTCTAAACATAAATACATTAGCATTTTTCAAGTTATGCCAATTACAAAAGAACAACTTTCTAAAAAACTAAAAAAAGGAACGAATGGTATATATTGGTTAATGGAACAATTTTATACTCACGATGATGATTACAAACTTATATCGTCCAAACCATTTGCAATGTTATAAAATAGGAGGCAATATGAGCACAAATAGCGATAAAATGAAAAGATACGAACGGCTCGCCGTAAAAAAGCCGAAGTACTACGTTTCTATCGGCAATTTATATTCCGATGACGGCGATTTCAAAACCGCAACGACGTACTATCAAAAAGCCGTCGACAATGGCGTTTTGGCATATACTGTTCTTGGCGACA
>JBNMHN010000134.1:0-2304 GCA_050872805.1 Clostridia bacterium
AGCGGACGAAGGTTCGGGCGTCGTACACATCGCACCGGGTTGTGGTGCTGAGGACTTTGAACTCGGCAAAAAATATGGTTTGCCTGCAATTTGCCCTATCAACGACAACGGCGAACTTTTGGAAGATTACGGCGTTTTCGCTGGAATCAATGCCGCTGAAGTCGCGCCAAAGATTTTTGAGGAACTAAAGAAACAAGGAAAGTTCTTCAAAACCGAAATGCACACACACAAGTATCCTATTTGCTGGCGTTGTAAAACACAAGTATTCTTCCGCCTCGTGCGCGAATGGTACATCAAAACGGACGAAATCCGCCCACAACTTTTGGAAGCGGTCAAGAGTGTTAATTGGGAACCTGAATACACAAGAAAACGTATGGAAGATTGGCTCAACAATATGGGCGACTGGAACATTTCGCGCAGCCGCTATTATGGCTTGCCACTTCCGTTCTACCCTTGCCATAAGTGCGGACACTTGACCGTCGCAGAAAGCAAGGCTGACCTTGAAAGATTGAGTGGACGCGACTTGAGCGACCTCAAGGAATTGCACCGCCCATATGTCGATGATATCGAAATCATTTGTCCTTGTTGTGGCGAAAAGGTAAAACGCGTCACGCAAGTAGGCGACGTTTGGCTTGACGCAGGCATCGTACCTTTCACAACACTAGGGTATTTCACAAATCGCAAGGAATGGGAAAAACAATTCCCAGCCGAAGTTGTAATGGAAATGCGCGAGCAAATTCGCTTGTGGTTCTATTCATTGCTATTTATGAGCGTCACGCTCACAGGGCGCGCGCCATATGAAAAAGTTTTGAGTTATGGGGCAGTCGTCGCTGAGGACGGCAGCAAGTTCTCAAAATCTTCAGGTAATTCCGTTCAGTTTGAAGAAGTTGCCGAAAAATTAGGTGCGGACGCAGTGCGCTACCTCTTTGCAGGTGCGCCAACCACAAACGACGTGCGTTTCTCAATGTCACTTTGTGAAGAAGCGAGAAGAAAGACACTACAATACCACAACGCAGTCGTGTTCTTTAATACCTATGCCGAAATAGATAAACCAAAGTGCAGTGGCGAATTTACAAGCACAAACCTTATGGACAAGTGGTTGTATTCGCGCGTAAACTCCTTTGCAAACATCGCCACCGAGCGTTATGATGCAAATGATACCGTAACAGTTGTAAAAGAATTTGAAAAATGTATGGACGATGTTTCTAATTTCTACATTAGAATTTGCCGCCGCAGATTCTGGAAAGATGGTTTTGAACAAGACAAAGTAGACGCTTATAACAGCCTCTACATCGCAATCAAAACAATCACGCAAGTTATGGCGCCAATTATTCCGTTTATGACCGAGTATACGTGGCAAAACCTCGTTAGAAAATACGGACAAGCGGAAGAAAGTGTGCTTTTGAGTGACTTCCCAGTAAATTTGGCAGTTGATGAAAAAATACTGCTTGAATGTGAAAAAGTGAGAGAAATCATCACAATCGCATTGAGTTTGCGCAATCAAGCACAAATCAAAGTAAAACAACCAATCAAAACGCTCTATATAGAAAGCGATTTGCAAGACCTTTGTAAAGACTTTGAACAAATTATCAAAAACGAACTTAACGTCAAAGAAATTGAATATCTACAAAACTTTGACTCGCTTTGCACACGCGTATTGCACCTAAACTTCAAAACAGCAGGGGCAAAACTCAAAAATAGAGTTAATGAAGCAAAAGAGTATATTGCAAAATTGACGCCTGAAGAAACGCGTGAAATTTTAGCGAAACTTGATGCGAATGAACCCGTCAAACTCGGTGACTTTGACGTCGACTTTGAAAAGAATATGTTTGACATTACAAACGTATTCAACGACAATATCAAAGCGGACATTGAAACAATCAAAGTTGCAATAGATACATCGCTTTCCGCCGAACTTGAAAAAGAAGGCATCTTGCGTGAACTCTTGCGTTCACTCCAAGTTGTCCGCAAAGACGCAGGCTTTGACGTAGCGGACAGAATTTTTGTCGACCTATCAAGTGACGACGACTATATGCAGTCAATCATCGACGACGAGAAAGCAACAATCGAAAAGGAAACCTTGAGTCAAATGACTTTGCTTTCCGATTGTGACTTATCGCGCGAATTTGACCTCCGCGGCTACAAAGTTTCCGCCAAACTGAAAAGATAAACAAAAAAGTTGCAGAATTTTGCAACTTTTTTTCATAAATATGTAATAATCATTTGATAAAAAACGCAAATAGTGGTAAAATATACACGAAAAAACAAAATACAAGGAGATTTTTTACTTATGAAAAACAGAAC
>JBNMHN010000135.1:0-2202 GCA_050872805.1 Clostridia bacterium
CCTCCTAGCAATGAAAATTCTTCATATTAATTGTAACACATTTAAGAAAAAATATCAACTGTTTGGCATTCGCTTTACAAATATAATCGACAAATTTTGCGCTCCCCTATTGACAACAAAAAACAACTATGTTATAATCTTTACGAAAGAGAGGTAGCTATGAAAATACAAAGCAATTTCATTAAAAAATACAAAGAGAAAAAACGTGCAAGCCAACTGCTAGCAAAACTAAATGACCCAGATTTACCCCCAAAAGAACGCGATGCTCTGCTCATTGAACTTGAACAAAGCGGGAAAGACTATGAGGGGATTTTATATCACGGCGATGTCAAATTCGACACAAAGTTTTCAGTAAAAAATGGTACTTTGGATAGAGACATACCTCTATTTGATACAGTGTATTCCGAATCACTTGATGCCTTTAATGGCGTTTTTCCAACGGGTTCAATCGTTGTCGGCGGATGCATTATTTCCAATGACAAAAATAAAATGAGTACAGAAATGGTTCCAATCTGCCCAACAACTGAAGCAAAATCACAAAAATATGCGCTGGTCACATTCATCTACAAGAGAGGAGCGCGACTGCGCGACTGTTTCACCATTTCCACAAATTACTACACTCAAAACAAATGCACACTCTCACAATGTGTCGGCACTAAAATTGTTCGCCACAGCGAAGTAAATGCAGAAAATTTTGAAACTGAATTCATTGATAACAATGAAGAGGCATATATACGATTTGGAAACGCGTACTATAGAGCGATGCGCTTGCTTGATGTCGTAGAACTTTATAGAGGCGTAGACCTAACATACGACGAAAGAAAACAACTTAAAATGATTCAAGATACTGCACGCATCATTTTCAATAGAGCAATTTATAATTTGGTCGACACACATACAGAACTCAATCCACAATACGCAAATTCTATAAAACGCTCGGCTTACATTGATGTTAAAAAGTTACCGTCAAAACTTCACTTCAACAAATGGAAAAATGCAATGCTCGCGCTCAACACCGTCAAAAATATGGAACATACCAGTGACGAAAAAATTATAAAAATGCTCAAAAGAGACCATTTCCTATGATGAATTGGAACGAAATGTAAACAAACAAAAACAGCGAAATTAAAGCGCTTTCCGTAATTGCGCTCCAAACTCGCTGTTTTTTCATTTATAATACAATGCAACCTTTAAATTAGCATACTAAATTATAATACAAATTGTAAAAGCGAACTAAAAGTGCCTTTTCTCGTAACATACAAACCACCAAAGCATTCCACCCGCATTGTCGCTTCCTTGCAAAAGCAGCACCCACAGCAGCGGGGCTTTCCCCGTCGAGAATGAATACCTTATAGAAAGTACTGAGTGCGCCGTCCACGCAAATCACTTAGGCGTAGTGATTGTACCTGTAGCGGCGGGGCTTTCCCCATTGAGTGCAAAAGCAAATAGAATGCACAACGGGACTCCGCTCTCAAGGGTTACTTGTGTGTAGGGACAGTACCCGCACCAGTGGCGTTTCATAGTACTAAATTGCCTAGAACGCATAAACCTATGTCACTATCCTTAGTTATTTGCTTGTAGTGACTGTACCTGTAGCAGCGGGGCTATCCCCGCACACATGGATGGGGGGGGAGGAGATTTCGGGGGGAGCGGCGGCGTGCTTGGGCTTAGAGAACTCCATAAACAGCACCTTGACATTGACAACCCGAAACACCACGCACAGCACCACAAAGCACGTCGCGCCGCACACACTCCCGAACGCCAGCGCGAAAAACTTCGGGCAAAACGCGTCGAATATGTTAAAGCAAAACCGCGTCAGCAGGTAACTCGGCACCGCAAACAGCGCCATAACAAGCGTTTTTCGCAGCACATTGACCTTTGCGTTGATGCGTTTTTTTATCAGCCGAATGTTCAGCACGCTTGAAATCAGCATACACGCGCCCGTGCCGACAATCAGCGACGAAATCCCCAGCGTGCGCGTCATCGTCAGTATAATCACAATCAGCACCACCGCGCCAATGAAGTAATTGACAAACGATTTGCCCTCCATACTCAGCGCGTTCAGCACGGTTGACGAAATGTTCGACAGCGCCAGCGGAATCATCAGCCACGCCGAATACAAGAGATACAGCCCCGCGCGCTCGTTGTTGTACACGAACAGCCCGATGTCGCGCCACATTCCCATATAAAGCGGAATTATGC
>JBNMHN010000136.1:0-2187 GCA_050872805.1 Clostridia bacterium
CCCAAACCACGTGCGCTACCAACTGCGCTACACCCCGTCTCGATTGGCTGACTTTTATAATATACTAAATTTTTAATAAAATGTCAACGGATTTTAGCAAGTTTTTTAAATTTTTTTTATTTTTTTTAAAAAAAATTGGTTTTTATCCCTAAATTCCACGCGTTCGCACGAATCAATATCATTAGCGAACTTTTTATATTATATTGATTTTTGTTTCATTTGTCAACTGTTTTGACAAATTTTTTTAAAATTAGACAAATTTTCTCAAAATTTTAGTTTTTTGCTATGATACTATCTAGTTCGGAGGAAAAAATGCAAATAAAAAACAGGCTTTACAACAGCACTTTATATATTAGTTTGTCTGGCGAGCTTGACGAAATGTGCGCAGGTTTTACGAGAAATGAACTTGATGCCCTTTTAAATTCGACAACTGCCAAGCAAATTGTAATTGATTTGTCTGAACTTGATTTTATGGATAGTACTGGCATTGGCGTGCTAATCGGCAGATACAAAAAAATGAAGGCAAACAACATCCCTATCTTTATTTGTAATCCAAACAAACATATTGAAAAGATTTTTCAAATGACGGGGCTATATGAAATTATGCCCAAAATTAGTTAAGTGAGGAATATATGAAAAACGAAATGACATTACACATCAAAGCAATTTCTGAAAACGAGGCATTTGCACGCAGCACCGTTGCGGCGTTTTGCGCGCAGGTGAACCCGATTTTAGAAGATATAATTGACATAAAGACTGCCGTGTCGGAAGCCGTCACAAATTGTGTTGTGCACGCCTACCCTGACAGCGTTGGCGACATAAAAATACACGTGGCACTAAAAAATGATACCGTCACAATTACAATCACTGATTTTGGAATCGGGATTTGTGACCCTGAAAAGGCACGCGAGCCGTTCTATACTACAAAACCTGATGAAGAACGCAGCGGTATGGGCTTTACCGTTATGGAAAGTTTTATGGACACACTTGAAGTAAAAAACAACAGCGCGCGCGGCTTGACTATCAAAATGACAAAAAAATTAACCATTACTGAGCAATGCAAAATGGTGGCAAATGATTGATCACGAAGAAACTTTGCGTTTGCTGAAGCTCGCAAAAGATGGCGACGAAAATGCAAAAAATACTTTAATTAATGAAAACGCTCCGCTTGTCAAGTGCGTAATTAAGCATTACAAAATGAAAGGCATTGAATATGAAGATTTGTATCAACTTGGCTGTGTTGGCTTTGCAAAGGCTATCAACAAGTTTGACCCGAGTTTTAATGTTAAATTTTCAACATATGCCGTACCTATGATACTTGGCGAAGTCAAACGTTATTTGCGCGACGAAGGCTACATCAAGGTATCGCGTTCAATCAAGCAGCAGGCCTCGCAAATCAAGAAATTTGTAGAAAACTACAATGCCCAGCATTCGCAATCCCCTACTCTTGAAGAAATTGCTAATCAATTTGCTATGGACATTCAAGATGTCGTCTTTGCTTTGGATTCCACACGGCTGCCCGTTTCAATTTATGATAGCAACGATGCGGACGACTCGCAAACGCTTGCTGAAAAGCTAGAGAGCGAAAACGAAGATACGGACTCAAAGCTTGAAAAAATGCTGCTGAAAGACTTAATTAATAGTTTGCCACCCAAAGAACGCAAAATCATCATACTGCGCTATTTTAAAGATAGGACTCAAATGAAAATTGCGGAAGAACTTGGCGTTTCGCAAGTGCAAGTCTCAAGAATTGAAAACAAAGTCCTTAAAGATTTGCGAACATCCTTTATGTAATGATATTTTTTCATTGTGTTAGGCATATGCAATAAGTAAAAAAGAGAAAAGACGAAGCGGAACTGTCCTTCGTCTTTTGTTGCACTATATATGATAGTATAATATTGTATTTAATATAAAATATAAAATAATATAATATAAATATCTTACCTCAAAAATTCCTTATAAATCAATAGAACAATTATTCGACTTCAATTACCTCTAAATTACTCAAGCATTCATTGACAAGTGCATCGACATCAAGTTTCGCTTCCTCTTCCTCAACTTGGCAAAGATTTGGCTTAATTATAGGGTTCTTTGGCAAAAAAACGGTGCAACAATCTTCATATGGTAAAATTGATGTTTCAAATGTGCCAATTTTTTGAGATATATCTATAATTTCTACTTTGTCCA
>JBNMHN010000137.1:0-2175 GCA_050872805.1 Clostridia bacterium
AAATACGATGCTCCAAGTTACGGGCGCAGGTGAAGTTGTCGAACCTGACGACGGAATTTTATCAATCGGTTCAGGCAGCGTATACGCACTTGCAGCGGCAAAAGCACTTGTCGCACATACAAATATGACCGCGCGCGAAATTGCCGATAACGCAATTAATATCGCCGCAGACATCTGCATCTATACAAACCACAACATCACAATTGAGGAGGTGTAAGTTATGGAAATGTCACCAAAAGATATTGTCAACGAACTTGATAAATATATCATCGGGCAAGAAAAAGCAAAGCGCGCCGTAGCAGTCGCACTTAGAAATAGATACCGCCGTAGCCAACTCCCCGAAGAAATGAAAGAGGACATAACCCCTAAAAATATTATTTTGAAAGGGCCAACAGGCGTCGGTAAAACGGAAATTGCAAGACGCCTTGCAAAACTTGTCCACGCTCCATTTGTTAAGGTGGAAGCAACAAAGTTCACCGAAGTCGGGTACGTAGGCCGTGACGTCGAAAGCATCATTCGCGACCTTGCCGAAACTTCAATCCGCCTTGTCAAAGAGGAAAAATTTGAGGAAGTCAAAGAAAAAACATCTGCAGTCGTCAACAAACAACTCGTTACAATGATTTTTGACCAAAAGAACAAGGAAAAAGCAATCGACGATGCGAACAAAGACAATGTCCGCGCCCAAATTGAAAAAGATTTGCTTGCAGGCAAACTTGACGATTATGTCATCGACATTCAAATTGCCGAAGCGCCAAAGCAAGTCGAAATTATGCCAGGGATGGGCGCAATGGACTTAGGCGACATTATGGGCGGAATATTCCCACCAAAGAAAAAGAACAAGAAAATGCCCGTCAAAATTGCGCGCGAATATATGATGAATGAGGAATCTTCCAAATTTATTGATATGGATACAGTCAAAGCGGAAGCAATCCGCCGCTGCGAACAAGACGGCATCGTGTTCATCGACGAAATCGACAAAGTAGCAGGCAAGGGCAACGGCAAAAACGGGCCCGACGTCTCGCGTGAAGGTGTCCAAAGAGACATCCTGCCAATCGTCGAAGGCAGCACTGTCACAACAAAGTACGGAACAGTCAAAACTGATTACATTTTGTTCATCGCAGCAGGCGCGTTCCATACCGCAAAAGTAGAGGACTTGATACCTGAATTGTTAGGGCGTTTCCCAATTCAAGTAGAATTGCAAAACTTGACGAAAGAAGATTTTGTTAATATATTGACAAACACAAAAAATTCAATTACTCAACAATACGGGGCACTTTTGAAAGTCGATAACATCAACCTAGTGTTTGACGATAGTGCAATCGACGAAATTGCCGAAATTTCCGTCCGCGAAAATGAAACAAGCGAAAACATCGGCGCGCGCCGCCTCCATACAATTATGGAAAATCTGCTTGAAAGCATTTCGTTCCACGCCGACGGTTCATTTCCAATGACGGACGTCAAAATCGACCGCGCATATGTCGACAACGAATTGAAATCAACGCTCTCAAAATATGACCTTACAAAGTATATTTTGTAATCGTTTCGCAAATATTAAATAAGGAGAAAATTATGGAAATATTGCATCTCAATGAAGATTCATACAAAGAACTTATGCAAAAGCAAGGCGTAGCAGTCGTAGACTTTTACGCCACATGGTGTCCGCCTTGCAAAATGCTCGCACCAATAATGGAAGAAATAGCTGAAGAAGCAAACGGCTATACAGTCGCAAAACTCGACATCGACCAAGCAATCAACATTGCAAATGAACTCGGTGTAATGAGCATTCCAACTGTCATTATTTTCAAAGACGGGCAAGAGCAAGAAAGACTAGTTGGTTTCCGTAACAAGGAAGAACTTTTGGACGCAATCAACAGCATTGTTAAATGATAAAGATAAATCTTATAAAAAAACGAAAAAAGCCTGCCACCCTCGTAGTGGCGGGCTTTTTTGTCCCAAATCGTCCAAACCCCGCATAAATGCTATGTTTGTGCGGGGTTTAGGGTAAATGATACACGTGGGTAGGTATACGAAAAAGGGGTAAAAAAGGGTAAAAAATGACAAAAAATAAAAGTTTTTTTTAAAAGATGTTGACTTTATCTTCAGTATAGTATATACTAATGGAGTCGCTAGGGAAGAGGTTGCAAAACCCGCCCAGCGATGAGTACAATCAAAATT
>JBNMHN010000138.1:0-2058 GCA_050872805.1 Clostridia bacterium
GGTATCAAGCCCAAGGTTGATTGATGAGAATGGCACCTGCGCCCCTGCACGGCTGTGCATTGTGTTGAGGTTGTGAACAAGCGCTTCCATTGCTTGGAATGTTTCTTCGTCGGTTTCTTTTTCCGCGTGTTCTTCAGCAAATGCACTTATCTTCATAAACTCGTCGTCGGTCAATTCCTTGAACTCGTCTCTAAGCGCGGAAATGAAAGCAATATCCTTTTTGAGCGCTGGCTTCAAGCCAAAATTTGCCTCTACATTTGCAAACCTATTCTTGATTTCAGCAATATCAAGTGCGCCTTTCAAAAGTTCGTATGCGCTAGCAAAATTGTTGATAAAACTTCTCTTATACGTCTTTGCGACGCCCGCAGCAAGTCCGTAATCAAAATTTGGAATGCTCTGCCCGCCGTGTTGGTCGTTTTGGTTTGCTTGAATCGCTATACACGCAAGCGCGGCACATGTTCTAATGCTGTTTGGCTCGCGCAAAAAGCCGTGCCCTGTGCCAAAGCCGCCCGTGAACAACTTGTTGATGTCGATTTGACAACAAGTTTCCGTGAGAGTATAAAAATCAAAATCGTGAATATGTATGTCGCCGTCCTTATAAGCCTCCGCCTGCTCTGGCGTTAGGACGCTCTTTGTAAAGTAGTCCTTTGCGCCCTCGGAGCCAAATTTCAGCATCATACCCATTGCCGTGTTGCCGTCAATGTTTGCGTTGTCGCGCTTCAAATCACTGTTGAGTGCATCAACATTGTTGATTTCATCATAGATTTTCATTAAATTGGTGTTCATTTCGCGCACACGATTGCGTTTTGCACGGTACACGATGTATTCCTTCGCAATGTCCGTATAGCCGTTTTCCATAAGTGCAGCCTCGACCGCATCTTGTATGTCCTCGACCATAGGAACGCCGTCTTTAAACTTAACAAAAATCAAATCTTCAGCTTTTTTTGACAAGCCTTTCGCCTCGCCAATCAAGTCATTGCGCCCAATTGCGTTCATTGCCTTGATGATAGCATTTTCAATCTTCGTGACATCGTATTCGACTAATCTGCCGTCGCGTTTCAATATATTGACAATCATAGTATTCTCCCTTCCTTATTCACTCAAAACACAATATATAGTATAGCACTAAACTTTTTTATCAACATATAGTGTTTCAACTGCAAAGAGTCTACCATATTCAAAATAGATAGTCAAGCAAAAATAACGCAGAATTTATAATTTATTAAAAACATTTTTTGACACTATTTTTTTTGTGTGCCGTCCACAAAATTTGGCAAAATCAAAAATCCACCCACAAAAACACTTGACAATTTTCGACATTCGTACTTTGACCCACAACACCTACGATTACTGTTTATTTGATATGATTAATTCGGTTAATTCTTCACAATTATTTCCAAAATAGTAGATTTTTCCCCTAAACTATGATATAATGTAAATATAAAGCATTCGTTCCAATAGCTCAGCTGGATAGAGCGTCCCCCTCCTAAGGGGAAGGTCAGGGGTTCAAATCCCTTTTGGAACACCAACTCAAATTTATTTAGTAGATATTTTTTTGTATCTACTTTTTTTTATAAATTTATACACCCGCCCCAAATTTTTTATACAACCAAAAATGTAGAAGAATATCAAGCACTTGTACAAAATTTGATAAGTTTTTACAACACAAAAAGGATAAATAATAGGAAGAAACGTTAATTTCTTCCCAAAGGGTCTTTTTATTTAGTGTCCTCATTTTGGGGTTCACATCACTTTTCCATTTTACCTTTTATTCCCCTGAGATTTATGGTTTAAACAAGGGAAATAGTTTGAGTTGATAATTTATTTACAAAGCACTAAAACCAATGAGATACAAAAGATTTGAAAGTTTAACCTTATTGCAATTAAAATTCATATTTTGCTCCAATTTTATTGAAAATTTGCATATATGCTTCTTTTAATCTTTTGCTGGCTATTTCTGGCTCGACACTTCCACAAGCACCGCCAAAAACTGGAATTACTATACTTTTTATATCATTCTTTAATGCACAAATAAGGGTTGACCGCATACAATAGTAA
>JBNMHN010000139.1:0-2034 GCA_050872805.1 Clostridia bacterium
CCCCCCCCCCCCCCCGTTTAGAGCAAATGTTCTAAAAATCAAACTCATACCCACACCTCAATTTTGTGTGAAAAACTAGCGCAAAAATGCTTTTATCGTGCGATAATCTTTTAGACACACGGCGAAAAGCACAATTTTGCTTCGACTTTTAAATTTACTATAGTATACCCAAAAATGGAAATAAAGTCAACTTTTTCATAGCGAATTTTAGAAATTACTGTATTTTTTTTAGGGGATATGTCGAAATATGGAGGCAACAAAAAAGTGCTGGTTGTGTTTACAATCAGCACTAGGCGGTTTATTAAAATTTGTCGGGTAGATAAATCACTCTATGGCAACTTTCGCACTCGATGCGTCCGTTTGTTTTCAGGGCGTCCATTCTCCCTACTGGGATTATGCTTTTGCAGCCGCTGCAACGGTTTTGTCCGTCCTCGTCGGATACTTGCACGAATGGCGGATATTTTGTGTCGCGCAATCTTTTGTAGGTTTCGAGCATTTTTGCGTCGGTATCCTTTGCGATTGTGGCAAGTTTTGATGACAATGCTGCAATTTCGGTTTCATATTTTTTTGAGACGTTGTCAAGTTCTTGTTGTGCGCGCTTCTTTTTTTCTTTGCTGACTTCGATTACTTTTCTTGCGCTGTTGAATGATTTTAGGACGCTATCAATTTGGTTTGTGAGTGTTTTCATTCTATTTTCAATGACACCGAGATTGTTGTTGACATTTTTGATGTTGTCGTACAACTTTTTCACGCGCGATTTGTCTTGCATTTCCATTTTTTGTTTTTCCAAAATTTCAATGTTTTTGACATTGTCGTTCATAATTTCGCGCAGGCTTTTGAACTCTTTCAAAAGTTCTTCGGCTTTTTTGTCGAGGTCTTTCATTTTATTACGCGCGTCATTTACGACGTTATTTTCGCGGTCGATTGTCTTTTGCGCTTGGCTGGCTTTGATTTTCTTTTCGATTTGCAAAAGGTCGCCGTCAATTTTTTGGTATTCTAATATTTTATTCATACATTTCCTCTACTTTTTCTATTTGGAGCAACAAATCTTCATACTGCTTAGTTTTGATTTCTTTTGCCACGCGCTTGATTTTGTTAAGGTATTCTTTGAACTCGGGTGAAAGATTTTGCAGGTTTGTTTTGCCAAACTTCACTTCAAGTTCGGTAAGGTTATCTTTGCCGCGTTTTGCTTTGATTATGTTATAATATTTTCCACAATCAAACAACACTTCATCCTCAACAATTTCATAGTACTCGATGAGTTTTGAGCGCAGGCGCTCGATTTTTGACATTGGTTGCAAGACTACCACTTGTGGGAGTTTTGTCGTATCCCTAAACAATATGTCCGTGATAAGCTCTCCGCCCATCCCTGCTATTATAGCACAATCTGGCACAATTTGCAAATTGTTGAAACCGTCGGACAAAACAAACTCCACTTTGCGGTTTTCAAAAGTCAAGGAATTTTGTTCGGGCGTGACGGGCTCAAACTTTCTACATACATAGTTTGTGATGTTTTGCTTTGCTTTTTCAAGGTTGTTTGTTGTGACTTCGCAGGCAAAAATTTTGTCAAAGGCTCTATCAAGCAACATTTCGCAGAGGTAGCCGTGGTCACAGCCGATGTCGGCGATTGTTTTGCCCTCGGCGAGGCTGCAAAGCTTTGATAATCTTTTCTTCATTAGTTCTCCGAGAATGATTTTAGTTTTTTAGTGATGTTTGGACGCATAAGTTTTTTGCGCGCTTTGGCTTCGATTTGTCTAATTCTTTCACGCGTGACGTTAAATTCTTTGCCGACTTCTTCTAGCGTGCGTGGGTGGGAGTCGTCGAGCCCGTATCTTAGGCGGATGACTTTTTGCTCGCGCGGGGTCAAGAAATTGAGGACGCTCAAAATTTGTTCGCGGAGTTGGCTTTGCATTGTGAGTTCGTTGGGAGATTTGATTGTTTCATCTTCGATGAAGTCGCCGCGTTTGCTGTCGTCCTCTTCGCCGAGCGGACTTTCAAGGCTCAAGGGGTCTTGCGCGATGCGCTGCGTTTCGA
>JBNMHN010000140.1:0-2021 GCA_050872805.1 Clostridia bacterium
CTTGCAATGCTTCTACAACAAATCTATATACTCCAGTAACCCTTGCAGTCGTGAACAATGCGGTAGAAGTAGCATCTTTAGCAACTGCATCTTTATAATACAAATAGTTGTCCGCAGCGTATGTCCACGCGCTGTCATAATTGAAGTAATTGCCGCCTTGAGCTGCCGAACCTGTCAAAATTACCCTAGCACGGAGATATACAGGGAAATCGCTAGAATTTGTGACCTTAACATTATATTTGGTAGTTGTGCTTGTTGCACTCAACCCTGTGCCTGCCGTCAGTGTCCCGTTTTCTGCACTAAGCGTCGTTGACACGCTGCCGATTTCGCCTGAGTTGTTGCCGTTGCCACTGCCACCAGACGAGCGCCCGCCGAGCGTGAAAATCAATGTCAAAGAAATTGCAAGCACAAGTACAAAGGAAATAATTGCTGTTGTAAAATACAGTTTTTTAGTATTCTTTCCCGCGTTCTTTTGCATAACTCACCTCATTTTTCATTAGTTTGTGTTATTTTTCTAAAATAATACATTGTAATTAATATTGAATAAGTCCAAAACATTTTACCCCCCCGAAAATGCTTAAATGTTACTTTATTATACATTTTTTGCAGAGCAAATGCAAATGTTTTGCGTCACATTTCCAAATTTGTTTAAAATTTTGCTCAAAGTGATTTTAAATATGTGATTTCTTTATCGGTCAGTGGGCGAATTTGCCCGCGTGGCAAGTTTCCAAGTTCGAGCGCGCCGACACGGGTGCGTTCTAGCCTTTCGACCACTTTGCCGACAGCTTCAAACATTTTACGCACTTGTCTATTGCGTCCTTGACAAATCGTGATTTGAACATTTTGCTTGTTACCCACAGCATTCAAAACTTTCACTTTCGCGGGTAGCGTTTTTTCATTGTCGATGACAACTCCGCCCTCAAGCCTTGCGATGTCCTCATACGTCAAATGCGGGCGAACTTTTGCAATGTAAGTTTTTTCAATGTGGTTCTTTGGGTGCATCAAAAGGTTTGCCAAATCACCGTCGGTTGTCAAAATGAGCAGCCCTTGCGTATTGTAGTCGAGTCGCCCGACTGGAAAAACGCGCGGAATGGTTAGCGTTTTATTTGTACTTTTGTACCACGCGCTAAATATGTCTAAGACTGTTTGACGGCCGCGGTCATCGCTAGCGGTTGTAACGCACCCTTGCGGCTTGTTGAGCATAAAGTATAGTTCCGCACTTTGCAGCGCGATTATTTTCCCGTCGACTGCGACTTTATCGTCATCATTAATTTCGGCGCCGAGTTCGGTCACGACGCTGCCGTTGACTGTGACACGTCCTTGCGCGACGAGTTCGTCGGCTTTCCTGCGCGACGCCACCCCACACGCTGCTATATATTTATTTATTCTCATAATAATTCCTTTTTACATAAATGGCTAGCGCGACAACGCTAGCCATTTGACTTTAATGTGATGTTTACCAGCCGCGTCCACCGCCACCGCCGAGACCGCCGCCACCAAAGCCGCCGCCTTTCGTTCCGCCGCCGATGCCGCCACTGAACTTGCCAACCGTTTTTGCGATTGTGCCAGCATTGTTGATTGGTGAGATGACTGCCGCGTTGACTTGCGACATACTTCTATTGAGCGCGTTTGCGACATAGAACCCTGTAAAGAAGTCCATATTTGTGAGCGAGTCACTTTCAAACCACGCTGGTGGAACAATCTTGATTTTCTCAAACATTTTACAATATTCGTCCGTTACGTTCAGGACATATGCGTATGGCAAAATGTCGTAAAAGAGCGTTGGCGTTTCCTTGACAAGCATTTCTAGTCTATCTTTTTCCGCTGTTGTAATATAGTTTTTCAAACCAATGATTTTGCCCAGCCTTTCGACGCTAATTTCCGTCCTTGAAAGCACTTTTGCGGACATAATCATAAACAAGATGCTTGCTAGATGCGCCCACAATATGAACACCACTCTATCAACGTAAAATTCGTACGCAAACACAAACACTAACACGCACGCAACGACTGGCACTAGC
>JBNMHN010000141.1:0-1973 GCA_050872805.1 Clostridia bacterium
CGCCAACCGTCACGGAAGAAGAACTTGAAAGTATCATTGACACTATGGAAGAAGAAGGGGTCATTGATAGTGTGGACGCGGACTTGATTCAAGGCGTCCTCGACCTAGACCAAAAAATCGTCTACAACGCAATGACGCCCCGCGTCGACGTTACCGCTGTCGAGAAAAACGAAAGTATCGAAAATATAAAAAAAGTGTTTGTCGATACAAAGTTTTCAAGATTGCCCGTGTACGATGAGGATATGGACCATATAATCGGTATCCTTAGCGAAAAAGATTTGGCATCGCAAATCTTCTTGGAGCAGCAAGTAGATATTGCCGCCTGCATCTCAAAGCCAATGTTTGTCAATGAAAATATGAAACTAGATGATATGATTCGCCAAATGCAAAAGGAAAAGAAGCATATGGCAATCGTCGTCGACGAACACGGCGGAACAAATGGTATCATCACCCTTGAGGACGCTATTGAAGAAGTTTGGGGCGAAATTTACGACGAACACGACGAAGTCAAGTGTGCCGAATTTGAAAAAATTGATGATAACAACTTTGTCGTCGACGCTGAAATTGAAATTGAGGAACTGTTTAAAAACCTAGGCATTGAGCATTTGCCAAGCAACAACTACTCAAGCCTCGGCGCGTTCCTGTTTGAACTTGCCGAAAAGAGTTTGCCAAAGCAAGACCAAGTCCTTGACTTTGTGACAATCGACGAACGCGTCGATGACGACGCAAACTACTATGAAGTCGCCATAGCACTACACTTCAAGTTGATAAAGGTCGAAAACAATCGTATTCGCCGTGTTTTGATTACGACGGAAGTATTGAACAATGAGGAAAAGTTGACACGCGACTCGAGTGCTTCCGAACAACAATAATGACCGCGCTTTGTGCGCAATGTAACAAGAATAAAAACAACTGGGTTTGACTCCCAGCCAAATGACGATGTGATTTATTAAAATCTCGACAGGTGCTTATAAACAAAAGTTATAAGCCTTGCACGAATAATGTGTAGTTTATTAAGAGCGATAACAATATATAAAATAGAGTTTCAAATTGCAATTTAATTACATTACAAAAGCACTCAAACAAATCTTATTTGAGTGCTTTTAAGTTGTGAACGATTATTAATATATATTCTTCAAACGCTTTGAAAAAATTAAAGAATAGGGTATAATATAAAAAATGGAGGTAGGAAATGGAAGAAAAGAGAACAAAAGCAAAAATCATTTGCGACGCGATTTGCGGGCTTTTGATGCTTGTGGCTGTTGCGGTGTATGTCATTGTTGGGATATGTGCAGACATTTGGCATCCAACGTGGGTTATCATTGTCGGGGCTGCAATTATTTGTGGCGTGATTGGAATTGTTTGCGACACTGCTTCAAACATTAAAAATGTTGAAAAACAGCCAAGTGTTCAAGAACAAAAAGACGACAATAAATAACCAAATTTGTGCGTTAAGTCGCAAAAATGTGCAGTTATAATGCAGGAAATGTGCAACATAACTGCAATTTTTGTTTAGGTAGATTATGGAGGATAATATGGAAATAAAAGACATAAAAGCAAGGCAAATTTTTGACAGTCGTGGAAATCCTACGGTTGAAGTTGATGTGACTTTACAAAATGGCGCAATGGGGCGCGCGAGCGTTCCGTCGGGAGCGAGCACGGGCGCTTATGAGGCGGTTGAACTGCGCGACGGCGACAAAACGCTATATGGCGGCAAGTCGGTTTTCAAGGCGGTAAATAACGTAAATGGCGAAATTAAAGATGCGCTCATCGGTTTTGACGCCACGCAGCAGCAGGCAGTTGATAAAGCACTCATTGACCTAGACGGCACACCTAATAAGGCGCGTTTGGGTGCAAATGCGATTTTGGGCGTTTCGCTTGCGGCAGCAAAGGCTGTTTGCGCGAGCAAAAATATTCCGCTTTATAAGTTGGTTGGAAACGGCACAAAAATGCCTGTTCCTATGATGAATATC
>JBNMHN010000142.1:0-1864 GCA_050872805.1 Clostridia bacterium
CGTACGCAAGGCAACACATCAACTTTCCGCAGTAGCCGTTAATTTTGTTAGGATTGAGCGCAATCCCCTGATTTTTCGCCATTTTGATTGCGACTTGCCCCGTTTTGCCCAAAAAACGCTTGCAGCAGCACGGCTGACCGCACGGCCCAATGCCGCCGCACATCGCAACTTCTTCACGCTCGTTAATTTGGCGCATCTCAATGCGAGTGTGCAACTCTGCCGCCAAATCTTTGACTAAGTCGCGAAAATCGACCCTGCCATTCGCCGTGAAATAGAAAATCGCCTTGCTAAGGTCAAGATTTGAGTAGACATCGACAATCTTGAGTTGCAACTTGTGCTTTAGCAGTAGCGAACCGCAGTAGCGGCGCGCCCTGCGCAACTTGTTCTCGTTGGAACGCGCCTTGTCTATATCCGCAGGCGTCGCGCGGCGCTCAAAAACAACGCCACTCGTCGGGTCAAACTTTCCGCCCAACCGCTCAACTTCGCCTAAATGCAAACCATTCTCGTCCGCAAAAACCACCGCGTCACCGACCTGAAATGACTCATCATCAGGCACCGCCACGCTCTTGCCCAGCGGCAAATATTTGTTCTTTATCATTATTATTTTCATATTGTTCACCTTTTTTAATTGTCAAAACCACATATTAAATTAATCTAACAATAAGATTTAAATTCATACATACATAATTCCAACATCTATACATCATACATTTATAAATCAAAAATCTAGCAAACTGCACATTTCTGTACATTTGCACATTTTTTATCATCTTTTATTATTATACAACAAATTTGCCCAAAAATTAAGCATTTTGCACTTATTTTTAGATTTGCGAACAAAAAAGAACATAATTTTCAATAATTTTATGTTCTCAGCATAACTATGTTTTTTTATTGTTAATTTTATTCAAAACACCAACTATTTATAAATAGACTATCCCCACACAAAACCACACATCAAACTATCGTATTCCCAACAAAGTACCCATTATCTACATAGGTTACAACGATGTTAATAGTTCCACCGCTTCCACCAACATAATACTCAGCATATGATGATGCTATAGTAAGCACGTCTTCTTTTTTCCACCTATCAGAAGAAATTTCGATTCGACTATATACAGGAAAGTTTAATTCTAGCCTTATGCCTTGCACAGTATCATTCAATAAAATGTTGTCAAATTATCTTTAGTCAATAATCGCGTTTTCATCCCCCCATTATAAATATAGTTCAAGCACAAATACGGCGTTATTGCGGAATTCTTATCAAAATCAACAAACGAAACATTGACCGCAATTTCCGCTTCTGTATATTCTTCCGCCACTAGATCCACATAACCGCCGAGCCCATATTCATCCCAACTAGAGTATATAACCCCACTATTGTAATACTCATCAAAATATATTGTAGTTTCGTTATGAGTATACGGCACACGAAAATGCTTTCCAGTTGCCTCATATACCACATCAAAAGGAATTGTAATTTGATTCTCATCAAGATAATAATAAAAACCAATACTCGTATCACTATTTTTACTTTTTTCCCACCCATTCAACTTTGATGTATCAATACCCGTTAAGGACACACCAAAATCTACTATTATTTTGCCTACACCACCAGGCAATGCCTTTGCATTGTCTCTTTTCTCACTAATTGTAAAGAGCGCCCCCAATATAGAGAAAAACAATAAAAAAGCGCTCATTATCAATGCTACGACTAAATTGCATTTATTATATCTCTTAGAAACCATTGTATTACCACCGAATTTACTATTAAATACAAAATTGCGCTTATACCGCATTTTTTGACAGCATTCCCTATGTTTTTGAGGGGTTATACTATCATTATTTGCATCATTATACC
>JBNMHN010000143.1:0-1811 GCA_050872805.1 Clostridia bacterium
ACATACACTGAATGCAGCGTTACAACGGAAAGCGACTGTGCTAATGAGGAAAACAGCGGCGGCTTTATAGGATTTGCAAATAGATTGAGCGTCAGCAACTCATATTCAGTTGGCAGAGCAATTAGCAAAACTGCAAGCGCCACCTCGCAAATTTCCGTCGGTGGCTTCATCGGTCGTTTGCACAAAGTAAATGTTGAACCGACACTTTCATATTGCTATAGCGTCGTCGTCGTCAAAGCGTACGACGACCCAATCGAGAACAATGTTTACAGCAAAGAGTTTATTGGATACACTTCGCTCACGTCGCAAAGCGTCAATACAGTCGTGTTCGGCAGTTGCTACTATGCGGGCGAACTTGCGCAAAGCAACGACATCCTAGTAGAAGGGCAAACGCAAAATATGCACGACTATACGGCAAACTTTGTTTCGTATGGTGCAATGCTCAACGCTACAACATTCAAAAACTTCAGCATTTCAACAAGTGCCGACGATACAACGAAGGCATTTGTTATGACAAACGGCAAAACATTGCCAATGTTGTCAAAATTCTATGACACAACTCTAAGTGCAGTTGGTTCGGTTTACCAGCCAACGCAAATTGCAACGGCGGACGACCTTGAAAGGTTCACCGCAAGCGTCGAAACAGACGAAGGCAACTACTATTTGCAAGTGGCTTCAATCGTGACAAGTGACGCGCAAACGCGTAGCGACTTTGCTGGTGTGTTTGACGGCGGAAACTACACAATTTCAGGACTCACAAAGCCAATGTTTGGCACAATCGCAAGTGACGCAGTCGTCGCAGCAGTCAATGTTCAAGCACTCAACATCGCACCAACGACAAGCGGTGACTATGGCGCAATTGCAAAAGTCAATCGTGGTACAATCTTGTTCAGTTCCGCAGATGGCGAAATTAAATTCGCCTCAAGCCTCGCTGGTTCAACATTCGGTGGAATTGTTGGCAAAAACTATGGCCACATTGGATTTACATCAAGTAATGTCAGAGTCGGGCAAACCGATGACGATACAGGAAAAAACATCTCAGTCGGCGGCATCGCGGGCGAAATGAACAAGCAAGACGACTGCGACTTTGCGCAAATCTCCAATAGTTTTGCGACTGGAACTTTGCGCCTAGCGCAAGTCACAGGAAAAAACCTTTGCGGCGTCGGCGGCATCGTTGGCAACTTGATTGCGGGCAACCTCCAACTTTGCTACAGCGCAGCGCGCATTGACTACTTGAAAGGCGAAAGCGGCAAGGCATATGGTGCAGTGTTCGGCAACGATAACGGCGGTGACCAAGCAAAGAATGTCTATGAAGAAGTAAAAATTTCAAATGTATATAATGATAAGTTAGCAACACTTTTGACAACAGCTGAAGCAAAGGTCCTCGACATCTCAATGAAAGACATTATGCAAAGCGGGTTGCCAAGCGGCTTTGACTCATTTGCGTGGTCAAGTTTCGCAATCGACTACGACCAAAATTCAAAAGTCGCAATGCTAAACTATGGTTACCCTTATCTCAAGTATGCTAGCCAATCCGTTTCGCAAATTGCAAACAAGGGAACAGGTAGTAATGATAGACCATACCTTATTAAAAATCAAAGTTCGTTTGAAATCATCAACGCATTAGTTTCAAAATTTAAAGATACAAAAGAAATATACACATATAAACTTGACGACGACATCTACTGCACAAACGGCGACTATATTAGTTCGTTCATCGGCACGCTAGAAGGCGGCGACAAGACAATCTACAATATGAGTATGACGGTATCTAGTGGCACCGAAAACGGTTTTGTCAATAAAAATGAGGG
>JBNMHN010000144.1:0-1756 GCA_050872805.1 Clostridia bacterium
AGCAACTACAACGGGAGCGCATTCGGGCTTGTCGTCGGTTCTAACAGCGGGATAATCGACAACGTGCGCGTTATAAGTTCAAGTGTTTCGTACGAAAGCACAAGCAGCGCAGTCGAACAAAGCGAAATGTCAATCGGCGGGTTTGTCGGCGAAAACAGCAGGCAAATCACGAGATCTAGCGTTTCAAACTTGCAAATGACAATGCGCAACTCGCACATCACGGACAGCGCAAACCTCGGCGGATTTGTCGGTAAAAACCTCAGCGGAGGTACAATCGGCACGAATTCCCAAACCATTGATTGCTCGGTTTCAAACCTCACAATCAATGCGGGCGAAAACACTGGAATTGTGTCTAGCGTCTATAAGCGCGTCGGCGGATTTGTCGGCTATGTCGCAGGCGGTACACTCACAAAATGTGCAGTCACAGGCAAAACAGATAAAGGCGAACTTGCTAGCCAAATCCAGTTGCAAGCGCAAGGAACTGACAATAACCTCGGCGGATTTGCAGGGCAAAACGGTAGCGCAAGCGTCTCAAACACCAATGCAACAATTATTTCTTGTGAAGCATACATCAACCTTGTCGTAAGCGTCGACGGAGGCGCAAGCCTCAACATCGGCGGCTTCTGCGGGTACACGCAATGGCTTATTAAAAATCCAGTTGTTATAAAGAGTATGCCCGATTTTAGCGATAATCCGCATGTCAAGCAAGGTACATTTGTCGGCTATTCAGGTGGTGAAACAAATCTTGTCAGCGGTGAAATAGAGCTAAAGCTAAATTAACAAATGTTGGCAAATTTTGGATTTGACATTACCTCAAAAACAAGTATGCTAGCGCCATTACGGGCTATGGAGAAAATCTTATCTCCATAGCCTTTTTTGCTTGATATTTTTCTCATTTGTGGTGCATCGGAGCGAAATTAGGCGACTTTGCAACAAAATTAAGCATCTTTTGCAATAAAATCAAATAACTTTGCAATAGAATTAACCGACATTAATAAGTAATAAGACCGTGTTTTGATTGTCCATTTTTATATGGCAATTTGTATATAAAAATTTGCAAAATGCTTGACATAACGGCACCAATTGTGCTATAATTCAAACAGTCTATGACATTTGGAGTTATAGACGCGTTTGTTTTTAAAGGTTTACCTTTGTTTGAGGCTTTTTGCACCAAAATTTTGCGCTTTATATAATATTGTTGTATTACAATATTGTTGGGTGTCAAAATTGCGAGTAAAATTGCTTTAATATTTGCATTTTTTGCAAAAACGCGCGCCAAACTCCGCACCACGCTATGAGTTATATGCGAGAGTCGAATTGTATGTGGCTACTTAGCGCGCAGGGAACGGTGAATGTCAAACAGAGCAGATACATTAGTTATAGGTTTTGTTTAGGGCTAGTGCTTGAGTCGCAAAAAGGCGTCCAGCACAAAATTTGAAATAGGAAAACAGGAGGTCGTAGAAAATGCCTACCATAAATCAATTGGTAAGAAAGGGTCGCAAGAAGATTGAACAAAAATCAAAGTCTCCTTTGCTTGATGCTTGTCCACAAAAACGTGGTATTTGCCTTGAAGTAAAGACAATTACACCTAAAAAGCCAAACTCTGCTATGCGTAAAGTTGCGAAAGTTAGATTGAGCAACAAATCGGAAGCAACGGTTTATATTCCGGGTATTGGTCACAACTTGCAAGAACACAGCGTCGTACTTGTTCGTGGCGGGAGAGTTAAAGACTTGATTGGTGTGCGTTATCACATCA
>JBNMHN010000145.1:0-1664 GCA_050872805.1 Clostridia bacterium
ACAAAAATGTTGCCTCCCTTAATGAGGCGCTTGGCAAAGACAAGGACGGCAACGACATTTGTTTGATGGACATCATTGACGATGACGAGGACAATGTTGAATTGAGCGTCGAAAATAAGATTTTTATGGAAAAAGTTTTAAAGATTACCAAACAATATTTGAATGCACGCGAATACACGATTATTGTTATGCGCTACGGGCTCAATGACGAAAAGCCGCTAACGCAACTTGAGGTTGCAAAAAAACTTGGCATTTCGCGCTCATATATTTCGCGGCTAGAAAAAAAGGCGCTGAAGACAATTTCGCTTCACGCCTTGCCGTGCAGCAACTAGCATTGCTTGCAGGTTAGATAATAAATTCCGTGGTTGCGGAGTTCAAAAACTGCGCGAAAATCGCCAAAGGTTTCGCCGTTTTCGGGGTCGTCGAACGCGATTTGCCCGAGGCAGGTTTTCAGTTTCTTTTTGCTTGTTTTGACAAAGTTCAGGGCAAGCGCTTTGGCAATGCGCTTTTTTTGCTGCATTGCTTTTTTTAGTTCGGTTTTTTTCGCTTCGTCCTTTTCTTCTTTGTATTTTGTGCGCGCGTCAAAAAATTCTTCAATCGCGTCGTAGGTATCCGTTTTTTCGTCCTCTATATCTTGCTCACTGTGCGTGCCGCCGAGCGCATTTTTTATATGCTCGAGGGTACAGCCGCTGCAAATTTCATAGACGCCGTTTGAATTTACGGCTGAGCCGCCAAATGTTGCGATGGTTGTTGTTTGCGGCATTCCGCTCTCAATTGCGCGGTATATGTGCAACAGGTCAACGGGGGTCAAAACTAGCATATTCTCTAAGGCCTTGTATGGCGAAAGTGAAATTGCACGGGTGCGCATTTTTTCAAACTTGTCGACATTATTTGTGCTTGTATCGACTTTTATATTTGAGTCACTGCAGTTTGCTGATTTCAAGTTTTTGTCATCATTCAAAACCGTGACGCCTTCACGCTTTATATTGACTTTTGTGCCCGATGCACTTAGCATACCATTTAGCAAGTCACTTTTTGACTCTTGCGCATTTTCTGCGTTCTCCATTTTTTCATTTTCGGTGTTGTTTTCGTTGCGAACTTCCGCGATTTCGCTGCAAACTGTAAGTTCTTCAGCGCTAAAACGCGGTGCAAAGTGCTTTGAAAAAATGTTGTTTGCGTCTACCTTTTTGACAAAAAGTTTAGAAAACTCTCCACTACTTAAATCGATTTTAGAACTATAAACATTTTCAATGCCCGTCATTTCGTCGCCCTTTTGGCACACGAATACTGCGGGGAGTCCAAAAATTGTGGCAAGCCTTTTTGCGATATTGTAGACGTTGTCAAAACTATCACTTGCAAGCACGGCGGTGTTTTCGCAAGAATACGATGTTGGGTCAAAGCACGGAATGCACAAAATCTTCTGCTGCTTTGAAAGTTTGTCACTCACGCTATCTCCGTTGTGGTCGATGACTCCGCAATCGGCAAGCCTTTTCAAAATGAGTGCTTTTGAATTTGATTCAAGCTTTTTGAAAGTAAACGGTTTTCCCTCTTTTAAAGCATTTGTTTTTGCAGTTTTTTCGCTTTCGTTTAATTTACTTTCGGCACTTTGCTCACTTTCACTAGCGTTTTGTGGCTGTTCCATATTTTCTATATAGACACAATAC
>JBNMHN010000146.1:0-1627 GCA_050872805.1 Clostridia bacterium
CCCCGAGGTAGCGCAGACACATTGCGCTGCATTCTATGTGCCGACCCGGGTAACCGACGCCCCTCGGACTATCCCATTTCATAATGTGGTTTGGCTTGTTCAAAATCCAAAGCGCAAAATCCCACGGATTGCGGCGCTCATCATCGACTGCGACGCGCGCCCCTGCTTGTTGGTTCTCCAAATCTAGGTGCGCAAACTCGGCGTATCTTGGAAATTTTGATGTATCAAATTGCAAGCCGACGCTTGTTTTGTAAACATAACCATTTGCCTCAAGTCTTTTGATTAGGTCAATCATATAGGGAACATTTTCGGTAGCGCGCGCGATGATTGTTGGGCGGACGATATTCATTTCAGCAAGGTTTTCAAAAAACATTTTTTCGTACTTTCTTGCAATATCCCATGGCGTCAAGTTTTCTTGGCGGGCGCGAACTTCCATTTTATCGTCGGCGTCATCAGCGTCGTCGAGATTATGCCCGACATCCGTAACGTTCATCACATGTTTGACACGATAGCCCAGGTCGCGGAGATAGCGCGCCAAAACATCACTCATAAGGTATGCTTTCAAGTGCCCCAAATGTGGGTGTGAATAGACTGTCATACCGCACGAGTACATTGTCACTTCATTTGGATGAATTGGCTTGAACACTTCTTTTTGTTTGCTTGCGGTATTATATAATTTTAACATTTTCTTTCCTTTCAAAAGAGTTGCAAACAACTGCAACTCTTTTTGTCTTTTATTAGTTTTTATTTATCAGTTTTTATTGTTTTTTTAGTTTTTGCGTCCGCGGTTTGTGCGCTGACTTTGTCACTTTTTGGCATATTTGTAATTGTTTCGGTAACGCTCGTCAAGAGTCCTGCTACATTTTGAATTTCGCTAGGAACAATAATTTTTGTAGCGCTGCCGTTTGCAAGGGTTTTCAATGCTTCAAAGCCTTGCAATGTTACGTATGCACCGTCTGGGTTTGCTTTAGTGATAAGTTCAATCGCTTCCGCTTGACCTTGCGCTTCGCTGATGTACGCGATTTTTTGTGCTTCAGCACGCAAAATCTCGGCTTGTTTAACTGCTTCAGCACGCAAAATTTCAGCTTGCTTGTCGGCTTCCGCTTTCAAAATTTTGCTTTGTTTTTCACCTTCCGCAACCAAGATGCTGGAGCGTTTTTCACCTTCCGCTTTCAAGATTGCCTCACGTCTTTCACGTTCAGCGCGCATTTGTTTTTCCATTGCGTCTTGAATGTCGCGAGGTGGAAGAATGTTTTTCAATTCAACACGATTAATTTTAATGCCCCACGGGTCGGTTGCTTCATCCAAAATTTGACGCATTTTCGTGTTGACGGTGTCTCTGCTTGTAAGTGTTTCGTCAAGTTCAAGCTCACCGACGATATTACGTAATGTTGTTGCGGTCAAGTTTTCAATTGCGTTGATTGGTCTATCTACACCATATGTGTAGAGTTTTGGGTCTGTGATTTGAAAATAAACGACAGTGTCGATTTGCATCGTGACGTTGTCTTTCGTGATTACTGGCTGTGGTTTGAAATCGGCAACCATTTCTTTGAGTGAAATTGGTCTACCCGGTCTATCGAAAAACGGGATAATGAAATGCACGCCTGTTTCAAGGGTGCGGTTATAC
>JBNMHN010000147.1:0-1596 GCA_050872805.1 Clostridia bacterium
ACTATATGTAATCACGCGCTGACTGATTTCGTTCATTAACTTTGTGCAAATGACGACGCCGTCAAACCCACTTGAACTGCACAATGTGTTTGAGCCGTTGCCCAAAATAAAGTGCGGCAAATTTTCGCGCCGCACCACCTCAAACAGTCGCAAAAACGCTGCAAAACTTTTTGGCAGCGCCACAATCCTTGCCACGCCCCCTACACGCATTGTCGAATACTTTGCCAAACTTTCATCCACAAAAATCGTCAAATCATCGTTTTCTAATTCTTTAAATATTTTTATAGTTTTTTTTGTTAAAAGTTTTTCCTCTTTACAATTTTTCTGTATCTTGTTTTTTGCCATTTTTCACCTATTTTTTTAACAAATTTCAAACTTATTATTATAGTAATTTATGCAGCAATTTTCTGAACTGTCCGCTTTTCCAACCATTTTTTATATGATTTTTGCCGCTTTTCCAACCAAATTTTGACGTTTTTTGCCGCTTTTCCAACTTTTTTAGGGGGAATTTTGTCCGCTTTTCCAACTTTGGGACGTTAATAACTATTGTAAAAGGTTAATCTTTAGATTGTTGCTGGCGCGGGCGGAGATAAAAATAAAAAAAGGCATACGGTCATCCTTTACTGGGTTAAAACCTTATGCCTTATTATATAATTATTGCAAATTTGTCGACAACTGTTAAATCATAACCCAGTTGTTTACATTCATTACACCGCTAATGTCAACTGAAATTGTTGTATCATTTGACACGTTTGAATACGTCTTTTTCAACAACTTTTCGCCGTCAATTGTCGCAGACATATATAATGTCTCATACACTTGCACCGTGAATGTAGATGACTTCGCAACTGCAAACTCAATTGGAGTGCCGTTTGTTGCAACAAATTGTCTTGTTGGCTGATTGTTACTATCAAGAATATAAATTACAAAATTTCGTGGCACATTTGTCGTAACATTTATCGTAATTGTTAACAAATTCAAAGCCCCACAAACACTACATATATCGTCATCGCCAAAATTATGATTTTCCGTTTGTGTCACCGCATCAGCGCTGCTATCGCTTCTAAAACCATAAAATGTGCGTGTGTGCGTACTTGAGTCTTTCTTTACCCACGCCGTCGCATAATCAATACTATTACTTTGCGCATAAGTATATGCCGTTTTTGTAGTGTCCCCCGACCCAATGATTGTCAAATTATCACAACCATCAAATGCTGCATAGTTGATGCTCGTTACACTGGCAGGAATTGTGATGCTCGTTAAGCCGCTACAACCGGCAAATGCAAAATCGCCGATGCTTGTCACTCCACTTGGTATTATCGTACTTTTACATCCAACAATCAATGTGTTTGTACTAGTTTCTATTATTGCATTACAGTTGTTCCTACTATCATATTTAGTGTTCCCAGATGCAACCACTATGCTCGTCAACCCACTATAATAAAATACATTATAGCCGATGCTTGTCACACTAGCAGGAATTGTGATGCTCGTTAAGCCGCTACAACCGGCAAATGCAAAATCGCCGATGCTCGTTACGCCGTTGGGAATTGTAATGCTCGTCAACCCACTACAATCATAAAATGCAGCATTGCC
>JBNMHN010000148.1:0-1572 GCA_050872805.1 Clostridia bacterium
GGCTCTCTTATGCTTTCGGAAGAAACGGGCAGAAAGTTTGCCAAAAAGGTTGCGAAAAAAGCCAAAGATTTGGGCGTAAAACTCAGCTTCGATATGAACTTCCGCAAGGATATTTATCGAGATTTTGAGGACGCTAAAAAGGCATATGCGCCGTTTGTCGAGTGTGCGGACATAATCAAGTTTTCGGAAGACGAACTTGCAGATTACACGGGCATACAGGATATGGACAAAGCGGCAGAGTCGGTTTACGTCAAAGACAGACTGTTGCTCATAACTCTCGGAAAAGACGGCAGTGCGTATTATTGCAACGGTATCAAAGGCGTTGTGCCGAGCATAAGCGGATGCAACTGTGTTGACACAACAGGTGCAGGGGACGCATTTTTTGGTGCATTCCTTGCTGCGATAGAAGGCAAAGAAATTACAAAAGAAAATCTTGATAACGCCGCAATGAAAGGCAATATCAAGGGCGCAAACGCCACGGAATTTTACGGAGCAATACAATTATAAGTGATATTATAATAAAAAAGTGTAAGAGTATAAGAATTATAAAAATATCTATAATATGATGACATATCAAACGGTTGATTTTTGCAAAAGGAACAATAAACAATATCATATTAAAGAAGGAACCATAACAGAATAGCGTCGATGTGTTCAACTGCGGTTGCTTTCTGCGCACCACCAAAATGAGCACGGATTTATCCGTGCTTTTTTCATTTTGCCGTTCGGTCACCTAGACTTGAACTTGTGCGCAATGATTGCGCACACCAATGCGTCGCAGTGTTCGGACGGCACCGTCCGAGTGGCGCTCGCTATGGTGAGTAAACTCACCCCGCTTGCTATTACGCTCACTTTGTTCGCTACAAATCTCGATTACACAGTATCAAAATAAGTATAGAATGGTCTGTGCTCACTTTTTGTTAAGTGCAGGTTGCAAACATCGTTTGCCGACAATTGAAAATTGTCGCAAGTCCGTCAACGGACTAAATTGGAAAGACGGCATTCAGCCGTCTTAATAAATTTGGTACGGATGACAGGACTTGAACCTGCACGCACTTGCACTAGAACCTAAATCTAGCGTGTCTGCCAATTTCACCACATCCGCGAAACATCCTTATTATAACACAAAAACAGATTATGTAAAGCCGCTTTGACCTCTTGTCAAAAATTTTTGATTTTTCTATCTAAAAATTGTTGCATTTTGCCGATTAATTTGGTATAGTTACTGTTGCTTGCGGGAGTGACTCAGTGGTAGAGTGTCACCTTGCCAAGGTGAAAGTCGCGGGTCCGAATCCCGTCTCCCGCTCCACGCGCAAGCGAAAGAATGTGTCGCAAGGCGCATTCGGCATATCTGAAGAAGCGACAATGACCGCTGATGCGTAATTGTCGCGCGGATATGCGTCCTTAGCTCAGTTGGTAGAGCAACTGACTCTTAATCAGTGGGTCCAGGGTTCGAGTCCCTGAGGACGCACCAAAAAATCAACAGCAATAGCTGTTGTTTTTTTATGCGTATATTCAGGGACTTTTTGCAACGAAGTTGCAACCACGCATTGCGTGGCGAACCCTTGACAC
>JBNMHN010000149.1:0-1538 GCA_050872805.1 Clostridia bacterium
GCCCCCCCCCCCCCGTTTAGTTAAGTGCTTAATCATTTTTCTTCCTCACTTTAGTAATTTTTACGTTTTTAGTGTACCACAAACAATAAAAAATATCAAATGTTTTTCAGTGCATTTGATATTTTTTTTGAAAAATAGTTGTTTTTTGATGCTAATGTCATTATTTGTTTAATATTTATTTATGCTAACGCGGTCAAGGTAGTGAGTACCTCATAATGTAACGGGTTGCCCTTCCGGGAGATTTCTCCACGTTGGTCGAAATGACAATGGGGGTAAGTACCTTACCACTATAATAAGGTTTTCTTTTATTATTGCTGACGCGGGTGCGATAGCGCACGGCTGCGCGTTTGGTTGCGTGTTGCTATATAATTTTGGTACATAATTGATTATGTGCTTTTTAATTCGCTGGCAAGGTCAAGTGGAGCAGATGAACTTGAGTTTGTTTTCAAGCTTGTCACAACTTGTCAAATAGTAGTCGATGCCGTGTTTGTTGTATTCGAGGCGTGAGCGCACTTTTTCGCCGTGCAGGTGTCCAAACACGCAAATGTTGGCGTTGTACTTTTCCATAAGGTTGGTAAAGTCGCTGTCGTCGATTGCGCTATTGAATGGTGGATAGTGTATCATTACTATTAGTATATCACCCTCCTTGCGCAGTTTGGTTGCACTTTGTAGTGCTAGTTCTAGTCTAATGAGTTCGCGTTTATAGATTTTTAGGTCGTCGGCGGTTTGTTCGCGCCCACGCTCGGGGACTGTCCAGCCGCGTGTTCCGCAAATTAGTATATTTTCAAAGCGGACACAATCGTTTTGCAAGAAGTACATATCACTTGGCGCAGAATTGCGGACGGCTGAGATTGATTGCCACCAGTAGTCGTGGTTGCCGCGTATCATAACTTTGCGCCCTTTGAGTTTTTTCAGGTAGTCATAGTCTTTGACGGCATCCTCTAGGTACATTGCCCACGAAAAATCGCCTGCAAGCAAGACAATGTCATCGTCGGTGACTTTTTCGTTCCAGTCCTTTTCAATATCTTCGGTGTAGTTATCCCATATATGCCCGAAAATGTCCATAGGCTTTGGCGTAGAGATTGATAGGTGCAAATCACTGATTGCATAGACTTTCATTTTTTCGCTTTCCTTTTCTTCAAGACGTAACGCGGCGTATGTTTGACTTTTGTTTCTTTCGACTTTTCATTGTTTTTCTTTGTTTTGTCGTTTGCAGCGTTTAATTTAGCATTCTTTCCATTTCCCCTTTGGGGAATTTTAGGGGCATCCATTTTATTTGGCGTTTTTTTGTTCCCTACTTTGGAATTTGCGGTTTTTGTGGTTTTTGAACCCGTTTTGCCGCTAGTTTTGGGGTTGGTTGTTTTTACTTTTGCGGTTTTGTCTTTCAATTTGGCTTCAGTTTTTTTGCGTTCTTCTTCACGCATAACAATTTCGCGGATGTTTTCGCCTGAGCCGACGACGATACCTTGCGGCTTGTCTTTTTCTTTAATTGCTGCGATTTTTGCTTTGTCGATGTGCAATTTTTCGTAGTCGAGGAC
>JBNMHN010000150.1:0-1524 GCA_050872805.1 Clostridia bacterium
CCTTGAAGAAATTTTGATTACTTCAGACTTAGGTTACGAAACATCGGAAGAAATCATTGACCGCTTGCGCACTAAATGCAAAAAGGAAAAGTTGAAAACTTGCGACGAAGCAAAGAACGCCTTGAGACAAGTCATTGAAGAAATGATGACATCGTGTGACGAAAGCACGGGCGAGGATGAATATCCTAAAGTCGTAATTGTTGTAGGTGTCAATGGCGTCGGCAAAACAACAAGTATTGGCAAACTTGCAAATTACTATAGCAATCTTGGCAAAAAAGTTGTCGTAGTAGCAGGCGATACGTTTAGAGCGGCAGCAAGCGCACAACTCAATGTTTGGGCAAATCGCGCAGATGTCAAAATCGTCAAACAAGACGAGGGGGCGGACTCTGCAAGTGTCGTTTTTGACGGCATAAGTTTTGCAAAAGCAAAAGGGTTTGACGTCGTACTTGTCGACACCGCAGGACGTTTGCACAACAAAGTAAACCTTATGGAAGAACTTTCAAAAGTCAACCGTGTCGCAACGAAGAATTGGGAAGAAGCGCACTTTGAAAGATATATCGTCATCGACGCTACAACAGGGCAAAACGCAGTCAATCAAGTTCGCGAATTTGACTCCGCCATTGACCTAGATGGAATAGTTCTCACAAAACTCGACGGAACCGCAAAGGGCGGTATTGTCGTCAGCATCTGCCACGAATTTGAAATTCCAGTCAAATTTGTCGGCGTGGGCGAGGGAATAGAAGACCTTGTTCCGTTTGACGCTCAAGAATTTGTTGAAGGTATAATTTAATACATAGTACACAATATATGGTGTATATAATGTAACATAATACACCATATATTGTATTATAAAAACGCGACTGCATTTTGTTTTGTCGCGTTTTTATGTTGTCAGTTTGCAATCTTTGAAGCAAACAAAGTCGCAAATTTGACCGAATCAATCATTTTTTGAGTATTTTCTTTGTAGTCTACAATAATGCTGCCAAGCACATCGCCGTCAATAATAATAGGACTGATAAGCAAATTTTTGTGTTTTATTGTCTCTTCTTCAAAAATGCTATTGTTGTAATTTTCAAGGTTTGAAACTGCACGCTTTTCAATCAATTTTACTATATCGCTTTTTACTTTTTGTTTTATGTATTTTGTTCCCGCGCACGCAACTAACTCATCTAGGTCAGTCACAAAAACGGGAACGCTCAATGTATCATACAAAATTTCAGCACAATATTTCGCGTTTTCGCCAAGTTCCAAAATCGGTGAGTACTTTTTCAAAATGATTTCATTATTTGCGATTGATATTTCAAGCGGCGTTCCTTCCTTGATATGTAAATTTTTTCTTATTTCTTTTGGAATGACAATTCGTCCTAATTCGTCCAAGCGTCTAACTATTCCACTTCCTTTCATAATGTTCTCCTTTGCAATAGGTTTTAACTAATATTTGTAAAATTGCAAAAAATATACAAAGCTTCATCAGTTGTTTTTATTATATTTATAATTGCAATACTTTAATTTACTATATAAAAG
>JBNMHN010000151.1:0-1495 GCA_050872805.1 Clostridia bacterium
GTTGAGGACGGCGCGTTTGTATGCGTTCTATGAATGTATGTTCTCGGTGGCAAACGCCACTGGTGCTGGTACTGTCCCTACACGCAAGTGAGTGTTGAGGACGGCGCGTTTGTATGCGTTCTATGAATGTATGTTCTCGGTGGCAAACGCCACTGGTGCAGGTACTGTTCCTACACGCAAGTGAGTGTTGAGGGCGGCGCATTTTTGTGCATTCTATGAATGTATGTTCTCGGGTAGCAAACGCCGCTGGTGCGATAGCGCACGGCTGTGGGGTTGGTGAGTGGCATCAAATGTATAAATATACATAGTTGATAGTTGTTCCGTCAATAATAATGTTTAAATTGCTTGTTAAAATGGAAATAATTTGGTATAATATGGGCAAATTCTATATTAGAGGTTGACAATGAACATTTTTAAGAAAATTTTTAAGTCCGATAACACGCGTTCTATCGAAAAGATTGAAAAGGTTATCGCAAAAGTCGAGGCGCTTGACGAGGGCTACTCCAAAATGACGGATGCCGAACTTGCTGCAAATACTGACATTTTGAAGGGTAGGCTTGCAAACGGCGAGACGCTAGACGACATTTTGCCAGAGGCATTCGCGACTGTTCGCGAGGCGGCAAAGCGCGTCCTTAATATGAAGCCGTATCACTGCCAACTCATCGGCGGTATGGTTTTGCACCAAGGTCGTATTGCGGAAATGAAGACTGGTGAAGGTAAAACTTTGGTTTCCACTTTGCCTGCGTACTTGAACGCGCTTTCGGGCAAGGGTGTTCACGTCATCACAGTCAACGAATATCTTGCTGAACGCGACGCGCAATGGATGGGAAAGGTGCACAAATTTTTGGGGCTAACTGTCGGCGTTACGCTTTCAGGTATGGGGCCTGATGAGAAAAAGCAGGCTTATGCGTGCGACATCACGTACGGAACTAACAACGAGTTTGGGTTTGACTACTTGCGCGACAATATGGTTAGCGACCTCAATCAAAAGGTTCAGCGCGGGCACGAATACGCAGTTATCGACGAAGTCGACAGCATCTTGATTGATGAGGCGCGCACACCGCTCATTATTTCGGGGCGCGGCTTTAAATCTAGCGAGGACTACAAGACTGCAGATAGGTTTGTTAAGACATTGAAAGCGGACGATTATGAAATCGACGAAGAGAAAGATAGAGTTCGCTTGACCGACAGCGGTATTGAAAAAGCGGAAAAGTTTTATAAAATCGAGAGCCTATATGACGTCGACAATATGGAACTCAACCAATTCATCAACAACGCGCTCATTGCAAACACGCGCAAGTTCCGCGATACGCACTACATTGTGCAAGACGGCGAAGTTGTTTTGGTTGACGAATTTACTGGGCGTCTTATGCCCGGCCGCCGCTTGAGCGAGGGTTTGCACCAAGCAATCGAGGCGAAAGAGGGCGTCGAAGTCAAGGACGAGAGCGCCACACTCGCGACGATTACGTTCCAAAACTACTTTAGAATGTACAAA
>JBNMHN010000152.1:0-1339 GCA_050872805.1 Clostridia bacterium
CAATAACAGTATATGGTGTCTTCATCTTTCTAAAGTTGTTCACTTTCGCACCCATACCGCCGTCGTGAAGGTCGGTTTCTACCCTAATCTTGTGCGCTTTCAGCGTCTTTGCAACCTCTTGCGCGTAGTCAAACTGTTCTTCCGAAACAGGAACAATGCCAACTTGCACTGGGCTGAGCCATAGTGGAAACTCCCCTTTCGTGTGCTCAATCAAGATACCGATAAATCTCTCAAATGAGCCATATATAACCCTGTGCACAACAACTGGCGTTTGTCTTGAGCCGTCTTTGTCCGTGTACGTCAAGTCAAAGTTGCGCGGAAGTTGGAAGTCAAGTTGAATTGTACCCGTTTGCCATTCTCTACCGAGTGCGTCTTTCATCAGTAGGTCAATCTTTGGCCCATAGAACGCGCCGTCGCCCTCATTGAGTTGGTAGCCGTCTTTGCCAAAGCGCTTTTCAAGGACGTTGCCAAGAACGCGTTCCGCCTCATCCCAAAGTGCTGGGTCACCCATAAAGTCGTCTGGACGCGTCGACAATACACAGCGGTATGTCAAATTAAATATTTTATAGAATTTGTCCGCGATTTCAAAAATGCTTTCGATTTCACTTTCGATTTGGTCAGGACGAATGAAGTTGTGCGAGTCATCTTGTCTAAACATTTGAACGCGCAACAAGCCGTGCAATGTTCCCGAACCCTCTTTGCGGTGCAAAACGTCGCAATCGGAGTATCTAATTGGGAAATCTCTATAACTGTGCAACTTGCGCTTGTAGACCATCATTGCGTTTGGACAGTTCATAGGCTTGACGGCAAATGGTGTTTCGCCCTCTTCCGTTGCGATTGAGAACATATCGTCGCGGTAGTGATCCCAGTGCCCGCTTGTTATCCAGAGTTGGCGGCTGTTGATTTGCGGCGAACTAATTTCTTCATAGCCGCGCGCTTCGTGTTCTTCACGCCAAAAATCAATCATTGTGTTAAACAATTTCCAACCCTTTGGCAACCAGTATGGCATCCCCGGTGCGGTGTCGGCGAGCATAAACAAGTCAAGTGCGGGTCCAAGTTTTCTGTGGTCGCGCTCTTTTGCTTCGGCGATAAACTTGAGGTGCGCTTTGAGTTCGTCTTTTTCAAGGAACGCAAAAGCGTAAATTCTTTGGAGCATTTTGTTCTTTTCGCTGCCGCGCCAATATGCTGTTGACGATTTGTCAAGCTTGAATGCAACATTGCGCAGGTACTTGAACTCGTCGACGTGCGGGCCGCGGCAAAGGTCGATGAAATCGCCGCAGCGGTATGCTGTGATTGTTTCGCCCTCTGGCAAATCTTTGATAAGTTCTACCTTATATGG
>JBNMHN010000153.1:0-1304 GCA_050872805.1 Clostridia bacterium
AGCATTATCACAATGAATGCTACCAAATTGTCGTCATAATATCCAGTCAAAACCAGCCCAGCGCCCGCGCACATCGTTAGAGCGGCAAAAAGTAATGGGCGGCGCGCAAAAATTCTTATCATTTGTTCCCTTTTTTGTATTATAACACACGTGCAACATTTTTTCAAGTCAATTCAAGGTAAAACTATGTTTTGAGCCCTTAGTAAGCATAATTTCAAATTTCACTGTGGAATTTACTTTGAGATTTAACACTTAGAAAAATAACGTAAAATTTTATATAAATTAAAAAAATAATATTGACATATAATATTATTAATGATATAATATGTCGTAAATGAGGAGTTGTATGAAGAAATTGGAAAACAAGTTGACGGACTATGCTCTCGAAAAACTTGATTTTGAAGTGCAACCGATTGATAAATTACCGAAATGCGATGATAAATTATCCTTTTTGACGGCATCAAAATACATTTTGAGCCAAGTTGAAAAAGATAGAAAAAATATTTATGAACAAATGTTTTTGCTGACTAAATTTTACGACACTTCGGTCAATCGGGATAAAATTTCATTTGATGCTAATGTCAAAGAATTTGCAAGACTCGTAGATTGTGGCACGACGCAAGAATCAAGAGTTTTGAAAGCATTGATGAACAATCAAGTCAGTTTACTACTAAAAAATATTGATTGTTATGCAAAGCGCGAAGTCAATGTTCGCAGAAATATTAACTTGCATTTGAAAAACTGTGCACAATGCTATACATTTTTGGCTCTCGGCATTCAAAAGTACTGCATCAAGGACAAAACTTTGGAAAATTTGACGCAAGGGCTTCCTGCAAATGAAGATTTTAACAAACAAAGCCTACCAAACTTTTATTACTGCAAAAAAGATTTGATTAACAAAATCAAGTACATAAACAACTTTTCATCCAACTTTATCAAAATTAATGATTCTATGATTGCTGACTATAGCGCATTCACAACTCACAATAAAAACAAAGGAGATTATTCATTATGATTTATGCACCTATTAAATATAAAAAAGTAAACGTTTCTTCCCCATTGTACTTGCAATGCTTATCTTACAACGTTGCGCCAGCAAGTGTGAAAGATAGATATGTTAAATACGACAACGTAGAGGTTGAAGAAGCAAAAACATCAGCAGAAAAAACGACTATTGACGGAAATGACAAGCCGATTTCCAAGACTGAGACAACTAATTTTGACCCAATCAGTAAAGACAGCGAAGTATCCCCTGCTGAAAATGAAAAGCAAGAGGTGAAACCAGTTTGCAAGCAAACCGCACG
>JBNMHN010000154.1:0-1289 GCA_050872805.1 Clostridia bacterium
GATGAGAACATTCTCATCCGTTTTTTTTGTGCGGCGGGGAAAGCCCCGCTGCTGCAGATACTGCCCCTACGCGTCGGCGACTTGTGCGGACGGCTAATTTGCGTGCAATCTAGCAACTTTTGCACTCGAATTGGAAAGCCCTACTGCTGTGGGCTTAGTTTACTGCACTATATGGTATTGGAACATAGTTAATTTACTAAAAGTGTTTTTTCTAGTATATTTCTGCACTGCTGCAGGTACTGTTCCTACGCGTCAGAGACTTGTGTGGACGGCGAATCGGCGTGCATTTTAGCAACTTTGATACTTGGGTGGGGAAAGCCCCACTAAAAATAGTATTGTTATTTATTACTATTTTTTAATTTGCCTAATCCAATTGTAGAAATAGAGAAAGTGCAATTTTTTGTGCAAAAACAGCATAATACAGTTGAAAAAATAGAAAATGTGTGCTATAATATTTACCATAAAGGCGAAATTACTATGAGAATAAAAAAAGCACTTAAGAAAATAGATAAGGTATTAGACTACATTTGTGATGACATTGGTATAATTCACGACGGCATCGCACTTGAAAATGATGGGAGCATCTTTTGTATGGTGGACGTTGAACCTAGAGAAGAAACTGACCACCGTTTATTGATGACGACAGGGTTATCTACTTTTAAAAATAATTTTTTACCTGACAAACTTTGCGGTATCGAACTATATATGCGTGTGCCTAAAGACTGGAAGTTTACTTGTGACGAAGACTATGAGTTTGGCTGGCCGCGCAGAGTATTTGCTGAAGCGGCTGAAATTATTTATAGCGGGGGAGCGGTTGTGAGAGGCTCAACAATATTATTCGAACATTTGATTAATGGTTCAAAACATTCGGCAGTTGCTATAGGTACAAACGAAAATGACTACTTTGTAATACATACAAGAAAAGGATATATCGTTTATCTAAATGTCCAAACAATTACTAATTCTGAGCGCGAACAACTTATCGCGGGCGATGACGAATTGCTTGACAAAATTTGCAACTTGCCATATGTCGACCCGTCGCGCGAATCACTTGTATAAACAAACTCGCATTGAATTTTCAAAGCAAAATAAAAAGTGGTAAGATACTTTCTTTATTGTCATTTCTCCACTACAAAGGCTTTGACAAGCCTTTTTCGGTCGAAATGACAATGGGGGGTAGTACCTTACCATAAATAATAAGGCTATATTTATTTTAATGTTGAAGTTGCAGCTTCCACCACAAAAAAGGTACATAGTAAATTAACTATGTACCTAATTTCATATAGTGC
>JBNMHN010000155.1:0-1264 GCA_050872805.1 Clostridia bacterium
CAAAGTAAATTCCACATCAAATTCCACTATGGAATTCACTTTGAGAATTAACACGGTCAACGAGTGCAGTGAATTTCGTGTTTTATCTTTAAAATGGTTGGTTATTTTTTAGGAATTTGCTAAAATATTATATTGTTAGGAGAATTGATATGACGGATAGAGAAATCGCGATAAATGAGTTGCGCGTGCTTGGCGCAATGGAAATTGCAAACGCAAAGTCGGGGCACACAGGCATTGTGCTTAGCGCTGCACCTATTATGTTTGCGGTGTTCAACGACCACTTGAACTTTAACCCCAAAGACGAAAAATGGATGATGAGAGATAGGTTTGTTTTGAGCGCAGGGCACGGCAGCGCATTGCTATATGCAACGCTACATATGTTCGGTTATGATTATTCGGTAAATGACCTAAAGAGTTTTAGACAACTACACAGTAAGTGTGCTGGACACCCTGATTATGGTGCTTCAGGCGTCGAAGTCACGACGGGGCCGCTCGGGCAAGGTATTGCAAATGCCATTGGTATGGCGCTTTGCGAAAAGAAGCTTCACACGCTTTCGACAAAAGTTAGTGACGGCTTTTACAAGCATTATACCTATGTTTTGGTTGGCGAAGGCGATATATCGGAAGGCATTAGTTATGAAGCCTGCTCACTTGCTGGACTTTGGAAACTCAACAACTTGATTGTTTTGCTAGATAGCAACAATATGACGATTGAAGGTCGTGCGGAGCTAGCGCTTGGGGACAACTTGCGTCAGCGTTTTGAAGCGCAAGGCTTTTTCGTCGTCGAAGTTGAGGATGGAAATGATAGCGTCGCAATAAGCGAAGCAATTTCGCGTGCAAAAGAGCAAGGCGAGAAACCGAGCCTCATTATCTGCAAGACAAAGCTTGGCTATGGTTGCGAACTTGAGGATACCCCCAAAATTCACGGCAGCGCCCTAAATGAGCAAGGGCTTGACTACTTGCGTGACAAACTTGGGGTCGAAATCCGTGATTGGAAGTTTAGCAAGTCTACAAAAGCGCTTGTAGACGAGAGCGCAAAGCGCAGAAAAGCGTATTATGCGGAAAACTCTAAAAAATTGAGGAATTTTCTTTCAAATGAACTTTTTGCGCCCGTCAATATCAAAGCAATTCAAACAAAACTTTTCGACCAAAACTGGTTTTATGACCTTAGTACGCGTGCAGCCGCTGGAAAGGTATTGAATTTCTTGAAAGATGATTTAAAAAATCTCATTGGTGGAAGCGCTGACCTTGCGCCGTCTACAAA
>JBNMHN010000156.1:0-1253 GCA_050872805.1 Clostridia bacterium
ATATAATATAATCAATAAAATATAAGGGAGATGTCAAAATGATAGATAGACCAACGTATTTAAATTTTTTAAAAGAATGGAAAGAAAAAGCAGTAATCAAGGTTGTGAGCGGCATTAGACGATGCGGAAAATCCACATTATTTGAACTGTACAAAGACTATTTGAGAGGAACGGGCGTACTTGAAAGTCAAATTATATCAATTAATTTTGAGGATACGGCTTTTGAAAACCTTTGCAATTATAAGGCGCTTTACGAATATGTACAAGAAAAAATGTTGCCCGACAAGGTGAATTACATATTTCTTGACGAAATTCAGCACGTAGAGCATTTTGAAAAAGCGGTTGACAGTTTGTTTATAAAGAAAAATGCGGATGTTTACATTACGGGGTCTAACGCGTATTTTATGTCAAGCGAACTTGCGACTTTACTTTCGGGGCGATATGTAGAACTCAAAATGTTGCCCCTTTCATTCAAGGAATACTATGGCGCAGTTGATTCGCTAAATTTGACAAAGGCGGAAGCGTATGCAAACTACATTCAAAATAGTTCCTTCCCTTACGCCGTCAGTCTCAAGGAACGAAACCAGATTTACACATACCTTGACGGCTTATTTAATACGGTTGTTTTGAATGATATTGTTCAAAGGAATAAAATTGCCGACGTTTCAATGCTGAAAAGCGTGATTGCATTTTTGTTTGACAACATAGGAAACCCTATATCGGCAAAGAAAATATCCGACACCTTGACGAGTATGAATAGAAAAATTTCAAATCACACCGTCGAAAATTATTTATCCGCAATAACTGATAGTTTGCTAATGTACAAAGTTGGGCGCTACGACATCAAGGGCAAGCAATATTTGCAAATGCTAGACAAGTACTATCTTGCCGATGTTGGGCTTAGGTTTTATTTGCTTGGAGCAAGCAATATTGACCGCGGACATATTCTTGAAAACATTGTTTACCTTGAACTTTTGAGACGCGGATACCAAATTTATGTTGGCAAGGTCGGTGCAACGGAAGTTGATTTTATCACAAAAGATTATAACGGCAATGTATCTTATTTTCAAGTATCGTATTCGGTAATGGATGACAACACTTTAAAGCGCGAACTTGCGCCTTTGCAAAACATTGCTGACCACAATCCAAAATTTTTGCTGACTATGGACAATGAACCCCCTACATCGCATAATGGCATTCAGCAAATTAATGTTTTAGATTGGTTGCTAATGTAGTTTGTATGATTTCTATAT
>JBNMHN010000157.1:0-1035 GCA_050872805.1 Clostridia bacterium
ATACATTAAGTAATAACTTGCGCGAAATTTTTTCTAAACAATGCTCGTCAAAAACGCACGTACACGTGCTTATCTTAGCAACTTTCAAAATTGTTTGTCAAAACCACGGCAGTTTTGCCGCGCGCAAAAAAGTGAAATAAATGCTAAAAAAATTAGATGCTAAAAACTCAATATGTCTTAATTTGATTACATTATAACAAATAAAAACAATAAATGCAAGATTTTGGCAAAATAAAATGCTAAAAATTCTAATATTTTTCAAAGTTTTAAGCAAACTAATCTAAAAGGAGAACACATTGAGTAAAAAACGAATTTGGGGAATAGTCGCAGGCTGTTTTTTATGTTTTTTTGCCGCGCTCGTGGTAGCGTATCCATTTTTTGTTGCACACAAACTGCCCGACGCCGTCATCATTAATGGCGATATGAGCAAATACAACTACAGCGGAATCATCAGCGCGCAATATAAACCAAGCACAACCGCAGCCACCGCAACAGGCAGTTTTTCGCGCGGAACAGTAGAAGTCAAGTACCTTGGCATAAAAATCAAAGAAATAGACGCGCACAAAGTCGAAAACGACGAAATTTACGCTTGCGGCAAAACCGTCGGCATAACGCTCCAGTCAAAAGGCGTCGTGATTGTCGGGCAAAACCCAATCTTGACCGACAACGGCAACGCCGTTCCTGCAAGTAGCCTCTCGCTCGGGGACATCATTTGCGAAATAGAGGGCGAAAGTATCGAACAAGCGGAAAAAATCAGCAAAGTGATAAACGACCCGCAATTTGTCGGCAAAGAACTTGTTGTTAAATGCAAGCGCAACGGCGCAACTTTTTATACAACAGTCAAACCGCAACTTGACAAAGAAAGCAACGCCTACAAACTAGGTCTTTGGGTACGCGACGACGCCAGCGGCATCGGCACAATGACGTATATAAAAAAAGATACCCACGAATTTGGCGCGCTCGGACACCCAATCAGTGACATTGACACTGGCGCTATTTTGGAGGTTTTTGACGGTAACCTATATAAATGTAACG
>JBNMHN010000158.1:0-1032 GCA_050872805.1 Clostridia bacterium
CTAAACTACTATATGAAACACCCCACCCCACTTGTGAAAAAGGACGGCGCACCGCCGTCCTATCATAGAAAAATATATTCAACTATTTTTTGTATTTTTTTTAACTAAAATTTTTTCATTATCTATAATTTAATTAATTGAAAATTTCAGGATTTTCTTTCATTCTTGTGTGCATATCATCAACAAGTTGCTTATACTCAGGCTGATGTTTTGCAAAAAGTTCTAGTTCATCCGTTTTTATACGATGAAACCATTTTTTCGTAAGCGGAATTTTGCCCTCTCTCAAACCACACACGTGATACACAACACAATTTTTCTTGTATTTATAACTATTGAAACGCGTACTGAAAATCATTTTCTTTTTGCTTGGTATTGAGTGGTTGATTGCGGTCATATCAATATAAAAATAATACTTTTTCGTTGTGACAAGTTTGCACGCGCGTTCAAAACGTTTGTTTTCTCTAATTGCTTTCATATTTAATAGCATAACGCCGCTTTGCAAATACTTATAACCAACGCGCCCTGAGTCAATTCTGCCCGCAAACTCTTTGTCTTTCAAATCTATGTCCCAAAGTTCTTTTATATCTCCATTAAATAAAGTATCCGCGTCAAGATAGATAACTTTGTCACCGATTTCAGGCACTAAATGTGCAAGCAAGCGAACAACCACAAAATAACTATAGTATTTGTTGTACATATTTGGCCCCGACAACAAATATTGTCTAAACAAATCGGAAACATCAATTGATTTCCAACTACTATTAGGATTTTTCGCTTTCAAGATGCCATCTAGGTACGCATCTTGTTCAGCGGATGTCTTTTTGCTTTTTGCAACAAATTCAGGAACTTCAAGCGTAAGGTTGATAACATTCAGCGCCTCATCGGTATGCTCTACCAAACTCACAATGCTCATAACTTGCTGCGTAAACAACTTTTTATCCGTGCAGTAATATATGTTTATCATTCGTTTTTCTCCTTCCTCGATATGTAGTATACCACTACCCCCCCCCCCCCTGTCAAGTGATTTTAGGC
>JBNMHN010000159.1:0-1012 GCA_050872805.1 Clostridia bacterium
ATAATCGGCAAACTTCTTTTCAATCTTTGCAGCTTTTTGCAGCTTTTTCTCCGCCTTTGAAAGCACGTTATCTTTGTGCAAGAGTGAGCGGTGAATGCTGTAGCCGACGCCGCCAGCGAGCCCTGCAAGAACTAAGTTGCCACTATAAGACAATGCGGTTAGCAATGTTGGCGCTGCGACGAGTGGTCCAACTGCTGGGAGCAAGAAAATTGCACCCGCGAGTCCTCCGACGATGACTGACGAAACGGCATACGTCCCTACTCTTTTTGCTATGCTACTATCGTTGCGCACGGCACGGAAAAAATCTTTGTTGTGAGTTTCTCTTTTATACTCAAGTAAGTTAATCATTCTTCTCATCCTCTCTTTACGCATATTATACACTAATTACAAAATTTTGTCAATAGTCGTGAGTATATTTTTTATCATTATAATGTGTTATTGCTTGCTAAAATGTCGAAATTCATATATAATAGTATAAGTTGAAGGAAGAATTATTATGAATGATAGTATAGAAAACAATAAATTAGACTCTACCCTATTAGATAGCGAGAGCAGCGCAAAGGCGTGCGTAATTGAACCCGCTACAACAGAAAAGGTCAAAGCGACAGTGTTTAAAGCAGGCGCTACGCCTTACTGCGCACAAAAAACTAATTGCGGAATGCAATTTGTGCAGTTTATGACTATGGACGGCAACACGGCGTGCGCGCGCATCGCGTACAAAGTTAGCGAATGTGCCCCGATTTACCCTATCACGCCGTCTAGCACTATGGCGGAACTTTGCGACACGTGGACAAATGCGGGCGAAAAGAATATATTTGGGCACACTGTTGATGTGTACGAAATGCAGTCCGAAGCGGGCGTTGCGGGCGCACTGCACGGGAATTTGCGCGGCGGCGCGCTGGCTACGACGTTTACGGCGAGTCAAGGGCTATTGCTGATGATTCCTGATATGTACAAGATTGCGGGAGAACAGTTACCGTGCGTCATTCACGTTTCGGCACGCGCCCTTGCG